>CAJUFL010000018.1 GCA_910585605.1 uncultured Lachnospiraceae bacterium | reverse complement strand
CCTGCTGTTTCTCGGTAGGACTTTCGCACCCATCGGTACTTAACGATTGGATGTCACAGACATACAAGAGTTTAGTACCGCTATGCGTGCGAAGGAGCGAAAGCGGGGACGGACGAGAACAGCAGGGTATTTCCCCACAGCGGACTCCACCAGCCCCTCATGTTGAAAGCGTCCCCCTTACTAAGATAAACAGGAATTTTTTATATAAATACATCAATATTGTATCATACTTGTATCCTAAAAAATACTCTTTACTATTTAAATCAGGTATTCTGTCCAATTAAAAAGTCCTCAAATAGAATTATAATGCCTGAAGCCCCGCTCTCCATATTGCCAAAAGAATATTCAAAAGTTATAATGATTAACAGACTAAAAATACCCCAATAAGCATACAGGGAGGTTACCATTATGCACACAAATGACATGACAACAGGAACACCAATTAAAGTAATCATACAGTTTGCCATTCCACTGTTAATTGGAACTCTCTTCCAACAGGCATATAACATTATAGATACCATGATTGCAGGATACAATCTTGGTGATGATGCCATAGCTGCTATCGGTGCAACATCTGCACTGTATTCTGTGTTGATTTATTTTGCAAACGGTATGAATAACGGTTTCGGCATTGTAATGGCACAGATTTTTGGTGCCAAAAATTTATCAAAGATGAAAAAAGCAGTTGCCGCTACAATAATATTAAATATTATGACCACTATTCTTTTAACAGTAATCGTCCTGCCATTTTTGCGGATTCTTCTTTACTGGCTGGATACCCCGCAGGAAATATTTGATATCGCATATCAATATATCTTTATCATTCTGGCAGGAATGACAGCAACCATCGGTTACAATATGTGCTCCGGCTTTATGCGGGCGGTGGGAAACAGCCGGACACCTCTTTATTTCCTAATTGCGTCCTGCGGAATCAATATTGTATTGGATATTCTCTTTATATTAGGATTACATTTGGGCGTTTCCGGAGCTGCATTAGCAACTGTTGCCGCACAGTTAATCTCCGCTATTCTCTGTGCTATTTATATTATAAAAAAATATCGTATATATATGCCCGAAAAAAAAGACTGGCATCTGTCAAAAAAATTAGTGTTGGAAATGCTTTCAACGGGTATTTCCATGGGCTTAATGTCCTCGGTACTGGCAATCGGCTCAATCATTCTGCAAAAAGGAATCAATCATCTGGGAAAAGATATCATCACTGCACATACTGCTTCCAGACGGCTTTTCGAATTTTTAATGATGCCTTTACAGGCAGTTGCTGTTGCCTGCTCCACTTTCACCGGACAAAATTTTGGTGCAAAGCAGTTTGACAGAATCCGCAAGGCAATGAAACAGGTATTATGGCTGGAGCTTTTATGGTCGGTGATATCTGTGGCAATCGCTTTTCTATACGGAAATATGTTAATCAGAATGCTTACCGGCACAGGTAATGAAAATATCATCCTTAATGCCGCATATAATCTAAAAGTTTGTACCATATTCTTTTTCCCTCTTGGCATCTTATTTGTACTGCGCAATGCCATGCAGGCAATGGGATATCGCATTGTCCCAATCCTTTCCAGTAGCATTGAACTGGTTGTGAAAATACTGTCCTGTGTTTTTGTCATTCCGGTTATGAAATATACAGGTGTTGTCCTGACAGAACCGGTTATATGGGTTATGTGTGCTGCCTTTTTGGGTGTCATCTATTTAAAAACAAAAAAGCAAAAAATGGTGTCCATATCATAACCAGATAAAATATTTCGTCCATAATACAATTTTTATACAGATGAAAGGAACCCTTTTATACTACTGTACAAAAAGGTTCCTTTCGTTTATTCATATTCTACTGATCTTTTATAAGCTCTCTTCTAAACTCTTACGAATCTCTTTAATAAAGTTCTCAGAATTTAATACTGTAGGATTTTCAATGGTTGTAATCAACGCTAGATCCTTTGTCATTTTCCCCGCTTCAATCGTACCAAGCGTTGCTGCTTCCAGCTTATCTGCAAATGTCATAAGCTCCGGAATATTATCAAGCTCACCACGTTTTCTCAAAGCACCTGTCCATGCAAAGATGGTGGCCACGGAATTTGTAGAAGTCTCCTCTCCTTCTAAATGCTTGTAATAGTGTCTCTGAACCGTACCATGTGCTGCTTCATATTCATATACCCCAGAAGGAGAAACCAATACCGAAGTCATCATGGCAAGGGAACCAAATGCAGAAGATACCATATCAGACATGACATCTCCGTCATAATTCTTACATGCCCAGATAAATCCGCCCTCTGCCTTCATTACACGGGCAACCGCATCATCAATCAGGGTATAAAAATACTCAATTCCTGCTGCTTTGAATTTCTCATCATATTCTGCATCATAGATTTCCTGAAAAACATCTTTAAATCTATGGTCGTATTTTTTGGAAATTGTATCTTTGGTCGCAAACCACACAGACTGTTTGATATCCAATGCATAGTTAAAGCACGCTCTTGCAAAGCTTCCTATGGACTCATCCAGATTATGCATTCCCTGAAGTACACCGGGACCTTTAAACTCATGAATCGTTTCCCGAATCTCTGTCCCGTCTTCTCCTGTAAATACCAGCTCTGCCTTACCCGCACCAGGAACACGGATTTCTGTATTCTTATAGACATCACCATAGGCATGTCTTGCAAGTGTAATCGGCTTAACCCAGTTCTTTACACAAGGCTCAATCCCCTTTACTACAATCGGTGCACGGAATACTGTACCATCTAAAGCTGCACGAATCGTTCCATTGGGTGATTTCCACATTTCCTTTAAATTATACTCTGTCATGCGGGCCGCATTCGGAGTAATCGTAGCACATTTCACTGCTACTCCATATTTCTTAGTTGCTTCTGCGGAATCAAATGTCACCTGATCATTAGTCTCATTTCTGTATTCCAGACCCAAATCATAATACTCTGTTTTTAAATTAATAAATGGAAGCAAAAGCTCGTCCTTAATCATCTTCCAGAGTATTCTTGTCATCTCATCTCCGTCCATTTCTACCAATGGTGTTGTCATCTTAATCTTATCCATTGCCTATCCTCCTGTACACCTTTCTAAAGAGCATGCTACACAAAAAATATAAAATATTCTTTATTTTTCTGCCCAAATTATATTTCTTATATACATTATCAGAATTTTGCATTTCTTGCAACTTTACATTATAAAGTTTTTACAAGTCCTGCGCATCAGATTCCTTTTTTATACAGAATAAGAGAATATACACACGGCACCAAAATCATTGTAACAATAATAGTAAAACTCAGCCATTTCCACTGTATAAATGCATTTACAATCATACACAGTCCACATATACTCCAGATAAATCCCGCCAGACGATGCGTACGGTTCCAGTTTTCTTCACTATCTAACGTCCACGGAAGCTTGATTCCCATTGTATAACTCTGCTTTGTCTTTGGCATATAATTTCCAATGATCATAAAGAAAACTCCCATGGAAAGAAAAACCAATATATTCATATTTACTATTTTTCCCATTGCTATAAAATAGCACGAACCGTTCAAAATGAGGGATAAAATAGACAAGCCCCAGATCATAGCCCTAAAAATCTTCTCACTGATATTCTTTTTTCTTGGATCTGCCAGCGTCGCCCATATGCAGGCCCACTCTATGATACATATAAAAACCGGCAAGCCAAACACAGCAACGGGTTTTGAACTCCATCCATTTGCGGCTCCGTCTGCCCCCCAGTGTACTGCCATCCTGTCAGGCAGTCTGTCCCATAATACCAATCCTGCAAGAATCGGTAGCAGCGTAACAATATTCGCAGCAATAATCATCTTTTTATTCTTCTTTACCATCTTCACTCTCTCCTTTTAAATCTGAAATCCAAAGCATGATCTCTTCCAAAACAGAAGTATTTAGCTCATAATAAATATAATTCTTCTCTCTTTTTTCCCATATCAGGTCCGCTTTTTTCAATATGTTTAAATGATAGGATATGGTAGCTCCTGTCATATCAAAATGACTGCCAATTTCCCCTGCTGATAATCTGCCATTTTTGAGAAGTTGTAAAATTTCCCGACGTATGGGGTCAGAAAGTGCTTTAAAAGTATCTGCAAATGCCAACCTGTCACCTCCTTATTCACTATCCTGGTAAAACACAGGAATCTATTTAGAAATATTTCTAAATAGATCTTACCACACAACGACAAAAAGTCAACAGGTATTTAGAA
The DNA here is from genome assembly GCA_910585605.1 of uncultured Lachnospiraceae bacterium. Lineage (GTDB taxonomy): Bacteria > Bacillota > Clostridia > Lachnospirales > Lachnospiraceae > CAG-590. The sequence goes on along the minus strand of CAJUFL010000018.1, from coordinate 57,844 downwards.
AAAATTCTAAATACCTGTTGACTCTACCTAAATTAAGGCATTGCTTTTCAATATAAATATGATAGTTGTTAGTGTCACAGCAGATAACAGTGTCGTCATCACCACTATACCAGATGCCAGTGCACCGTCATTTCCCATATTCTTTGCCATGATATAAGAACTTACCGTAGTAGGTGCCCCTGTTAAGATTAACAGTGCCACCATTTCTTCATTCCTGAAACCAATCCACGCTGCAACAGGAAGAAAAATCCCAGGAATCATAATCAGCTTTATAAAAGAAGCTGCCAATACAGGTTTCCATTTATCCATTGCTGCATCCACAGCAAATCCTGCTCCAATCGCAATCAAAGCAAGAGGCGTTGATAAACCCGCTACACTTTGAAGCCCTTTCTCCAGAATAACCGGAAACTGTATTTTTAACAACGCAAAAGGAATTCCTGCAAAGATTCCGATAATGATCGGATTTGTCACAATCCCCTTTAACGTTTTTTTCACCACTACTGCTTTATCCGTCTCCTCTGCATTGGCACTTCGCATCAGCACAATTACGGAAAAAATATTAAATAACGGAATAGATGCCACAATCATCATCGGCACCAGACCACTGCTTCCATAAATATTCTGGGCAAAAGCAATTCCAAGAATTGCAGCACTTCCCCGAAAGCTTCCCTGCACAAAGCTTCCTATCATACTTTTATCCTTTATAAAAAGTTCTGCCAACAGCCAGATTACGCTGAAAAATATACACGTCCCAAAGAAACAGAACAGAACAAATCTGAGGTTAAAATCCTGGGATAAATCAGCCCCCGCTATATCTTTAAAAACCATCACCGGCAGTGCCACTTTAAAGACCAGTTTGTCTGCCACCGACACAAATTCGTCTGTTAAAAAGCTGATCTTTTTCAGCCACCAGCCAAGAATCATCACCAGAAAAATGGGCATGGTAGCGTTAAGACTGTATACAAAATCACTCATTTTTTATTTTATTCCTCCACATCTTCATCATCGTCTCCTTTCTGTCCGATAATAAAGAGTGCTGCCACTACCACGATAGATACAATCATACATACTGCAATCAACCAAGGCTTAGAACCGTCCCCAGTATTTGATATTCCTGCTAAATACTCCAAATTGATTCCCCTTTCACTAATCCAAAGCATCCCTTATTCCGGATGATAATCTTTAACAACATCCTGATCCGGAATTATTTTTTTAGTGGCATTTACAAAATTACGGACCTCTACTGTCGCTTTATTAATCGGTATATTAGTTCCCGCCCCTGCAACACATCCTCCAGGACATGCCATGCCTTCAATCAGACAGCCATTTTTCTTGCCGGCTTTAGCAAGCATCAGCATTTTCCGGCATTCATCCAGACCTTCCGCATGCTCGATATTTACCTCTGTCCCCGGATAATATTCTTTAATGCAGGCTTCTATTGCTTTTGCCACACCTCCAGCAACCGCATAACCACGACCTGCTCCAGTGGCATCTTCAACTGGCACGCCAACTCTGAAATCATCAAATTCGATATCCTTTGCAATAAACATGGCATCTAACTCTTCAAAAGTAATCACAAAATCCACATCACTTCGGATAGTCCGCCGCATCGCCTCTAATTTTTTCGCTGCACAGGGACCAATAAATACAACAGAAGCATCCGGATGTTCACTCTTGATCAGTCTGGCTGTTGCTACCATCGGTGTCAATGCATTGGAAATCTTATCAATTGTCTCTGGAAAATGTTTTTTTGAAAGCATTGCCCACGAAGGACAGCAGGACGTCAGTAAAAATGGGACCTCTCCTGTTGCCACTTCCTTTACATAGTGCTCGGCCTCTGTCATAGCACCCATGTCCGCACCGACTGCCACTTCATAAACTCCTGCAAACCCAAGTTTCAACAATGCCGCCTTAATTTTATCCGGAGTCGCATATTCTCCAAACTGTCCCACAAACGCAGGTGCAATAGCAGCATAAATATCCCTTCCAGAACGAAGTGCACGAATCAGCTGAAATATCTGGGATTTATCTGCAATGGCCCCAAATGGACAATTCACCATGCACATACCACAAGAAACACATTTCTTCTCATCAATCTTTGCACGTCCCAGCTCATCACTAACAATCGCATTGGCACCACAGGCATCCGCACAAGGGCGTCTTTTGTGGGAAATAGCGTCATACGGACAATTGTTTTTGCATTTTCCGCACTTGATACAAATATTTTTATCAATTACGGATTTCCCATTTTCCATATGGATTGCACCAACTGGACATACCTCCATACAGGGATGTGCCACACAGCCCTTACATTGGTTACTTACCTCATATACATTGTGTTCACAGGCATTGCAGGCAGCAGGAATCACCTGCATAAGTGGAGGCTCATAATACTTTTCATCAATATTACTTTCCTCAATCCCCTGAGTCAGGTGAACCGGTTTATCTTCAGGACGCAGTGACATTCCCATAGCGAGACGAATCCGCTCTCTGGTGATGGCACGCTCCCTGTATATGCTCTCACAATACTGCGGCGTATCCCCCGGTGTGATCCTGTAAGGAATTGCTTCAATATCATCAATAATATTTTCAGAATCATATGCAACATTTGCAATCTCAGTAAATACCTGTTTTCTAAGCCTTTTTACGTTTGTTACTATATTTCGCACGTTTTACTCTCCTTTTCTAAACTATTTAGGTAATAAAAACAGAATCATTGCAATCACCTATCTGTATCCTCATAAGCTTATTATACAATAACCAGACCGGTTTTGTCACTTAATCTTTTTCATCATCTTCCCTGTCTGTGACAGCTGGCACTGTTACGGCAGGACACTGATATGGTTCCCTTTTATTCTTTTCCAAAATCCGGTATACAAACCCAAAAAATCATACTATAATAAAATTTCAAAGGAGGACGATTATGAAAGAACAATTATATACGATACCTGTCACGGATGCCTTCCAAAGTGACTGCGAATGTCCACTGTGTAAGATGAAACAGGATTTGGAACAATCGGCAATTGAATATACTCTCGGACCAAGCTATATGGAAGATGATAACCGGGCCATGACAGATGAAATGGGATTTTGCGAAAAACATATCAAAGATTTGTACCAGCAGAAAAACCGCTTAGGACTTGCACTGATTTTAAGCACACATATGTCAAAAATCACAAAGGATTTAAAAAGACTTTGCGACTCTGCACCAACCCCCGGAAAATCTTTTTTAAAGAAAAAGAATGATGCCTCTGCTCTTGGAGAATATGTTAACAAACTATCTGGCAGCTGCTTTATATGCAGCCGAACCACGAATACTTTTGACCGCTATATTGATACTATTTTTCATCTATATAAAAAGGACAACACTTTTTCTTCCAAGATAACTGCATCAAAAGGATTTTGTACATATCATTATGCACTGCTTTATGACCGGGCTCCTGATTTTTTAGCAAAAGAACAGCTTACACAATTTCTTGCTGATATTCAGTCTGTTTATTTTTCTAATATGGAACGTATGCAGGAAGATATCGAATGGTTTATCAATAAATTTGATTACCGTTATCAGAATGAACCATGGAAAAATGCCAAAGATGCCTTACCACGCACGATATTGAAAACCCATAGCAGTACCACCCCTGACACAAAAGAATAAACTTTCTGACATAAAAGAAAAACAGCCAAACCCATCACAAGGGCTTGGCTGTTTTGCCATACCGTTTACAGTTACAAAGGGTCTTTTCCATATCACTGGTGTGCTGACAGTGTCTTCTAAATTGCCCTTGCGTATTCTTCGCTTAAATAATCCTTATTATCAATCTGTTGTCTTCTTAAAAATTGCCTGTATTCCGATAACTTACCCTTATAAATCCTTTTATCTTTTAACCGGATATGAAAATCATATGGGCGAACCAAACCATCAGCCTTAGAAAACAATCGGATACCGCTTTTGTATATTATATGGGAAACAAATTGCGAACAAAAGAAATGTTTTCCATCTACTACATTTCTGCCAAACATAACCCTTACCAGACCGGTATAATTATATTTGTATATTTCCCTGTTTTTAATAAAAGTATCAATCTCTTCCTGAATAATCTGATACTGCTCTTCCGTTACTGGAATTTCATACACACTGCAATAAACATTCTTATCCATTCCAAAAATTCCGGTTTCAATGTTCTCATTAATAAATCCACAGTCAAACGGATTATGAATATGTTTTCTGGCAAAACTATATAGAGATTTTAATTCAATGTCCAGTGCAATTGACGTATGAGAATAGGGCTCCCCTGTAAATAATCTTATCAGCCTTGCTGGCATTGTATGTGTCCTGCTTAGTAAAACGTATATATATCTTTGATCTTTTTGTGATTCTATAGACAATGTTAACACTCCTAACTCTCTATTTTTTCTTCCTTAACCTGTGAACGAATCCTTTCCTTTAAATCTAAAGACTTTTCTTTCATTCGTGATGACGCAGCATTATTTCCTATAATTTTATAGACCAGCTGCAAAGATTCCCTGTATTTTTCCAGTTTAAACGCCAGCTCTGCTGTCAGATATGTAACCGTAAGCTCATCCATTCCACTCATTGGAAAATTCTCATTAGAAAATGCCATTACATATCCTTCGTAAGCATTTTGGATACACTCCATCTCATCATCATGTAATTTATCACACTCAGAAGGCTCTAACTTGGGACCTTCTTTTTCCAGTTTACCTCGTATGATCCACGCAAGCTTTAAACATGTATATGCCTTCCGGCTGCTCTTAACAGCTCCCACCACATCATTCATCAAAACCATTTTATATCGTAAGATTGCTTCATCATAACTAAACACATCCGTACTTACTTCCATACCACCAAAGTTCTTCTGTATCTCTTCACGAATCCTCTTTTTCTGCACCGGCAACATAATATCAAAATATCTGGATACTGCCGCATATCCGCAATTCGGACACACTATAGCATCATATTTTAAAGGATCCATTTCCCTGTATAGTGGTCGTAAATCCTCATCCTGCCCGATACTTCTAAGCTTTCCTGCTCTTACAGACAATGTCTTAAATTTTTTATCACAAACCGGACAGATATGTGTTTTGGGAAATAAACAATCTTCTTCCTTTAATAACACTTCTGTTTTCCCTTTTTGGCTGTCTGAAGCAGCCCCTGGTTTTACACGACTCTCTTCTTTGGGATACAACTCCATGTTTGAAGTTTTAAACCCCAGACTTTCTAATCCTGAAAATAATCCCATTAAAAATGAACCTCCTACTTTGGACGATATGAGCTTTTCAAAGATACAATACGGTTAAATACCATATGTCCCTCTGTAGATGCTTCTGAGTCCGAATAAAAATAACCATGCCTTAAAAACTGGAAACGTTCCCCTGAATTGATATCGGCAAACGCTGCCTCCAATTTACAATTTTTCATCTCAACCAATGAATTAGGGTTCAGATTGGAATAGTCTTCCTTTAATACCTCTTCCCCTTCTTCAATCAGATTTTCATACAGCCTTACAGTTGCATTCACCGCAGTTGTGGCATCCACCCAGTGAATGGTTCCCTTTACTTTTCTTCCTTCAAACCCTGAACCTGATTTTGTCGTCGGATCATACGTACAATGAACTTCTATAACATTCCCCTCTTCATCTTTTACAAAATCCGTACATGTAACAAAATAAGCATTCTTAAGGCGTACTTCATTTCCCGGAAAAAGCCTGAAATATTTTTTGGGTGGAACCTCCATAAAATCTTCCCTTTCAATATAAAGTTCCCTGCTAAAAGATACCATCCGGGTTCCTAATTCTTCATTTTCCTGATTATTCTCTATCTCTAACAATTCTGATTCGTCTTCCGGATAGTTATCAATCACAAGCTTTATCGGATCAATCACTGCCATCATACGCTTTGCTTTCATCTTAAGGTCTTCTCTAATACAATATTCCAGCATTGCCATATCAGAAGTAGAATTTGCCTTGGATACACCGGAAAGTTCCATAAACATACGAATTGCCTCCGGAGTTACTCCTTTTCGGCGAAGTGCACTAATAGATACCAGCCTTGGATCATTCCAGCCATCTACTACGCCATCTTCTACCAGTTTTTTAATGTAACGTTTGCCGGTTATCACATTTTGCAGATAGAGCTTCGCAAATTCAATCTGTTTTGGAGGATATTCAAACTCCAGCTCTCTAACCACCCAGTCATATAACGGTCTGTGATCCTCAAATTCCAAAGTACAAATGGAATGGGTAACCCCCTCCACCGCATCCTCAATCGGATGTGCAAAATCATACATGGGGTAAATACACCACTTATCTCCGGTATTATGGTGCGGCATTCTTGCAATACGGTAAATAACCGGATCCCTCATATTAATATTAGGAGATGCCATATCAATCTTTGCACGAAGGACTTTTGTTCCATCCGGAAACTCCCCATTTTTCATTCTCTCAAACAAATCCAGATTTTCTTCTATACTCCGGTTCCGGTATGGACTCTCTTTTCCCGGTTCCTTTAAGGTTCCTCTGTAATCTCTGATTTCATCTGCCGTCAAATCACATACAAAAGCCTTTCCCTTTTTAATCAGTTTAACGGCACCTTCATACATTGCGTCAAAATAATCGGAAGCATAATACACATTATCTCCAAAATCTGCTCCTAACCATTTTACATCTTCTAAAATAGATTGTACATACTCAGATTTTTCCTTTATTGGATTAGTATCGTCAAATCTTAAGTTAAAAGTTCCATTATATTCCTTTGCCAGACCGGAATTCAAAATAATAGACTTTGCATGTCCAATATGCAGATACCCATTAGGTTCCGGCGGAAATCTTGTCACAATTTTATTATATTTACCCTCTTCTAAATCTTTCTCGATTATCTGTTCAATAAAATTCTTAGAAACTACTTCGCTTTCCATTCCTGCTAACTCCTTTATTGCGTCATTTCAATCCGTGTAAAATATTTTTACCAACATTCCACAATTAGTACTACTTTATCACATTTCCCCCCTTCCGTCAATTCAAGGGCTGCTTTTCTGATTTGTTTGAATTTTTTATGATGTTTTTTCACAAAATTTGATTATTCTCCTATTTTGTTGTATGATGAATAAGATTTGAAAAATATAAAGAAAGGAAATAACTATTTTTATATAGTTCAATACGTTCAGAATGAATAAGAATACAAATTTACCGAACAATACAGAGGAATTCGACATTGTCGATTTTGATTTAAATGAATATGATGAAGAATTTGAAAAAGAGGAAAAAAAGCTTCAGTTAAAAGAAGAGAAAAAGGCAGCGGCTGCCAAATCCAGAACAGAACAGGCAAAGGAACAGCAAAAAGAACAGGCTCAATCCCTTCAAAACAAGCCAAACCGTGATATGTTAAAAACCATTTTAATGATTCTGATAGTTATTGTCATCGCATGCCTTTTCCTTGGACTCATTACTTTCATTGTCAATAGTGCCAGTGGTGGTGTCAAATCCAAACACCGGACCACCAGACTTACTACAGAAGAAAATGACAGAATCCATAAAGATGATGATACGGAAAACGACTCAGGAAAAACGACTCGGCAAGAGGATGACCAAAAACAGGACTTTGAAGATAAGATAGACGAAATCACAAACAAAGTAAATGATGATTCCAAAACAACAAAAGCTACTACAGAAACCCCTAAAACTACGGAATTGACAACTCAAACTACGACCACAGAAGCAAATACCGAGGCCACTACAGAACCTGCTACAGAAGCAAATACCTCTGAACCGGATGACACCAGCATTCCTGCTGCCCCAGAAGAATAACCCTCCTGTCTTCGGTCAGTTATAAAAATGGAGTACTATGTATGAATTTCGAACAATACACCGATGAAAAACTGATTGCATTCATCCATAACGGTAATCAGGAGGCAACAGAATACTTATTAAAGAAATACTCCCCTTTAGTAAAAAAATCTATCCGTACCCTGTACTTAATAGGTGCAGACACAGAAGACTTATCCCAGGAGGGGATGATAGGTCTTTTCAAAGCCATACAAAATTATGAAGAAAGCAGTACTGCATCCTTTTATACTTTTGCAAAACTTTGTATTGATCGTCAGATATACAGTGCAATAAAAGCTTCCAACCGAAAAAAACATTCCCCCCTTAATTCTTATATTTCCTTTTACAGCCGCAACAATGAAGACGATTCAGAACTTATCAACAATCTGGAGGCAGGAAATGATTCTAATCCGGAACATATAGTATTGGATAGGGAAAACACCTCACATATCGAAAGCCTGTTAGACAAAAATCTTAGTAAAATGGAAAAAGAAATTCTACCGTTATACTTAGATGGTCTGTCCTACTCTGATATTGCCTCTTTTTTGAACAAACCTGTCAAATCCGTTGACAATGCAGTACAGCGTATCCGGGAAAAGGTGAAGAAATTATACATCCACCCCTGACCCAAACTTTATATCACAACATTTCTGAATTATATTGGGATAATATTTTCGAAAAAACTCTTTACAAGAATATTTTTTTTTGATATTATAGACAAGTCGCAAAGACAAGCTGGCGTGGCACAGTCGGTAGCGCACCTCATTGGTAGTGAGGAGGTCACGGGTTCGATTCCCGTCGCTAGCTTTCCAAAAATCTGTTAAATCTAGCTTATTTTAATATGACACATTATATGTTTTGTTGTCAATTTTCACACCATTTGTGATATCTTTTTTATTCTATCTTCTATAGTTTCCCTTGCCGGAATAAGATAATTATCTACTGTTGTTGAGACCTGTGCATGCCCCAGATATTCAGATATAGTTGCTATATCAATATCAGGACAGCAGCTAAGTGCTGTTGCAAAACTCTTCCTTATTATATGAGAAGTGAAATTATCTATTTCTGTTCTTGCACACAATGTCTTTAAGATCTTTGACATAGATTTAGCTCTTGCAGCTGTCTCTTCTCCATCATAGGCAAGATATCTAGACTGATAACCTTTATCTTTTCTATATTGCAATAGTATTGCAAATAACTTTTGAGCGTTATAAGACATTGGAATCATCCGTTTTCCTTTTGGTGTCTTTGTTCCTCCAACTGTATGAACATAGCCGCCTACTGCATTGCCATATTCGTCCCTCTTTTTATAGGATTTACAGCTATCATTTACATAGACAACATGACGTATCATGTCAATATCTTCTACTTTTAATGCTGCTAATTCTGCTTTTGTCAACTAAAATCTAAAAAAAATATCAATTTATTTTTCATCAAAAAAGACATCACAGAACCAGCTCCATGATGCCTTTCCTTGTATTTTACTACACTACCAACATTTCTTTATAAAACTGTAACGTGTTACTAAATCTTTGTATTTCTTTATTTGTTTTATGTCTTCTCTGACAGTCATTCAAATCACTCCTCCCATTCGATTTTTCTCATTTGCCAACGCTTACTATCATACCTATATCATTTTTCCGATTTCTACATCATTTCTATATCAAAAAGGGCGAATGTTATATTAATTCTATATCGTTCTGAAAACTTCTTGTAAAAACACTTTCTTACCACACCAAATTCTATAATCCTACATAAAAAAATCCTACATTATCTTCATCTATCAATAATGCAGAATTTTAAGCCAAAATCAAAAATAATTTAGTAAAATCTTATTTTTCTATCTTTTTGTACAATTCCTCCGCACATTTCATACGTCCATGTTTTATCAGGACATCTGCCAATATCCCACGCCTGTCAGACTGTAGACGCAATATCATCTTCTCTGTTTCCGAATTACCTGAAACAATTTTATTATTATCTCCAAAGGCATATATTGACTCTTTGCTTTCTAACTGTTCGATGGTATCATATTCTTTTCTAAGCCTCTCATCTAATGCATAAATATCAATACAGGTAGCTTTCCCCGCCATAACCTCCTTCAATACATATAAATCGTGTGCCGCCTTTGCATCTCTTATTTTCCCCTTAATTTCTGCCAGTTTCTCTGCCTCATTCAATAACATTTTATTAAAACATAAATAATAAGCCATTTCTCCTTACACCTCACCTAACACTTTTATTTGACTCCTATCCTTTAATTCATGCCCATAAAAGAATACCGTTGGTTCTTTGCTTTTCCAAATAATTATCCCACTGCTATTCTGATATTCACAATATGCCATGCATTTACATTTTGTCATTACATATTTATCTGTAACAATGTTAAACTCAATTTCTATTGTCAATTTGTTATTCTGCGTTTTTATGGCTTCTTCAAACTTTTCCTGTTTGCTTTTAGCCACCAGCAACGTACAGTTAAAGGCAATGTCCGATTCACATATGGCAGTCCTTGTATAGCCTTCGCGGACATTCTCCAACCACAAATCGCTTTCTAATGTCCTTGTTTCACTTCCGACAAAAAGAGTACATTTAGAAACATATATCATTGATGGAGTTGCCTGCAAAGAATCACTAATCTTCTTAAATCTCACTTCTACATTATATCCTGATGGACATGCATCCTCATTATCCCTTTCCTGCAAAATCTGTTCAGTATGTAATTCATAATTTACAGGGATATTTGCCTTAGGCTTAACCTGTACCTGATTAATCAGTATCATACAGCTATTTGCTGCAATATAATTATTATCTTCCATCTGCTGCAATTTCTCATTCTGTTTATATGCTATCAAACTTAAGACAAAAGTGCTAATGGCTCCTGTCATTGCGGCAACATAATTAAGCGCATCGCCTGCTGTCCATTCAGCCCTAAGTATACTATCTGTCCTTATTTTAAACAAAATATTTACGAAAAATGCTAGCAATAATGCTGCACAAACCGCACATATACTCAATAAAATATACTTATTTTTCTTCATAACCATATTCCTCATTTACAAATATTACAACTTATCGTTATCATATTATGATGTTTGTTTTAAAAAAAACAATAAATTTTTCTGCCCTACAACTTAATGGAGAAATGCTATGGACATATCCTGCCCATAGCATTTCTCATACTTTCATCATTTTATTTTCCTTCAGCCGTGCAAGTAATTCAGACGCACCTTTTTTTGTATCTTCTACAATTTCAGCAGGCGTCATTTTAACATGGCGAAGCGAATTATATTCTCTTATTTTTCTAATATCTTCCACATCAAACCGTTCACTTACTGTTGGCTCATTCATAGTCATCATCCTCACTTTCTATCAGAACCGATGGTGGATATATCAGTAAGTCCTTATATCCCTCTAATGTTGTTATGACCTTAACCCCTCTAACTGTCTTTACATTTACAATATGCTTAAAATTCCATGATGTAATAATATCACATCCCGCAAGTATTGCCGCTGCAATATGCTGGCAGTCATCAAAACTTTTTTGTTTCAAAATCCCAAAATCAATAAACTTTCCGGCCAATTCAACGGTATCTTCATCTGTCTCAATTATATTATAATCTATCTGGTCCAGATAATCCAATAATATTTTCAATTTTTCCTCATTGCATCCGCTAATTTCTCTTATTACAATATCTGAAATATATACCTCATACACCTTATTTTTAAATAACTCCCATAAATCCAATGTATTCTGCATCTTCTCCGGTGCATCCACCTGATACAGATAACTGACCACAGAAGTGTCTAAATAAACTTTAAGTTTTCGCATAATGTCTTCTCCTTATCAAAACAAAGTATACCACAATTTATCTGCTCATTCCACAATTTTATGGCATATGGCAGAACAAATCTTCTCTAAAAATAAGGGCAGTTTCCCGCCCCATTCAGAATCACACATATATCATTTTCCTCTGCACAATCTCCTCTGCGGTAATTCTGACATTATTCATAAGCCCCACCCAATTTCATCGGATTGACAGCCTTTAATCTATATCTTATCTTGCTACTGCTGCAACTTTTTTCCGTTCTTTATCTTTCAATTGAAAAATCAAATGATAAACTTTCATTCTACTGCCTGTTTCTGGAACAATGTGTTCACTAACAATCATTAGTGTATATTCCTCCCCGATTCTTTTTATTTCAACAGGCCGAAAATCTCCCTCCATTGCCTTCAGCTCATTTTCTATTTTATCAAATCCACTTTTTAAAGTCTTATTTTTATTCAAAGATAATGTAATACCAAATTTGAAATTCTGATTCAAATAACCCATTAACTGGTTATACTGGTTTGTAAAATTTTCAATATACTTATTTTCAAGAACTGCATAGTCTTCAATATCTCCATCTGTTTCTGCATAAATATATAAATCTGTTTCTCCCAGTTCCTTAATTGCCCTTCCCATTGTAAATTCTCTTGAAATATGTAATCCATACTTACTATTCAAAATTCCTGCAATAGCATCATGAATATCCGCCGTAATTTGTACCTCCCCACGATTTTCAAAATGGGGAATACGTTTTTGGTACCGTTTAAGCAATGCTAACAATTCCATTATAATATTATCAGGTTTTGAAAGTTTTGTACCCCCAATGCCACTATCTCGCATCTCCAAATACCTCTCCCGTAAATCACAATCCATCAAATCTATATAATCATCTAAATTATCGTACTGGAAAAATGTTTCTAATAATTGGGGATTCTTAAGATATAACATAACCATATTGTTCAATGTTTCTGGCAGAAAATCATGATCCCGAAAGCAAATGTCATAATATTCATCAAAATCCTGTATCCACCTTAAAATATTACCCATCTCATCGTTGTCTAACTCCTTTTTCAGTCCATCATCAATTGAATTTATAATTAAATCGCTTTCATCATCCGCACACTCCTCCCACCAACATAATATAGAATATAATGCATATTCGTACTTAGGCTTAATGAAATCTCTAATACTTTTTGAGCAAACAATCTCATATAACTCGTTAATTATATTTCTACATTCTTGAGGTTTTCGCATCAAATAGTCTCTTGGGAAGAATCCATCCAACTCAAACTCAGAATCTGTCTCAAGAACATCTATCAACACTCTAATTATGTCACGCAAATTGCCATTGACATACTGAGTTATTTTCATTCCAAGATTTGATAAGTTATCATAATTTACGACATCTAATTGAATCAAAACAGGTTCCTCCTTATGCAAAGCTTGTAATGGATAATATAACAGGTTTTCCATTTTTGTCTTTAACTAATTTATTTCAGTTTAGTGCGGAATGTCAATCACTTATACACTCTATCTGCCAAATTTATTATTCTCATTTGCACATAAACAGTATACCATGTCATTCTATATAATTCCACATTTTCTACAAATAAGTAGTAGGGCAGTTTCCTTCCCCTATTCAGAATCACACATATATCATTTCCCTCTGTACAACCTCCTCCGCTGTAATTCTGATATTATTCATAAGCCTAACCCACTCCATCTGATTGACAGCCTTTAATTCCTCAGTAATCCCCGCCCCTGCTTTCATCTGTTCTACAAGCAGTTCTATCATTGCATGGCATTCCTCGTCCACCTCATGCAGATATTCATTCAGTTTCCCATCCAGCAACATCTGAATATATCCACTTCTGCAGTTTATCAGCAGATACTCCCACCGCATCAGTCCGTATTTCCCTATGGTGTAGTGTGTTCCCTCCGGCAGCCTTACATCCGGATAATAACATCCATTTTCTTTCAAATGATATACAATTCCATTTTCCTCAATAACCTCAGCCAACTCTTTACCCATCATCTGCCTCCTGTTCATAACATCTTTTATTCCACCTATATCTGCCTTCCATCTTGTATAATTTCCTCTGTTCCCTGTTTACCAGTAGGAGATGGTGCCATAAATGGCTGTCCTAACATTCTGCTGCCAACAAAAATACGGAGAAGCTCTCTCAGCGTTTCTTCCTTACATTCCTGCTTAAACTTCTCCAACCGCTGTTCCAAAAAATCTTTTGTAACCAATTTATCCTCTTTGGTTCCGTTCTTATTTTCCAGGTCATTAAAATACATCTCCAATGCATCCATGACAATCTGATTTTTTACCCTGCCACCATTCAGCTTTTTGTCATTAAACCTCTGCAGTATTTTTATATGTTGTTCGTTCTTCAATGAAAACCGCAACGAAAACGGCCGGAATAAATCCCCTCTCGCCATTCCAATCCCTCCTTGAATAATATTAGTTTCTTTGTTTCATTGCAAAAAATAATAGGACAAAATCATCTGCAACCCTTTGGTTTTACTGGGTTTCTTCTGACTTGCCCCTATTATAACACGGTCAACTTGCATTCGGATACTTCAATTCTGCATTCTTTGTGAGTCTCGCAATCAGACGGTTTTGTCTTTCTGTTATAAGCTCCGCAAGCAGATATTCCAGTCTGTCATTGTAGTTCAGATCTACAAGCGACACATTTTTCTCCTGATTTTCTATAACCGATACCAGGTCGCCCAGTTCCAATACTGTTAATTGTTTCTTGAGTTCCATATTCATTGCTTTGTACCATCCTTTCTGTAATAATCCGCCCCCCGCACAATGCCATGTTCATGCTTTTTTGCATCCCCGGGCTTTGCTTCATTCTTCCTGTCCTTTGATATTTCCTTTATGTATGGAATCAGCGTGTTGTATGTGATCATATGGAAATCCTTTAAAGCCTTTCTGCAGGCTTCTTCCAGCATTTCCGCTCCATATATGCCTGCTATATCAAGGACTGTCCTGACATCCATAAGAGCCTGTTCCTTTATTTTTGCATTGTCATAGATCCTGCATACCACGGTTTTTGTATTGGAACCTATTTTTTCTGCTTTTGCAATGGTTGATTCCACGGTTTCAGGAACGTATAACGGATAAGGGAGGTGGGAGACTTTCGTCCGTTTACCGTTTTTTATGCCTGCCGGAAGGCGCTTATGTTCTGCAATAAGTTTATGGGACGAATAAACATAAATCATTGCGTTGCTGTACCTTACATCAACATATTTATTAAGATAATCGCCGGGAACAGAATACTGCCCTTTATCAAACCATATATGGGAGTTTGGACCAACCTTATGGTTATAGGACCATTCACATATCTCAAAGGGCATCAGTGGCAGGGCTCTCAGCATCGGTTTCTCTTCAGTTTCAAAAATAATCTTTCTGCTTCCATTTCTCTTTTGGAATTCTCTGGAATTCAGCTTATCAAGAACCTCTCTTATGCCACGGTTTAACGCTTCCAGGGAACGGAATGTTTCATTTCTTAACATGCCAATAATCTTTCTTGCTATCTTTCCTGCAGAACCTTCTACGCTTGGCTTCTGCTTGGGTTTTCGGACTTCTGCCGGCATGATTGCGACCTGATAATGTTCCGCAAAAGATAAATATGCATCATTTAAAACTATCTCCCCATGCTTCAGATGAGTGATAACTCCGGTTTTCAGGTTGTCGCATATGATCTTCACAGGAGAACCTTCAAAGAATTCAAGCATATGTACATTACAGTATAGCCAGTCTGACTGATTCATGGATGCAGCAGCTTCAACATATGTATACTGGCTGTAAGGAAATGTTGCAACAAACAGATATGCTGTACATTCCGTATTCTTATCCTGATCGACATAACTCATTGTCGGACCTGACCAGTCGGCTTCAAGTGTAACGCCCGGTTTATGCTCCACATGGCTGGTATAATTCCTGCTGACAGTATATCTTTTGTAGCCTCTGGCAAATGTAGGATAAGAACAGGATTTTTTACTTTCATTCTTACATTTTTCACAGTATTCCTCCCAAAGAAGCGCTCCGGTAACCCCAACCTTACGGAGCTCACTATGGACATACGCATAGTCAACTGGCGCATAGCTGCTTTTGGGTTTGAACTTATCAGGATAAAAGAAATGATATCATTCATCATCCGACATCATGAGAAGTTCATCCCATTCCTTGCGGCTCTCATCGGAAGCCTGCCTGATCCGCGCAACAGAATTCCGGGAGACGCCAAGAACACCGGAAATTTCCCGGTCACTCAAATTTTTTTGAAGCAGCTCTATGATCTGCCTCACTCTTGTTTTCTTGAACATAAAGAAAACCTCCTTAAAATGTATTTGAAGGATATGCTCCTTCATGAAATACAGTTTAAAAGAGGCTGACATGCCATATCAATATATACTAATGCAGCCACTATATATAGTGGTGGCTCTCAAGCGTGATAATACAGTAAATTTTAGTGGCTCCCAAGTGTGAGCACAGTGGCTTCCAAGCGTGATAATAATCACTCAATATTTAGGAGCGTTTTTTTCCCGTTAAATGACAATATATCATCTACTTTTTCTTAATTTTTTATTTAATATTTAAAAATATGTGTACCTGCGTCCTTCTTTATATTAGATTTTAAATAACTAAAAGAATTATAAAGGAGGAGTTTACTATGCTCACTGAAAAACAAAAAAATTTAATGGTCTTTGAAAACTGCGATTTCTTCGTGGATCTGGGTATCCACATCGCCTACTATCGTAAGAAAAAGGGCTTTACACAGCAGAAGCTCGCCGACATACTCGGTATCAGCCGCTCTTATCTGAGCCGTGTGGAAAGCCCTAATCAAGATGCACATATTTCCTTTGAACGTTTTTTCACCATCTGCCGGATTCTGGATGTGCCTCCCAAATGCTTCTTTGAACCGCTTCCGGGGCAGGATGGGAAATAATCTGATTCCCTAAATAGAATTAACCGCATCTGATAAGCGTAAATTCTGCTTTATCAGGTGCGGTTGCTTTTTCATCTTGAAAATATGTTTATCTATTTACATCATATTGAATCCTATATGTAGCTCCTAATTCCTGCAGTTTAGCAATTCTGTCATCTTTATCCGGATGAGTACTTGCTAAACTTGCAAAAAGCCCCTTTGCATCAGACTCACAGATATTATCCAACAACATGCATAATTCATTCCCATATCCTAAAGCAAAAGAAAATTCATCTGCCTCATATTCATTAGATCGACTGGATTTCATAACTAACAGCGTTCCCACCTTCGTCCATACCCAAATCAAACCTGATACAATAGCTGTAACTGCTAAATAATACAAATCTGTCACAAGAGCTGAAAGTCCCAAATCCTGCTTACCAAACATTCTGGCAAACGTTCCACAAATTATATAAAAGAAACCTATTATCAGCCTTATACCCAATATCATTATATTTACCATTAAATTACCAACGCAGACAAGTAAAATCATGTCTGTATCCTTGTGTGCCAAATGACCAAATTCATGTCCCAATGTTGCCTTGATCTGTTCCTTTGGCATATGCAGCATTCCTTCTGTCAGGCAAATGGTCTTTCTTCCCGTTGCAAATGCATTCGGTGTTTTATCATTATTCATATAAAGCTGCACATCATCCGGAATAGACGGATCTGATTTTTTAGCTTTATCGTAAACCTCTTTAAAGAGCGGATAAAGAAAATCTATCTGCTCCGCTCTTTTTATTTTTTTACATCCAGTCTGTAAGCTCAATATCCATTCCCCAAGCGGTGAAAGTGCAATAGTTAATGAAATAATATATAAAACTATTCCACCCAATATACCTGCCCATTCTGTCACTTCAAATAAGGCACTTATAATCCAACTAATCAAAAAAACATTCAGTACTAAATAAACAATTAATGGAATGTTGGCTTTTCTCATTAAACTTTTCAAAAAATCTACAATATACATCTTAATTACTCCTCCTCAGTTGTAATATTTCTTTAACAAATCAACAAACAAGAACAGCTGACACAATGCATTAGTCTAGCGTGACATCAAAATGAACCTTACTCAAATCTATACTGCTTAATTCATTTTCTTCCATCTTGTTATTTAATATCTTTTCTTCCATACCATGACGCAAAATATTAATAGCTGCATTGATATCTCTATCATGTTTGGTTCCGCAATATGGGCACATCCAGTTTCTTTTTTGCAAATTGGCAGCCATATCCTCGTTCTGATAACCGCATATATGGCAAATCTGAGTACTTGGATATTTACTCTTCAGCTTATATATTTCCTTTTTATATGACTCCTTCGGATTCCCTTTATTAAATATTTCTGCTTTCTCAACAAGAACATCAGAAAATGTTATCATGTCTTCAAATCCCTGTCTGGTATTCCCATCATTCTCCAGATATTCCAGAAAAAGAATATCATAATCCAACAATAACTGCATTGCCACGCTTTCTTTCCATTGCTGTTTGATCTCCCAATATTTACTCTGTTTCTTTAATTCAATCTGCGGCAATTCAAATCTCTCTCCTGTAGAACAGATAACTGCTCTTTCACCCAGATCAATTCCAACCACTCTTTTGTAACAGTAAAAAGTAATCCGATATACACCTGATACCTTTTTCACATGTATTTCATGGCAGTTTCCAACTGGATAATCAAACATATCAGCTTCTACCTCGCCCACATCCATAATATCCACATATGCCTTTTGTTCCCTATACTTAATGATGCTTCCTATCGGCTTATCCGGTTCATATGAATATACAATTCCTGCTTTTTTCTCTTCTACCTGGGATTCTTTAATCAGATGGTCAATATCTTCTTTCTGACGTTCATTAGGAAATAAATTGTATGTATATGGTTTATACGCATTTTTTTCAATTTTATTAAACTTATCGCACACATTTAATGTCTTACGATTCACCGTCTGATAATCACCATTCTTATATATGATTCGTATATAGTCCCCAAAATATAAAAAAAGGTGCACTTTATTAATCTGAAAATCTCCAATATATATTCTTTTATCTTTGATACTTTCGCTTTAGGACATCGTAAATGCTCAATTTCTTCTAAATCTGTAATACTCAACCTCACCAGCAGCAAAATAAACAATATATCTGTTTAAATCTTCATCATACTCCATATACTGTATTTCGCCTGTCCTATCTTTTCCTCTAATAAGAACCATGTCCTGATGTTTATCAAACATCTGGGATTTCCATTGATTTGCCGCCGTTCTTTCCCCTATATATTGTACCACTTTAACGACTCCTCCTCAGTTGTAATATTTCTATATAACACCACTTTTTCTATCGTATTTCAACAATAATCGCAAGTTTATTATTCACACCTCTATAATTTCCTTATATTTTAACGTTTTCACTCTTTGGATACAATATTCTACATATTTTTCTTATTTTGTCAGCTGTCAGATTACTTTTTTGTTCAGTATCAGATAACAAATATATATTTTTCGTCTCCTGTGTATTAGATTTTAAATATTAAAAACACACTAAGGAGGGTTTTTTATGCTTACCAAACAAGAAAAATATTTAATGATCTTTGAAAACATGGATTTCTTCCTGGATCTAGGTATCCACATCGCCTACTACCGGAAGAAAGCCGGTTTTACCCAGCAAAGGCTTGCAGACAAAATCGGTGTCAGTCGCTCTTTTCTGAGCCGTGTGGAAAGCCCCAATCAGGATGCACGTATTTCCTTTGAACGTTTTTTCACTATCTGCCGGATCTTAAATGTGCCGCCAAAGTGCTTTTTCGAACCGCTTCCTGATTAAAATCAGCAATACAATTGGAATATGGATTGTATCCCACGTCAATCTTTTCCATATGATTTTCAGAACCAAAAACAGCCGCCACTACTCAATAGTGACGGCTGACGCTGTAAACGTTATCTACCTCTGTTTATCAAGAAAATTTTGTACACTGCAAATTTTTAATGCAACAATTATGATATATCATTTATTGTAACCTGTAGTCTCTTTATCAGTATAAAAATATTCATCAACAGCCAAAATAACAGGTAATATATCATAAAATTAAAAAACAAAAAATGTTCTCTTAAAAGTATATTAAAAACACCAGTGAACTTGGCAATAAAAGGTTCATAATTTCGAAAGCAGGCAATTATATTCACATACTAATTTCAATCAATCTGCAATGTACAATTATTAGACTTTACAATACAATTGTGATATAATTCCATTAATTAAATAAAACCAATGATATAAGGAGTGATAATATGACAGACAATGAATTGTTACAAGCAATGTCTAACATGTTAGATAAAAAGTTTGACGAAAAATTGACACCAATCAATTCAAGACTTGATAATATGGATTCAAGACTTGATAATATGGATTCAAGACTTGATAGTATGAGTTCAAGGCTTGAAAAACTTGAAGCCGATACATCAGCATTAAAAGCAGGACAAAATAGAATTATCGAAAAACAAAGAGAGTTGCGGAAAGATATCAAACAATTAGATGATAAAGTAGCAGACACTTATCAACTTGCCCTTGATGCTTGGGGAACAAGTACAGAAAACCGGAAATGGTTAGAAGAAACCATGTGATACCTCAAAGACCAAAAATATCAATTATAACGCTGTAATGAACAAGTCATCATTGATTATATATGAAGTATATAATGCATTTAGCCATAATAATAAGCGAACAATGGCAAATCGGAACTAATTTTCTAAAAAGCTTTCTGATCATATGATCTATTTTCCACTCAACCGCTGTCTGACAATCTCATATGCCAGTACCCCCGCTGCTACAGATGCATTCAGAGAATCTATATCTCCCTTCATAGGAATAGATGCCGTATAGTCACATTTCTCCTTTACCAGACGGCTGACTCCGCTTCCTTCATTTCCAATCACCATTCCAATCGGACCTGTGAGATTCTGCCGATACATTACCTCCCCGTCCATATCTGCACAGACAAACCAAATCCCTTTTTCTTTTAAATCGTCAATCGTTTTCGTAAGATTGGTCACCTTTGCCACCGGTGTATAATTAATGGCTCCTGCCGAAGCTTTCACTACCGTGGCAGTAAGCCCTACAGCCCGGCGTTTCGGAATGATGACTCCATGTGCACCACAAAGATTGGCAGTCCTGATAATGGCTCCCAGATTATGAGGATCTTCAATCTCATCCAATAAAAAGAGAAAAGGTGCTTCCGCCTTATCCTTTGCAATACGTAAAATATCATCTACCTCCGCGTACTCATAAGCCGCAGCTTTTGCAATGACACCCTGATGCTTGCCAGTGGATGACATCTGGTCAAGACGTTCTTTCGTTACATAATTTACAATTGTATCCTGCTTTCGTGCCAGAGACTTAATCGTATTGACAGCCCCATCATGACACCCATCCAGTACGTATAATTTATCTATCGTTTTTCCTGAACGGAATGCTTCTGTTACCGCATTTCTTCCCTCTATCGTATATTCCTCATATCGCATATTTTTCTTTTTCCTTTCCGTTTATAAGCTCTCCAAAGCCATTTTCACAACATCTGTAAGCCTTTCAAAATCCTCTTTCATGTATAGATATCCTAATAATGCTTCAAAACCGGTAGCATTCCGGTAATCTGTTCTGGAAGCATTCTTTGCCTTGGTATAAGAATTGGCATTCCTTCCCCTCTTATATACTGCACGCTCTTCTTCTGTCAATTCTTCATAAATAGCCAGTATCATTTTTGCCTGAGCCGTAGCACACACAATCTTGCTTACATCTTTATGATATTTATTTACCTGTTTATTTACTTTACTTACCTCGATAGTCCTCACCATGATATCAAAAACGCTGTCTCCGATATAAGCAAGTGCCAGCGGGGAATACGTCTCCGGATTTCCGTGTTTCACCCGGAAATTTTCTTTGAAGTACTGAAAATAATCTAAGCTCTCTTCCACTTTACACCCTCTCTGGTATCCTCCAATATAATGCCCTGACCGGCAAGTACATCACGGATTTCATCTGCCCTGGCAAAATTCTTTGCCTTTCGGGCTGCCTGTCTTTCTTGGATCAACGCTTCAATTTCACTATCCAATATTTCGGTCTCTGTCTCCGTGATAATACCAAGAATATCACAAAGCTTTCCGATAACGGCATACATTCTTTCTACCACTATTTTCGCATTGGCAGAAGAAATACTGCTGTTAGCAAACTTTACCATCTCAAAGATAACAGAAATTGCATCCGCAGTGTTCAGATCATCTTCCATTGCCGCCTCATATTTTGTCACATACTCTTCAATCTTTTCGAGCAGTTCTTTCTCCTTGGCAGATACCTCTTTTTCTTCCGCATAATCCATAGCGTCCTTTAACTTTGACATGGCATTTAAAATCCGTTCCAGCGAAGATTTTGAAGACTCCACTAAAGTATCTGCAAAATTAAGAGGACTTCTGTAGTGGGCACTCAATATAAAAAAGCGAATAACCTGTAACGGATATTTTTTCCCGATATCACGTATTGTAAAAAAGTTGCCCAGAGATTTTGACATCTTCTCTCCATCAATCTTCAAAAATCCGTTGTGCATCCAATATCTTGCAAATTCTACATCATTTGCTGCCTCACTCTGAGCGATCTCATTTTCATGATGAGGAAATATCAAATCCTCACCACCCGCATGAATATCAATAATATCTCCGATATACTTCTTTGACATAACAGAACACTCCAAATGCCAGCCCGGTCTGCCCTCTCCCCAGGGAGATTCCCATGATGGCTCTCCCTCCTTCTTTGGTTTCCAGAGTACAAAATCCAGAAAATCTTCCTTTTCTTCCTCCCCAGCCACCTTGATATCTCTGTGTCCTGCCTCTAAATCATCAATATTTTTCTTAGAAAGCTTTCCATAACCCGGAAAACTTCTCGTTCGAAAATACACAGTACCGTTCACTTCATAGGCATGCCCTTTTTCTATCAGTACTTTTATCATATCAATCATATCCGGAATCTCTTCCGTCGCCTTGGGATGCGTCGTCGCCTCCATTACATTCAAAGCCTTCATATCCTTTTTCACTTCTTCAATATAACGCTCGGAAATCTCCACGGAGGGTACCCCCTCCTCCATTGCACGTTTGATAATCTTATCATCCACATCAGTAAAATTGGATACATAATTTACATCATATCCCTTATACATCAAATATCTTCTAAGCGTATCAAACACTATCATCGGTCTGGCATTTCCCATATGAATATAATCATATACCGTGGGACCGCACACATAAATCCCCACTTTATTCTCACGGATCGGGACAAAATCCTCTTTTTTTCTTGTCATTGTATTATAAATCTTCATAATTTTTATTCCTTCCCAGTTCTTCCTTTTTCCCGCCAAAGAAGAAGCTCTATTTTCTTATTGGACACATATTAGTATATTTTTAACGATACTGTTTGTCAATGAAAATCCATTTTTCCTCGGCAGCTTTCCTTAGACAATTTCCGCAAAAAATATCCTGTCTTTTTCTAAATCGCCAAAAAGTCTGTCTGTAAGTTCTGCTATCGTCATTCGTATATCCCACTCCTCACAGCCTCTGTCTGCTGTCTTATCCGGATTCAAAATCAACCGTTTTTGTACAAAAACCTGATTTTCCTTTAGATAAAACGAATATATCCCATTATTTTCAAAAATCTCGTCATCCAAAATCTGAATCCTTTTTTTCTCCAGTGCATAGGAATAAAAACTTTCCGGATACAGCTTAATACATTCCAATACATCGATAATCCTTACCATAAACGGAAATCTCTCTATTACCCGGATTCTGTCTGCCGTCTGGATATATCTGCTTATGACAGCATATATCTGTTCCGAAAAAATATTGTCATCAAACACATTCTGTTCTATATAAGTTTCCGCCTCTTCCATACTATATGCGAAAAATCCCAATAAATTATCGATATCAAAATACCCTTCAAAACAAAATACAACATCTCCGTTCTGACATGTCTTTTCCTCTGCAAGCAGTTCAAAATAATCCGCATCATGCTTTGCAAAAACATGGTACTTTATTTCCAGCAAATAATCAATTTTATCATACAGCTGTTTCTGCTCCTTCGGATTTAAGATGTTTTGCAATTTCTTATATTCCATATAAAGGATATCCTGCTTCCCCATACCTTCCTCACCAGACGCTAACCGATCCGGCTGCTTTCTATCCCTTTCCAGCGTTATCTCCGTTCTTTCACTGATACTGGAAAAACCAAAAGGCTCATAATATCTTACATCAGCCGGCATTAAATATGTAAAAGGCTCCCTGTTTTCATACATATCCATAAATGCCCGTCTTAACAGCTGCCGCATAATCCCCTTTCTTCTCTGGGAAAAATGCGTTCCTACACCCACAATATAGTGCAGCTTTTTTTCCCTGCCACATATCTTGCAGATATATGGGTTCAAATGAATCATTCCTCTGCCTTTTATTGCATACACGGTATTCTTTCCATATACTCTTGTAAAATAGAAATCCTCATAGGTTTTGGGATCATCAAAACATTCTCGCCACAATTCCCTTAAAAATAATTCTTCCCGCTTCCTGTCATCATCTGTACAGATTTTATCAATACACTTCTGATTATCCACCTGTTCCAATTGACACTCCTTTAACACCTTTCATTATCTACCGGACATATATAAGGCAACAAATATCCTCCTGCCCTAGGACATCATCCGACATCCGCTGCATCCCTCACAGTCTTTTACGGTTTCTCCCATCCTGTCATCATAATTATAATTCGCTACAGTTTCTAAGAGACAAACTGCCTGAGAACTGATTCCTTCTCCAGCTCCGGTAAATCCTAATCCTTCTTCTGTCGTTGCCTTAATATTCACCTGATTTTCCTGCAATCCCAAAGCTTCGGCCATGGTGGTCACCATATCAGGAATAAATGCCGCCAGCTTCGGCCGCTGTGCGATTATGGTAGCATCAATATTTCCTATGATATACTGCTTCTCATCCAACAGCTTCTTCACATGACGAAGCAGTTCAATACTGTTGGCTCCTTTATACGCCTCATCCGTATCAGGAAAATGCCGCCCAATATCTCCTAATGCAGCTGCACCAAGAAGGGCATCCATAACGGCATGTGTTAAAACATCCGCATCCGAATGTCCCAACAATCCCTTTTCATACGGTATATTGACTCCTCCCAGTATCAGCTTTCTTCCCTCTGTCAATTTGTGCACATCATATCCCATTCCTACCCGCATCTTCTATTCTCCTCTTCTTCATCTAATCCGGTAACAGATACCGGTCGTCTCATATACTGTACAGTCACCACTACTTTTGTCTTAAAAATGCTAGCAAAAATTCATATACACGCTTCGTAGAAGAAATACTCAATCTTTCTGCTGTGGTATGAATATCCAGTATATCCGGTCCCATGGCGATACAATCTAAATCTTTTATCTTGCCTGCCAGCAGACCACATTCCAAGCCTGCATGAATCCCCTCAACAACTGCTTCTTTTCCGTACATTTTTTCATAAAGTGAAATAATCTTAGGACGTACCACCGATTCTTCCTTGTACTCCCACGCAGGATATTCACCTTTCCTCTCCACTTTACCACCAAGCTCACTTACCAGACTCTCCACCTGGGCAGCTACGTAATGTTTCTTCGTCGTAACACTGCTCCGAACCGCATGCTGCATGATCAGACATTCTTCCGTAAGTCTCATAATACCTAGATTTAAAGAGGTTTCCACCAGTCCGGGTACTGACATGCTCATTCCCTGAACGCCATCCGGCAAAGTCATAAGAAGGGTAATGACTTTAGAAAGGCTTACTCTGTCAAGTACCTGCCTTCGCTGCAATACCTTCTGAGGAACTGCTTCCTTTCCCTGTCCGCCTGCTTTTTCCAACGGCAACGACTTCATGCCCAGTGTAATTCCCGCATCGGATCTGCCATATTCCACTTTTAATACCTCATTTAATTCCTTAACCGTTTCCTTTGCTGTTATTGCTTCTTCCTCTGTCATGCCAAGAACCGCTGATGCCTGCAAAGGAATCGCATTTTCCTTTTTCCCTCCTTCTATTCCAGTCAGGTAAAAATGTACCCTGCACTTTAATTCATAAAGGATTCTGCCCAATATCTTATTTGCATTTGCCCGCCCCTTATCTATCTCACAGCCGGAATGCCCTCCCAGCAGTCCTGATACGGATATTTCGTACCAGAGTACCTCCGGTGATTTCTCCCATTCAACAGGCAGTCTGGAACAGGTAGACAGACCACCTGCACAGCTGCTTAGAAAAACTCCTTCCTCCTCAGAGTCTAAATTCAGCATACGATGCCCCTTTAACATGGACAGATTAATACCGCTGGCTCCCTCCATTCCTACTTCTTCCGACACTGTAAATACCAGTTCAAGCGGTGGATGCGCAATGTCCTTACTCTCCGCAATTGCAAGCATATAGGCAAGGGCTATTCCATCATCTCCTCCCAGTGTAGTGTCCTTTGCCGATACATAATCTCCCTCCACCATAAGTGTAAGCCCTTCTTTTTCCATATCAATGGATGCATCTGCACTTTTTTCACAGACCATATCCATATGACCCTGCAAAATAACCGGTTCCTCCTGTTCATAGCCGTCACTTGCCGGAACAAGCATAACCACATTATATAAATGATCCTGATATACCTGAAATCCATGTTCCTTTGCAAAATCTGTCAGATAATCACTGATTGCACGCTCGTGATAAGAACCATGGGGAATTTTACAAATCTCTTCAAAATAATAAAATACTCTTGCCGGTTCCAGATCAGATAACACTCCCATAATCAACCTCCTGTTTCTTTTTTATTATAACAACATCAATCTCTCTTGTTTTTAGTCTACTAATATATTTCTTTTTTATACAAAATTGCTTTACTAGTACATCGTTTATTAAATAATTGATTCCTTTTGGTAAAAAATTTTTCTGAGAGTAACCACTCCACAAACACAGGCATAGCGGCGGCTACACTGAGACTTAGGAAATAGTCCTATCAGAGAAATTAGTGTCAACGTATTAGGAACGATAATCCCCATTAATTTTCACATAATCATAAGTCAGATCACAGCCCCATGCTTTAGCCTCCGCATCGCCCGCCTGAAGGGAAATATTTACAAATATTTCATCTTCTGCAAGAACCTCCTTTGCAAATTCTTCCGAAAATGCGACACCTGCACCATTTCTGCATACTGGAAGCACTCCTTTTGAAGATGCCAGATCTACATTTACTTTATTGATATCAAAATCAGCCTCAGCATAGCCCATTGCACATAAAATCCTGCCCCAGTTAGCATCTTCTCCAAAAACTGCACACTTAAATAACGAGGAATGAATCACACTTTTTGCCACGGTAATGGCAGTATCCAGATTTTCTGCCTCTGAAACGGTACATTCAATTAGTTTTGTTGCACCTTCCCCATCTTTTGCAAGCATTCTGGTCATATTCATCATAACAATATAAAGTGCCTGTTTAAACACCTCGTAATCAGTATCTTCCTCCGTAATCCTGGCATTTCCTGCCATACCGTTTGCCATCACACAGACCATATCATTAGTAGAGGTGTCACCGTCAATGCTTAAACAATTATAAGTAATCTTTGTGACCTCCGAGAGTGCTTTTTGTATCAGAGAAGTAGAAATATTAACATCTGTCGTCACAAAATTAAGGGTGGTTGCCATATTAGGATGAATCATGCCGCTTCCCTTTGCCATTCCCCCTAAAGTACAGGTTGTCCCTCCAATCATGAATTTTACTGCCGCTTCCTTTGGTACGGTATCCGTTGTCATAATTGCATTGACTGCCTTGGCATTTCCATTATAGGAGAGCCCATCCGCCAGCTCTTTTATGTGATTTTCAATCGGTTCAATCGGCAGAACCACTCCAATTACTCCAGTAGAAGCCACAAGTACCAGATCGGCAGAAATCCCCAATTCCTGTGCTGCAAGCTCTGTCATTTTCTGTGCTTTTTGTTCTCCGTCTGCATTACAGGTATTGGCATTCTTTGAATTGACGATTACTGCCCGTGCCTTTCCCTTTGCTTCTTCAAGATGTTTTTGGGTCACGATAATCGGTGCACCCTTTACTTTATTCGTAGTATATACTGCCGCTGTGTTACAGATACTGTCGCTGACCACTAAAGCAAGATCATTTTTATCTTTATTTTCAATAAGCCCGCAATGTAACCCATTTGCTTGAAATCCCTTTGCTGCACAAACGCCTCCCTCTACATATGCATATCCTTCAAACTGCTGCATTTCCATCATCTTATCCTCCTTCACTCATATTCATTATAAACATCTTTTTAAAGTTAAAAACCGCATCATTCTGTTTGTTCTTTTTTATCATCAGACTGGTCAGCCTTTTCTTTATCATTCACTTCGTTTAATTCTTTATCCTCCGCATTTTCATCCCCTTTCCCCCTGCTTCCCATTGGATAAAGAATGCCTTCCAAACTCTGGTATACCACAATATTTTCTGTCTCCAGACGTTTTTCCATCCAGTTTCCAATCCTTTTTACTTCCTCATCCGTCAATTCATTTGCCACTTGTAGGATAACGGTCATCCGCTCCATATCTTCGCTATTCAGATATCCTATCTGTATCTTTGTTATAGCGGAATACAACACCTTCAATTCTTCCTGCAATGACAAAACATCCACCTCTTTTTCCTTATAGGCTGATAGTTCCGAACGTGCCGCAATCAGCTGACTTTGAAGTTCCTGATAATCCGCTTCATTTTCTGCCGAAAGCTGGCTGGTTTCATTTTTTACATAAGCCTCCAGCTCATCTGTTGTAATCCCTGCTTTTACCTCTGTCTGCTGAATCCGCAATGCCAGACTTTCTATGTGGTAATCCTTCATACTTTTATTAAGGTTTGCTATCGTATCCTGACTCAGTGTTGTTCCAATCACCGCAACCTTTAACTCTTTTTTCTCACTATCCACGTTATATTTTACTACCTGGGTATTATCAAACTGAAATTCCTTCTCCACAAAACTATTCACATTATTTTCAAAAACGGAATCCCTCACAATATCCGCACCGAGAAACACCGACGGCACGATTGCTACCACAGCCACCAATATTACTCTTTTGGCGATCTGCTTTTTCGTTTCTTCATTTGCTGTATTCTTAGAAGGCAGACGTAAAAACACAGTGATCAGCATCGTAGAAATGGCTATAAATACTCCGTTTATGCAAAACAGATACATAGCTCCGGCAAAATACCGGAGATTGCCCATGGCAAGCCCATATCCTGCCGTGCAAAGGGGCGGCATTAAAGCCGTCGCAATTGCCACTCCAGGCAGAATGTTGGACTTTTCTTTTCTCGTTGTACCGATCATACCGGCAAGCCCGCCGCATACCGCTATGATCACATCCCATGCATTGGGACTGGTTCTCGCAAGCAATTCTGCACTGGCTGTTGTAATCGGTGTCAATGAAAAATAAACTGTAGATGTTGCAAGTGCAACCATCACCTCAAATAAAAGAATCGTTGCAGAACGCTTCAATAAATTTGTATCATAAATAGCAATAGAAAAACCAATTCCCATAATAGGTCCCATTAAAGGGGAAACCAGCATTGCACCAATGATAACTGCGGTAGAATTCATATTCAGTCCCACGGATGCAATAAAAATAGCAAGAATCAGAATACACATATTGGTTCCCCGAAGCACCACTCCCGATTCAATCCTGTCATCAATCTCATCATACTCTGCCTGATCTGCACTTAGATTAAACGCTGCATGCAAAAGCCGCTTAAAGCTGTATGTATTCCTTCTTACATTCTTAATGGTCTTTTCCTCTATATGCTTTTTAACCGTTTCTGTCTTTTCGTTAAATTGTTCTTTATGTATTTCGTATTGTTTTATATCCTGATCTATCTTTTCTTTGAGGTGAATGTTTTTTTCTGTCTCATCCATCCGATTCTTTTTGTCTTTACGCATACCCTGTCCCTTCCGCATTTTCGTTCTTTTTCACAAATGATTTAACATCACTGTATTTTTCTTGACATTATATCCCATATTATATTAAATAAAAGTATACCACTATATTAAAAGGAGATGATCAGTTATGGCAGCTATACCAAATGATCCAATAATACTCTTAAGTTATATCAATACAAAATTACGGGATAAATATAAAAATCTTGGTGAACTCTGCGCTGATCTGGAACTACAGCAGTCTGAGCTCACCGAAAAATTATCCTCTATTGACTATGCATACAATGAAGAACTCAATCGTTTTGTATAATTATTACACACCCAGAAAATTCTTCATTCTGTCAAATTCCGTAGCCATAGTGTAATATCCATGGTTATAAAATGCCTGTAATTTTTCACGATTGACTTCCGTACGGTCCGGACATTTTAAGGATGGCCGCATTACAAATATTTTCCCTTCCCTCTCCAGCCGTTCTATAGCCTCCATTCTTTTATTATAATAAAACGGTCTATAATATATACTTTTTACAAGATTGGGATAGTTTTTATAAAAGGCTATATGCATTCTTGCTTTTTCATTTGGAAATTTTTTACGATATCCATATGGTCTGGTAAGAATCAGGACATTCTTTTTATGCCCTGTCTT
Organism: uncultured Lachnospiraceae bacterium; assembly: GCA_910585605.1. Classification (GTDB taxonomy): domain Bacteria; phylum Bacillota; class Clostridia; order Lachnospirales; family Lachnospiraceae; genus CAG-590. The sequence continues at coordinate 27,538 of CAJUFL010000018.1, read as the reverse complement.
TAATGCATGTTTTAATGGAATAGAATCTGCTACTCCACCGTCCATATATGGAACTCCATCTATCGTAACCATAGGGGCAGCCACCGGCAGACTGGCTGATGCCCGGCAGATATTGCAAAGCCTTGAAGGACTTTCTTTTTCCGTCATATATTCTGCCTTTCCTGTATATGCATTGGTTACCACCATTTCACATTCCATACCCTGATTAATATAAGTTTCAAAATCATATGGAAACGTTTCGTTTGGGAAGGTTTCAAACAGCTTATCCATATCATAAATACTCCGCTGCCTAATTGCCTTTCTTATAGAATTCTTATAAGAATCCTCCTTTTTCTCCGGCGCCATGCAGTCAAAGCTTCTGCCTTTTTGTCTGGAAACATAGCTTAGGGCATTACACGCCCCGGCAGATACACCAATCACATATGGAAACAGAAAATCCTGTTCCAACAGATAATCCAGTGCTCCTGCCGTAAATACACCTCTTGAAGCTCCTCCTTCCAATACCAGTCCTGCTTTCTTTTTCTTTAATTCGTCCTGAATCATATTTTCACATCCTATTACTCTTCTATATTGTCCTCTGATTCCGTATCTTTTCTTTTATCGCTGACTTTTATCTGCTTATCTTCTGCGGTTCCTTTTCTTATCACACCGTCTTCATCCAAAAGTGCCTGTTCAATCGTATAATACTCTGCTGTCTGAATCGGAAGCTTCTTTTTTTCCAGCCTGCCTTTGCATATAGTACCAATCAATGCATACATACAGGCAAAACAGGGTGCCCCTAAAATCATTCCTGGCACTCCAAAGAAACCTCCTCCAATTAAAATCGCAAACAAAATCCACATACTGGATATTTTCAGACGGTCTCCTAAAATAACTGGTCCAATAATGTTTCCATCCACCTGTTGCAAAACTACAACAAACACAGCAAAAATAAGTCCCTGTTTAAAATCTGTCATCAACAAAATCAACACACTGGGTATTGCCCCGATAAATGGTCCGAAATATGGAATAATATTAGTAACTCCTACTATTATGCTTATCAGCACTGCATAATCAAAACCTACAATCTGTATAAAGAAATAACATATTACACCAATAATAAAGGAATCTATTATTTTCCCATTAATAAAACCACCAAAAACCTGATCTGCATAACGCACTCCCGCCAATATACTATTAGCATTTTTACGACTGAATATACTAAATGTAAGCTTTTTCCCAACCGAGATTAAAACCTCTTTCTCTGTCATTACATAGATTGAAATGATAATTGCAAGTACCATATTCAGAAGCATCTTTAAACCACCTACGATTCCCGAAGTGATTCCTGCCACAATCTTGTCCATATTTGGAAGAATATCCTTATTCAGATATGTTATCGACTGGGAATATATCTTATCAAGTCCCATTAAAAGATATCTGCTGATCTCAGACTTATCCGCATCTAATGACGCTATCCATGAATTTACACTGTTATAATATTCTGGAGCATCTGTTACAATTTTGCTTAAAGACAGATAAACCTGTGGAATCACCAGATACAAACCGCCAATACACACCACTAAAAATAAAATAAGTGTACATAAGACTCCAAATCCCCTTGAAAATTTTCCCTGTATCTCCTTTTTTCCGTCTCCCCGGAATAATAATTTTGCCAAAGGGGTAAAAATATAGCACTCATAAAATTTCAGCACAGGATTCAACAGATATGCCAATATACTTCCTACAATGATGGGTGCCAGTGTTCCGTTAAAGACAGATTTTAACTCACTAAATCTGGTTTCATTTTCCAGAAGATGATTAAATGCAATTGCCAATATAATAACTGCTAATGCTATCAACCCAATCCATATATATTTTTTCTCTAACTTCCGTTTCAAACTGTATTCCTCCTTAGCTTTACTATTTCACACAACAGATATTATAGTTGATTCCTTTTCTTTCGTCTACCTAAATATTAAGAAAAATGAACCGGATATATACAGAAAAAAATCTCATGCGTATTTCTGAATATAACCCGGTTCACAATTATTTATTGATGGAATTACTGTTCTTTTGCAACCTCTACAACCGACTTTGCAAGACCTGCCAATCCCTGAATCTCTGAAGGAATGATAATCTTTGTAGCCTTACCGTCTGCCGCCTTGCCAAATGCCTCCAGACTCTTTAACTGAATAACTTCACCTGATGGTGCGGAATCATTCAGTAAACGAATACCATCTGCATTCGCCTTTTGAATTGCAAGAATTGCTTCTGCCTGACCTTCTGCCTCACGGATAGTTGCTTCCTTTTTAGCTTCTGCACGAAGAATTGCAGACTGTTTTTCCGCTTCTGCTTCCAAAATAACCGATTCCTTCTGTCCTTCTGCACGGAGGATTGCAGATTTCTTCTCACCTTCCGCAATCAGAATCTGTTCACGTCTTTCACGCTCTGCCTTCATCTGTTTTTCCATAGCATCCTGAATCGCTGCCGGAGGAATAATATTTTTCAGTTCCACACGATTCACTTTAATTCCCCATGGATCCGTAGCCTCATCCAAAGTAGCTCTCATCTTTGTATTAATGGTCTCTCTTGATGTCAGCGTCTGATCCAGTTCCAGATCACCAATAATATTACGAAGTGTGGTTGCTGTCAGATTCTCAATAGCCATAATCGGGTTTTCTACCCCATAACAAAAAAGCTTCGGATCAGTAATCTGAAAAAAGACTACCGTATCAATCCGCATTGTTACATTATCCTTCGTAATAACCGGCTGCGGTGCAAAATCAACAACCTGTTCCTTTAACGTCACTCTCTTTGCAACCTTGTCAACAACAGGTATTTTAAAGTGTAAGCCAACAGACCATGTTCCTGTATAAGTTCCTAAACGCTCAATAACATAGGCATATGCCTGAGGAACAATACGAATACTGCTTATAACGACTATCACCAAGATAAATAATAAAAATAATAAAAAACCTAAACCTTCCATTAACTTTCTCCTTTTTTAATCATATTTAAACATAATTTACTCTGCTGACGAAAACGCTTCCTCTTCCCCAGTCGTCTCAACAATTAACTTTACACCTTGAATTGCAACAATTTTAACAACTGTCCCTTCCTGAATGATCATAGAATCTTCTTTTGCTCTTGCTGTCCATTCCATACCATTCACCTTCGCCTGACCTAATTCCTTTACATTATCAATCGTCTGCAAGACATATGCATTTTGACCCACCAATGCTTCTGCATTTGTTTTTTCTGTCTTTGAATCTAAATGCTTCACTGCAATTGGTCTCGTCAATGCCAGTAACACAACAGATACCACCACAAACAAAATGACCTGTACAACCAGATTCGCGCCACAAAGACCTGCAATTGCTGCAACAAAAGCTCCCCCTGCAAACCAGATTGTGGTAAGACCTAATGTAATGATTTCCACAATAATAAAAATTGCCGCCAGCAGCAACCAGCACAATATTTCATTCATAAAGCAGCCTCCCTTCTTACTTTCAAATTATCCCAACATATGAAACAATTATCCTTAATGCATTATTCTACTCCATTTTAACCAATTTCACAACTGTATTTAATATTATTCTTTATTTTTATTACCGTTTCTCATTAATATTTTTTTATGCATTTCATTAAACAATTCCAATCTGACATAAGTAAGCTCGTGAATAGAATCTACTATACTGGCCAGTATAAATACCGTTCCCGATGCGAATCCAAAACGCCTGCCTACAGGTCCTTGTTGGTATTCCATCTGCTGAATCCTGGAATATGGAATCCATGTCGTAACCTTACAGAAATTTCCATTTACTAAAGTCAGCACATCTTTTCCAATCCCTACACCGCATGTACAAAAATTCATATATATTCTGACCATGTTTGCCAGCATTACTAGTATAATGCCAACGATAATCAATATGCGAACCCCTATGGAAATATCTAACCAGTGATTACTTCCCATAAAAATAATTCCAGCAGTCAAAACACCAGACAAAACAATAACTGCAGGTATTTCCGAAAAAACAGATGCCTTTTCCCTCCTGATGATTTCCGGTTCCTCCAATATGAATTCCGGCAGCAAAACAGATAATTTCCGATGCATATCCTCTTTTGACTCTGAAAGAAGCAGTATGGAGCTCTCATTCTTTTCATCTCCTACTCCGATGCAGATTACTTTTACATACTGGCGCTTCCATATTCTGGAAAGTGTAACAGAAACAACCTGAACTGCATTGATCTTATCTACTGCCAATGTATACTGCCGTTTTTTGAGAAGACCATGGTGCAGATATATTTTATTCTCTTTCCGTGCTGCCCGGAAACCATAATATATAAAAAAATCCTTAACCAGTCCCTGCAGCACAGAACCTAAAATAATAATGATCGCCGCCACGCTGCCTATCACATTCATCAGGCTGTCAACCACAAATGCACCTGTCCGCAGTGAACGGATTCCTACTATGCATCCTAAAAGTGTTCCTGCAAGAATAATTACAGACGTTATACTTGCTGTATAAAAACAATGGAGGATAATGTCTTTTGCCGTATAAGAGATATCATATTCCTCCTGTTCCTCACCCTTTTTCCCATCCTTTTCATTCATGTAACGCATAATCTGCTCTTTAAATAAAAGTGCTTTACTCTTTGATAAGACAATATTAACGTCTGTTGAATCTGCTGTTGTTCTGGAATTCGTATCCAGTTTAATCTTATAAGTTCCCACCAGACGTTCAAAGAGGTTCTGTTCCATATTGATATTAGATATATTTTTTATCCCTATGGTATTACTGATACGTTTTAACGTCCGTCTTTCTATAACAATTGCATCCTCTTCAATTGAAATCCATGTTTTTGCCCATTTTATGCACTGGATTAGAAAGGCAAAAAATATCACTGCCAGCAATATCACACTAATATATAGTGCATCTGCTGCAATTTCTCCGCCTTCTAGAAGCTGTGACCAGTCAATTTGTGCCAGGTTATCAATCTGCGTTACAAAGTACATTACAATAAACCAGAATGTGCTCCCCAGATTCTCAAAAACAATACTAAAATGACATCTGAATTTATCTTGCTTCATTCCTCTCCTCCACAGTAATCATATTAATCCTTCTTTTCAAATGCCGTGCAATCTGGTCTGCCACCTCGTCATCCAGATAAGAAACTTCAATATTACTCCCGGCTGTAGTAGCAGTCACAGCCTTTAACCCAAAAGCCCGTAAAACAGGACCACTTGTAATTTCTATTTTATGGAGACGTTCAATAGGAACAATCTCTGTTTTTACTATAATCAGACCTTTTCTTACCTCAAACTCCTCCTGTGTCAAAATATAGCGGTATCTCTCATACCGTATTTTAGGTGCTGCTATCAGATATAAAAAATCTGCCCCAATTACACCATACAGAACCAGACTTACAAAATGCGGCCAGTCTTCATGAAACAAGCTGTTTATCATAATAATCAATGTCGTGCCAATAATAAATTGTATCCCTGTCTGCACATACATACAGACAAGTGCTTTTTTGTTTAACTTTTCATATTCCATTGTCCTTACCTCAAAAACATATAAGATATAAAACAGGCTGCCATATCCTGCAACCTGTCTAATTAATCTTCTCGATTTTTTTATTTCCCATCATAAATGATCAAAGAATCCACATCATAATTCTTTAATTTTTCCCTGCCATTCAAACCTGCAAGCTCCATAACAAACTGAACCTTCACAACTTCACCGCCAAGACTTTCTATCATCTGGATAATTGCTTCTATTGTGCCACCTGTCGCCACTAAATCATCCACGATAACGACTTTATCTCCTGGCTTGATCGCATCTTTATGCATCTCAACAATGGCAGTACCATACTCTAATGCATATTCTCTTTCTATGGTTTCACAAGGGAGTTTACCTTTTTTACGAACCGGCACAAAGCCTTTCCCTAACATATACGCTACAGGCATACCAAAAATAAACCCTCTGGATTCCGGTCCTACAACAATGTCAAATTCCACATTTCTAAGGCTTTCCAGTATCCCATCAACTGATTTTTTAAGTCCATCGGGGCTTTGGATAATAGAAGTAATATCCCTGAAAATAATCCCTGGCTCCGGAAAATCCGGAATACTTCTTACATACTGGTCAATTTCATATCTGTCCTGCATAATGAACCCTCCTAAGCTTATCATATTGTAATATTTGTCCTTCTTTAGCCGATATTACCCGGTTGGCAGTCATTCCTGCCGGATAATCTCACAACATTTTAAGCATAGCACACCTTGGTCTCCCTTGCAAGATTTTCATTCAGATTATTTCCTTCATATTCAGTAAGTGCAAACGCCCCCGGTTTGGAAACATTTTGTTAAAACTACAGGCGTCCGGTAATCAAAGGCTGAATTGCAACCAGCAGCCCCTATCTGTTTCACCTGTCATCATAATCATCTAAAAAGTGATGCGTAATGCCATCCTTTTTATAACTGATCAGGGTATTTAAGTTTACATTCTCCACACTTTTAAAGATATTCCCTTCGATATGATCAGATATCTCCCTGAAATGTGCAATCAATTCCTTCATTTCCTCTCTCTTGGATTCTCCGTTGGCATTTTTTTTATCTGTATACATCTCTGTAAAACGGCAGGCACATTGGATAAATTCCAATTCATTAAACTGTGCCCACTTGATAATCGCATCCTCTTTTACCAGATAAAGCGGGCGGATTAATTCCATACCCGGATGATTTGTACTGTGAAGCTTGGGCATCATAGTCTGCATCTGGGCTCCATATAACATTCCCATTAATATGGTCTCAATCACATCATCAAAATGATGTCCCAATGCAATCTTATTACAGCCAAGCCGCTGTGCTTCTTTGTAAAGATACCCCCTTCTCATTCTCGCACAGAGATAGCAGGGGGAATCCGTAATATCTTCTACCGCGGAAAAAATCCTAGTTTCAAATGTGTGGATGGGAATATTTAATACTGCTGCATTCTCTTCTATCCGTTCACGATTCTGCTTATTATATCCAGGATCCATCACAATAAACTGTAAATCAAAATTCATTTTCCCATGCTTCTTTATTTCCTGCATGCATTTAGCCAGCAGCATGGAATCCTTGCCGCCTGATATGCATACCGCAATCCGGTCACCTTCTTTTATCAGCTCATATTCATTTAATGCCTTTACAAAGGGCTTCCAGATAGACTTGCGGTATCGTTTGATAATACTTCTCTCAATTTCCACATGCTGCGGCATCTGTTTTGACCTTATTGTTTCTGATACTCTTCTTTCGTCTGCTTCTGAATCCAGACAAAGTTCCTGATTCCTGTTGCTTTCCTGTTGTATAATTCCTTCTATCATATGATGACCTGTCTCCGTTATTCTTTTATCGCTGTATATACCGATAAGCCAATTGCCTGCTTACCGGAACACTGACCATCATACCACAACATATGGCTTTTGAAAACGAACATCAGATTATTTTTACTACCTCCTTCTCACCTTTCGAATCAAAAGTGCTGCCGTAATCATGACTACTCCCGCTGCCAGAAGATAACTTTTATCTCCTATGCTGTTTCCCGAACTAAAGCCCAAAAGCCAAAACTTTCCTAAATACTTTTTTCCGCTTCCCATGGACACGATAAAATATAAAATCGGAATCATATAGGCAAGTGCAATATTGTCAATCATGCTGTAAATCAAAAGTCCGATTCCGCCCATAAACACACAGTTTGCCATAGCCACAAAAAAACAGGTTCCATAGCGGAATTCACAATCTCCCATTTTCAGAAAATACAAAAATAGCAGAAGAATCACACTAAGACATATGACTGCTTCTAAAATCCGGCAAATCCTGACACTGGTAATCGGCGTCTTTTTCGAGGCAATCAAATCCCTGATATCCTTATTAGTATCAGGAATAAATAAAGGTATCAAAAGGATGACTCCCAAAAAGCTTAGATAAAATTCAATAATTTTCGCCACCTGCGGCTCTTCTAAATTGTTGACGCCCATAAGAAACGGAGCCGCCACACAAAGAAGCAGAGCAATCACAAAGTGTAAAAACAAGTTATGCTTCCAGTTTATTTTTACGATTTCGTAATACCGTTCCAACACTTACAAACTCCCCTTTCCGTTTTTTGTTATAAACAATGACAGTAAACAAAATCAGCACTAGTGCAATTCCCGTATATAATAAACGATTTTTCATCAACTGTTCCTCCATATGCCGATATATTTCAAATGAACCTACCGTATTAAATCTGGGAACCAGATTCCACCCGACACTTCCTACCAGATTCATTTGGGTTACAAAGATACTAAAAAACCACCATGCCGCCTGTACCAGAATCGCAATCGCACTGTCAGTCAGCTCAGTCAGGAAAAATCCTACGGAAAGACTGACTAAAATCATAGGTAGCAGCCAAAAAACAATATGCTTTATAAAGGCAAACAGATCATATTCTACGTGTATACTCCTTGCATAATATACAGACTGCATCAGGGTAGAACAACTGCATAAGATAACCGGAACCACGGTTACTATGATAGCCGCAAGATAACGGCTCAGTATGATCTTTGCTGAACCTGCCCTGCTCATAAAAAGAACCTGTTCCGCCTGTGCTTTCCGGTCTTTTAACGCTCTGGTCACTGCCAGAAAGACTGGCAGGATTGCCAACACGATTCCCATGTAATCACAAAACAGTCTGGCATAGGCATTGGTTACCTTATCATCTTTTAAAAGGCTCTCATATTCGTCCAATGCCTGTTCATAAGTCATTGGTACTTTCGTATATTCCAAATTACTTTTACTGTAATCGCTTCCTCCACCTAATAAATCATCCAGCGTCTGCATTTTTTCAGAAAATTCTTCCCATGTTAAATCTTCCCTTATTGTTACATCCATTGGAGGAAACTCTGACTCCATGATAGCTCTGTTTTCGGAAGCTGCCTGCTCTCTTACCTGTTCTGCTTCTTTTTCATACCTTTCATAGATATCCTTAAACTCCTGCTCTGTCAGACCGGTAATAAAAAGCAGTATATCTCTTACCTGCTCCTGTTCCTTATCATTTAATGTAACCCGTTTGTAAAAACCAATCGGATACGTCGTATATTCCCCTCTGTCATATTCGCTAATCAGCCCGTCTATTGTATCCTTCATAATCAAATCCTTATCTGCCGACCGGATCTGACCATAATTATCCCCTCCCGGTTCCGGTTTTTTCTTCACTTCAAGAGCTCCCATCTGGGAAATAAAATTCAAAACCAGTGCAATCAGAAAAATATAATAAGTAATGCTCTTTAAGTACTGGACACATTCCTTTTTTAACAGCGTTAAAAACATGATGCATCACCTCTTTCCCTGTACATCAGATACATATACGCATCTTCTACATTTACCTCGCATTCCCTGGCTCCCTCAAACAGATTCTGAACCGGATTTCTCAAAAGGAAGCGCACGGTTACATGGTTTCCCTGGGTTAACATCCCGGTCACTAGAAACTCCTGCTTTACCTTTTCCAATTCCATACGGGAAATATCGGCAGTATAAACATTGCCGTCTGCTATGGAAAGCAGCTCGGATACAGTTCCCTTATAAATAATCTCCCCTGCATCCATAATGGCAATGTTTTCACAGGTTGCCTCAATATCACCCACAATATGGGTCGATAATATGACAATCCTCTCCTCTGCCATCTCACAAAGCAGGTTACGGAATCTTACTCTTTCCTCCGGGTCTAAGCCTGCGGTGGGTTCATCCACGATCAATACCTTCGGATCATGTAAAATTGCCTGTGCGATTCCCAGTCTTCTCCGCATGCCGCCGGACATTGCTTTCACTTTTGTGCGATAGTTATTTTGTAAATTTACTCTTTCAAGCAGTTCCGGAATCCGTTTTTTTCTCACTGCTTTTGACAGACCGGACAGCACACCCAGATAATCCATTGCTTCATAGACACCCATATTGCCATACATGGAAAAGTCCTGTGGCAGATATCCCGTCATTTCCCTGATCTTACCTGCATTCCCAATCGGCACTCCGCACACATCAATCTCACCGCTGCTTGCCGGCAGCAGAGTTGCAAGTACCTTCATCAGCGTCGTCTTTCCCGCACCGTTTCTCCCAAGCAGCCCGAACATTCCCTGAGGTATTGTTAAATCAATATCCTTTAATGCCTGCTTGGAACCATAAAACTTATTTACATCTTCTAACCATATCTCTGTTCCCATTTTTTCTCCTTTCAAACTTCAGATACTTTTAATACTTGATAAAATACATAATATCAAGTCTGTATCTAAAAGATACTATGGAATTCTCTATATTTTCACTATAAACAATAAAAAATTGTGCCATAACATCCTTATAATCCAAATCCCAACACAAATATATACAATCTATAAGATCATTATCATAAATATCATCACTCATTTCGAAATTAATATCATACCCACAAGTGCAATCAAAATCAGCATTTTTAGCCCTATCAAATAAATTATCATATTTGTGCCCATTACTGCATTTTTTTAACAGATATGTCAATATATGAATAGTATTGCCTATCCCCTGAAGCGAATGTGTTTCTCTATCCTTTAATTCTTCTTTAAACAAATATACGATTACCTCTTCATCAGCTATTTTTTCATATAAGAGATAATAAATAATCTCATTCGGTTTGTATAATTTGCATCCTTTATCCCTAACTCCCCGTCTTTAAATTCTTTATAGCATACAATATCTGCCCTATTTTCTCTTAAGAACTTATAGACTTCTTCTTGCTCTAATATTTTATTTCTCAATAAATCAATATACATAATGCCACCCTCCTTTTTACTTTAAAATATCCTATCTCCCTAAAATGCACAAATATACATCTAAATAAAAGTGTCTTGCAGCTATGTTTTTTCATAGCCACAAGACACTTTTATTACCACTCTGCCATAAACAGAACCGCCTATTCCCTTTCTGCTTCATGCCTTTCATGATACTTCCCCAGCAATCCGTCATATTTTTTCCCTGTCATTCGGAAATAAATCTCATAGATAATAGCCGAGATAACAAAACATATACAGAATATTCCGATAAATACGAGCCATCTCCCAATTTCTTCTATGGGAAACCATCTGAATTTCCAAGCAGCCAGACTCATAAATGCAAGAGATGGAAATGCAAAAATCATCATCCTCAGTCCATAATGCAGTTTTTTAATCCATATTTCTGTAAATGCAATGCTCTGCATAAAACTCATAAAAAGAAAAACTACCATTAATGAAAAAATCGTATTCATCTTTATTTCCGTCCACCCTACAACCTTCCACACAATCACACATACTACCATGCAAATTGCAAATTCAACTGCCGCATACAAAAGCAGATATTTGATATAATTTATCACTTTATTACCATCCGTCATTGTTATTCACCCCTTTCTTAATTTAGGAATATCTTAAATCCCAAGCTTTCCCTTAATTACCGGTACATACTGTCTTGATGCAATGACCACCTCTCCGTTTTCCATAGTAAGACGCATCCTCCCTCCCATATCCGGCCGTAATGACCTGACTTTTGCAAAATTTACCAGCGCTGATTTTGATACACGGATAAACTCAGCCGTTTCTAACCTTTCCTCTAATTCATACAAACGGAATGGCGTCTCATATACTTCATCCTTTGTGTAAAAAAATGTCTTTTTATCTGCTGTATCAATATAAAGAATGTCACGTGCTTCCAGCAAATATGTTTCACCGCCTTTTATACCTGTAATCTTCCGATCAAATGCCTGAAGCATTGCCAATATTTTTAAAATACTGCTGTCCATATGGCTGCATACTATCTTGATCTGTGTTTCCTCACAGGATATTTCTTCCATTATTTCAATCTTCAAAATATCTCCTTTCCAATCCGGTCATCATAAAATAACACTAGTGTTTTGCCAATTGTCAACAAAACAAGAAACTGGCATGCTGACTACTTTCAAACGTTTGAAAAAGTACAAGCTTTTGAATTTTCCACCTTTTGCTGTACACTTAAAGTATAGGAAATATATTTAGAAAATACAATAGCCTTTTCCCAAGCTGTCAATATATGTAACTGACTTACTTCTTCTCAAAGATAACACGATAATCTAATATAAAAAACTGCTGCCCTGTGATTTCAAATCGCTAAAGCAGCAGTTTCTGGCATAATATACGGATAACTTTTTCCATTAATCATAATGTCTATATTCAGGCACGCTTTTCTTCATGTAATGCAGTGTCACAAAGCAGACTGCACATATCAGAATTCCATACCGGATATGAAACAGTCTTATTTTCATCTCATATTCTTCCTCATCAAGCATTTGCTCATTTTGAATCTCATATCCCATTTTTGTAAGGTTTTCCAGTCTCATATTCTCCAAATCATGCCCAGAAAACAGCACTCTCACGGAATCTGCCTTATTAAGCCTTGTACTTTCTTCCACCGTACAGATAAGCGCAGTTTCCTGTTCTGTTTTTTCCTTCAGGACAATAAGCCTTGCCGGGTGAAAAACCGTTTGCTGCATACTCTCCTCCTCTGTTCCGGCTTCCTCCTCCAAATACTGAATTTTGTATTCTTCCCCATACTCCGTAATGTCTCCTTTTTCCAAAGACACATTATTTTCCATAAAACCTGTCTGAATTTCTCCAAATGCCGCCTGATTCATATAATACCTCTTTTCACCGCCTGATACCATAATGCCATAAACCTTTTCCATATAAGCCCTAGAAAGCATCGTACAAGTCATCATCGTCTCCTGACCCTGATATTTTACCGTTACCGGAATATCAAGACTCCGGCTCACTGCTGCCACGTCCTCTGCCTGTGCCAATTCTCTGATATGTTCATTCGTAACTGTACTTCCCCGTATCAGTTGATATTCCACCGGAGACTGTACACTATGGCAAAGTTTTCCTGCATGATAAAGTACATTGACAAAAAATCCTGCACCTGCCAATACAAAAAAACACATCAGCTTCACCGTATCATTTTGTTTTCTCAACCTTAAAAATTCACGAATTTTCATATTTTTTTATCTCTTCCATATCCTTTTCCTAAGACCGGTGATACCAGAATCTTCTTGCAGCCAACATGCCTATCATTCCAAACAGAATCACTACAATTACTGCCATAACCACCCACCACTGTCTGGTATCATCCGGTTCCTCTTCTTCTTTTTTTTCATTAAGCGGTGACATAATTGTGGTTTCAAAAAACTGCTCTTCACTCATTTCCTTTCCGGCTTCATCTTCATAATAAAAGGTAACGGTTCCCTGCGTCTTTCCATATAGGGAATCCCCGGAAATCCCCTCGGCGGTAACTTCCATACTTCCGGATAAAGCACTTCCAGCTTCAATATCTCCAATAAATGCAGTCTGCTTCGTCCTTAAACCGTCAGCCTCCACCACTGCCCTTACATTGTAAATCTTACCTCTCCCCAGATTCATCACCTGGACTTGTAATTCTATCGTCTCTCCCATCTGTATTTCTTTTGGAACTGCAACAGGGTCTATTTCAATCTTTACTGGAAGTTCCACCATTATCTTAATTGATCCCTGTCCCGTATAGGTATTTCCTTTACTGTCTGCATAATCCAGTGTAATGGGTACACTGTACTGTCCCTGTAATGCAGCTGAATGAATACCCATTTCATAAATAACTTCACAGGTTTTCTGCGTTTGAAGCTCTTCCACATAAACACTGTCTGATTTACTTATCATTTCTATCTGTTCAGCTGAGGCAGCCGTTACCAGCATATTTTTCACAGTATCTGTTTTACTTGTATTTCTTAAGGTAATCTTTACCGTAAAAGAATCCCCTGACTCAATTGTATCTTTTGAAAATGTATAAGAATCTACTATCACCTTTGGTGCAAACTGGGGATTTTCTGTTTCGTCCGTTTGGGTATCTTCCGCGGTATCCATGTCACTTCCGTCAGTAATCGTTACATAAACCGTAAAATCCTGACGGACTTCATTTCCCTGCTCATCCTGTGCCGACACAGTAATGATTACCGGATATCCCCCATTATAACGCTTCTTCTTTAAATCCAAAGTATAGGATATCAGATAGCATTCTTTCTCCTTTCCCTTATTTCCGATTTTATGCTTTTTTAAACTGATATCTTTTTCATAGTTTTTCTGCACAAAGGGAATGTTTTCTCCTTCCCCCAGATTCACTGTCGATTTTATCCTGTCTCCCTTTAACCTGGCAGTTGCCAGTAAAGGCAGGACAATCACTGCTTTTCCCTTTTTAACCTTTGGAACATATCCCTTGGAATATGTTTTATCCATACCTGTATACAGATTCCTGTTATCAATATTAAAAACTGTCATACAGCCGGAATCTGTTTCACCTTCTCCATCTTTTCCTGTGACCTCTTCCCCCAACACTCTGACATCTGTTCGGGGTGCATCAATTCCGTCATCTGCTATCCCATTCCCAGAGCTGCTCCCCTGTTGTTTCCATTCTTCTGCGAATACTCTGTTACAAGTCAGATGGAATCCTAATGCTATTAAAACTGCAAAAAGAACAACTCTCCTAAAATTCTTCCATTTCATCATTTTTCATTCCTTTACTAAATTCCCATCAAAATCATTCGGTGCTGCCAGCATTAAATCCTGTACATGGTCACAAAGTTCTTCTATATCCTGTGCGTTATGACTGGCAAGCAGAATGGCTTTTCCTTCTGCTTTTAATTCCTTTAACAGCATCCGCATTTCCACTACACCGTGCCGGTCGAGACCGTTAAAGGGTTCATCCAAAACCAGCACCTTCGGGTCCTCCATAATAGCCTGGGCAATCCCCAGCCTTTGGCGCATTCCAAGGGAATATTTTGTAACAGGCTTTTTCATATCAGGATCAAGCCCTACCTTCCTCAGGGTTTCCCGAATTTCTTTTTTCCCGATCCTCCCTTTTAAGGAAGCAAGAATTTTCAAATTTTTATAGCCACTTAAATTAGGAATAAAACCCGGCGTTTCAATAATGACACCTAAGTGGTCAGGAAAGTCAATTTCTTTTCCTATCTGCTTCCCATTCACCAAAATGGTTCCCTTGTCGCATTTCATAAATCCACAGATGCATTTCATCAGTACTGTTTTTCCACTTCCGTTATTGCCTACCACACCATAAATGCTGCCAGGTGGAATAAATAAGCTGATATTTTTTAGCACCTGCTCCTTACCAAAGGATTTATATACGTTTTTAACCTCTATTCCGTCATGTTCATCCATTCTCTGACTCCTTCTTTCATGTTTTTCCCTCTATCTCATCTGCGTTCCCGTAAATTGGAAGGAATAATTTTTTACTTTTATAAGGGACAAGACAAAAAAGGCAATACTGACCAGTGCAAAAAATAAATATGAACTTTCAAGCCTTGGCAGATTATCATATCCAAAGTTATGCATATAATAAGTTGCATGATTAAGAGGTGACAGCCAGCCAAATATAATATTTGCATATCTCATCCGCTCAAAAGAAATTCCAAACCATTCCGCCACGATATCCGGATTCAGGATCATTCCGAATCCGGTAAAAACCACACCACCAATCATACCACCATTGGTCTTACAAAGATTCAGGAACAAAATGATACTTGCCATACTGACAGCATATCCTGTCATCAACAGAAAAATATGCAGGGTACATTGATATGGAAATGTAAGTTCTAATACCTTGACAAACGCCGGGACTGCAATCTGCTCCCCAATACCGGAATATCCCATCACCGCTGCCGTATCACTCCACATATTTGCCGGAAATGCCCTTTGTGCCGACAAAACAATTGTCGCACCAAAAATAAAAAACATAAAAACAAAAGTCGCTATAATTAAATACATAATCTGACCAAGCATCCATACTTTTCTGTCTGTCCGTACCATAAAATATGGTACTTCACAGGCAAGATTAGGCATATCCGCGAAGAGCAGCAGCAACAACAGGGATATGATCAGTACTGACTGGGAATCCCCAAATGTCCATATAAAGGTTTCCATTCCCTGTAAATGCGTATCATGTGCTTTAGCAAACTGCATGACTTTATCCGATAACAGAAAACAAAATATGAATGCCAGCAAAAAACACATAATTATCTGTGGATTATTATGCCATCTTCTGAAATTGGAAAGTGCTGTATATACAATCTGTTTTATCTTATACACGTTCTATGCACCTCCTGAGAATCTCATAATAAAAAATGCCGGCAATCAGAATCATACCTCCACACATAAGGATAATTCCTATATTTCCAAACACCCATGTATGAACCGGTGCAAACCATTCCACCGGATACAGACAGTACAGCGAAATGAAATACCTCTCGTACAGGATAACAAGTGCATGAAATAATACAAACGAACCACCATAGGCCACATATCTGCTGTTAGATGCTGCTGCTAACATGGCTGCCACGACTGCCCAGAACATTCCCGAAAGAAATACGAGAAACACATCTACAGAAAATTCCTCCTGTGGTCTGCTGTACAGATAAAAAAGACATGCTATGCCCGGCAATGCCCCTCCACTGATACCGCAGGAAAAAAACTTTCCTAATATGTATGCATTTCTCCCACACCGAGGCAGATATTCTTTTAGGTAACCGCTTTGATACTCATTGATCCATGCTGTAGAATATGGTACTGACGCCAATACCGGAACACTGATTCGGAACAAATCCGAATCAGGTCCTGACTGAAACAGGATCACACACTCTAACAACAGTCCGGCCCAAAAATTCAAACCGCCAAACGCCCGTTTCAAATCCGTTTCAAAACTATTCATCTCTAATATCCCAGTCTTCTGTTAATTACTGTCCCATCAATCGCATTAATTGACAATATATTTCTGGTTTCTTCATATCCAAATTCATCAATAATCCTTCCTTCAAAGTCCCAGACAGGAACGACCAGCCCTGTATCAAAACTATCTTTTTCACTAATCCTTGTATAAACCAGCTTAACATCCGTTACCTCAATTGACACAGTTCCATCTTCACCCTCCACTGCATTCTCAATTACTACCATCTGTTCAAAGGTATCTTTTATATCCTGAAAAGATTTTATACCGGTTTTTTCCACCACTGTTTCATCTACCGAAAGCGGAGTGAGATAACGAAAATCCACAATGCCGTTGTCGTTGACCGCAATCACAACCGCTTCATTTCCCCATGCCTTTTTGGTATATTCATCTCCTCTCCACTCATCAACAAATTTAAATCCAGCAGAATTATCAACAAATACACCATCCATACTTCTCATATACAAAAATTTGTAAACATCCCGGTAATAATCATATTCCTTACCGACCATCTGCGAATATATTCCACTCTCACAGCACTTATAATCCGTAAGGTTTAACTTCTGCATTAATTCTTCTGCCTGCCCTCTGGCTGCTTCCTCAGATAAAGTAAGCGGTTCCTTATCAGCCAATTCCGGTGTCTTTCCCAGATCGATACCTGCCTCTGTAAAATCCGGTATTTCCCCTTCCTTTTTTAATACTGCAAGCTCCATATCATCTTCCACAACTGCAGAAGATATCATACTATACCCATATTTGCTATTCATATAGCGCAGACAGTTTCCGTAATCACTGCTGTTTTGTACAAACAATGCATGACAGCTGCCGTCCTTTGCATCACTTACTCCATAATAGACTTCACAGTCCGGATGTATGCTGTACTCCCACTTATAAAACTCATCTTCCGGATCCCTGCTGCACAATTCTTCAATGCTGTAAATTTTATTATCCGAAGGATAATCAGTTAACTCTACATCATCTGGTGCAGTTTCATATTCTGCTTCCAATTCCTGTAGAACCTGCTCATATTCCGACTTGTACTGCTGCACACTTTCTTCATCCAAACCGTCTTTCCCTGCCTTAAGATCAGCAATCATATCTTTTCTTTCCTGTATCTCCCTTGCAATTACCGATTTTGTCCTTGCATTTTGCATCCTTCCTTCATAATAAGTGACGTCATCTGTCAGTGCATTTCTTACACTATCCAAAAATTCCTGGCTGATTTTTTTCTGACTGACACGGTACACAGACAGCTTATTCACCTCCGGCACCTGCACTCTTGCATCCACATCCACCTTTACCCTTAAGGAATCATTTTGAAACTGTGTCTGATAGGTTTCATAATTTCCTTCTACTTCTTCTAACACATCATCATACGATGCAGCTTCCTCTCCCGTATTTTCTGCCTGTTCTAACATCTTATCCAGATTCTTTTCCTTTACAACCGAATTTTCCGGGCTGCCGGCACATCCTGCCAAAGAAAGCACCATGGTTCCTGCTAACAAAAATACAATGCTCTTTTTTCTCATCTTTATCATCTCCTCATTTTTTTCATACAAAAAGCGTTCACGCTGATCTTATCTTAGCATAAACGCTTTCATCAAGTATTCATCATTATTTAAACAAATTGTAAAATCATCCGTGTTCCCTTTCCCACGGTACTTTCGATCTTAAGCCGACAGTCATGCTTCTTTAAAATCATTACAGTGATTGCCAGTCCCAGACCTGCACCACCGCTTTTCCGGCTTCTGGACTTATCGATCATATAAAACGGTTCCAGAATTTTTTCCTGCTCCTCTTCCGGAATTCCTTTTCCAAAATCCTGAACGGTTATAGAATGTTCACCAGCAGTCAGTAAAACCCTGTTTCCCTGACTGCTGACCTTAATCGCATTATCAATAAGATTTACCAGTACCTCTACAAAAAGGTCCCTGTCTACCAGAAACATTTGTCCGCTTTCATGACACTCAATCTCCATATCTGCTTCCTTCAATTTTCCACTGCATACTGCCTGTACACTAGAAAATAATTCCTTTGCCGATATCTGTTTTCTCACTATTTCTCCATCTTCCTCTAACAGCAAAAGATTCATCATTTTCTTCGAAAGCCGTTCCAGACGGCAGCTTTCCTCATAGATAAAAGAAAGTGCTTCTTCTTTATCTTCTTGCGGAAGCTTTACGGTAAGAAGTGTCTTGGCATAACCGGAAATTGCTGTCAGCGGTGTCTTTAATTCATGAGTCAGATTACCCATGAAAAGTGTTTTTCTTTTCTCTGATTCCTCCAGACTGTGCGTCCGAATCTCTACTGCTTCTGCCATCTGGTTAAAATTATCACTTAATTCCCCTATTTCATCCCTTTGCTTAACCATAATCCTCTGATTATAATTGCCACATGCAATCTGCTTTGCGGAAGCATTCAATTCCTGTAAGGGTGAAAGCACCTTATTCATCATGGCAGATAACACCACATATGACAGCACCGTAATAAACAAAATGAGCACTACCAGTCCCAGACCGATCAGATTAATCCGATTCTGCACATAAGTGATATCTGCCAGCATATAAATCTGATATTCTGAATAACTACTATTTTGACTCCGATACACTCCAAAATACTGCTTCCCCCGTTTAATCTTGGTCTGTTCCAGATGATCTGATACATTCTGATAATCTGCCTGCTCCAAATCCTGGCTCTCAAATATTGTATCATTATAAACAGCTGTCTCTTCTCCTGTATGATTTATATAAAAGCAGGCTAAATTCCCCACTCCTGCTTTTACTGCTGTATCCTTTATAATATATTCCATCACATTACGGTCTATTTTTCCGCGGTCTAACTGTAGGTTAACGATCCTGTCCTCAATATATGAAAAACAATCTGCCGCTCTTTGAACCTCCTGCCCCATTGCCGTATCCAGATATCCTGCCCGCATCGTGTAAAAAGCTGCCATGCTGCAGATAGCAGACACAAACAAAACGACAAGACTACAGATCAGAATGATTTTTGTCTTTAGCCGCATAACATTAATCCTCCAGTCTATAACCCATTTTAGAAATTGTCTTAATATTATCATTTAAGGATAGCTTTTTACGCAGCTGCCCGATATGCACATCTACGGTTCTTGTTTCTCCTATATAATCCAGTCCCCACACCATACGTAAAAGCTCCTCCCTTGAAATCGCTATATTTTTATTTTTGGCAAGAACACCTAACAATTCAAATTCCATTGGTTTTAAAGAAATCTCTTCACCATTTTTTCTTACTGTATGTTCTGAAAAATTAATCTCTAAATCCAGTATCCTGATAACATTGCTAAGTTTTTGGGTTCTCTCCAGTATCTTTTCCATACGCACCATTAGCTCTAACATTTCAAAGGGTTTTACAATATAATCCTCTGCTCCATCCCGGAGCCCCTGTACTTTGGAACCGATATCATCCTTTGCTGTCAGAAAAATAACCGGTATCCCATAAGATTTTACCACTTCCAAAAGCGCAAAGCCGTCCATACCCGGAAGCATGATATCTAAAAGTGCGATATCGTAATCATGTTCTTCCTCTAACGCTCCCGCTGCCTCCGCTCCATCATGAAACATAACCGTATCATAATTTGCAACCTTAAGATTCATATTAATCATTTTTGCGATGGAAATCTCATCTTCCACGATCAGTACCCGGTTTTTTGACATAGTATACTCCTTATCTGTTATTCCCTTTTTCTGCATTATAGAAATCCCAACTCATAAAGTCAACCATGTTTATCCTTCATCCCACGAAAAACTCTGCACAGACAATTGCACCGCCATCCATACTGTTGGAAAAACTTAAACTCCCGCCATGCTTTTGACAAAGAATCTTACAGATGGTGAGCCCCAGACCGAAATGAAAATCCTGCTGTGCATTTTCTGTCCCCTCTCCATTCCACCAATTCACATTATCCTTCAGCTTATCCGAATAATAAGGACTGTCTGCCTTATACAATTCTTCCTTAGTCATCCCCCTGCCATCATCTTTCACATACAAAAAAAGCCTGTCTTCCTGCTGTTCGGCTAATATTTCTATTTTCTTTTCCCCATACCGCAGAGCATTGGATAACAGGTTTCCCAATACTTCCAGTATGATATTCTCATCACAGTAAATTTCTTTTTCCTTAAGCTGCATGGTAACCAAAATGGCAAGAGACCTCCCACCTTCCAGCCCCGTAGCCAGATTATTAATATCTCTTTCCAGATCACAGCTGCTGACCGCTTTTTTTCTGACCTCCAGCACCTCAAAACTGTCTATCTTCTTCATGGTTTTTGAAAATGTTTTCAATCTTACGGTCTGACCACGGATAGCAGTGAGAATCTCCATTATTTTTTCCTCGCTCATCTTCCCTTTTGGATAATATTCTGTCAGCATATCCACATAACCGGCAATAACAGTCAAAGGTGTCCTTAAATCATGGGCAAATGCTGCATTAATTTTTCTTTGTTCTTCTAACAGTTCCCACATATTCTTCTGATTCTCTACAACTGCTTTGCGCATCGTATCCATGGCTTTGCAGATATCCCCCATCTCATCATTACTGTCATAAAAACAGGAATAACTCAAATCGTTCCGTTTTATGGACTCCATTTCTGCCCTTAACAAAGACATCGGCTCCCGAAGTTTGTTTTTGTAATACAATACCGATACCAGAAAAATAGCTGCTGCTGAATAAACCGGAATACACAATACGATAATGCCATCTAAAACATGCCATAATATCTCGTCACTTTTCTTAAGATAAATTGTACTGGAAAAATCCGTGACTCTGATACCTCCTTGATTTTCAAAATATAATACAAAAGCCCCTTCCCCTGCATACCTGTAATCATCCCCTACTTCATTTACTGTCTTAATTGTATCTTTCCAGTTCGTACATATCTCCCATGTAATGCCACTCACTGCTATCACTAAAAATATTGCAATTATCATGTATGCCATCATTGCCTTTTGAAGGGAAAAATTCCTTATTTTCCCCTTCCATTTTACAAACAGTTCTTCTACCCAATCCATCTGTACCCTACTCCCCAGACCGTTTCTACCATTGCTTCATCAGAATATTTCTTAAGTTTCTGCCGGATTCTTCTGATATGTTCTGTAATAATGCTGCTCTCTCCGTCTTTGTCAAAACCCCAGAGACGTTCATATATCATCTCCTTGGTAAATACCTGATTTTTATGCTGACTTAAAAATTCCACAATTTCATATTCTGTTTT
The DNA here is from genome assembly GCA_910585605.1 of uncultured Lachnospiraceae bacterium. Lineage (GTDB taxonomy): Bacteria > Bacillota > Clostridia > Lachnospirales > Lachnospiraceae > CAG-590. Next base: position 5,497 of record CAJUFL010000018.1, on the reverse strand, counting down.
CGTCAGATGAATCACTTCTTCTCCAAAAAGCACCTGCTTGCCGGAATAGGAAATTGTAAATACGCCGCTAAACCCTACCCGTTCCGATTCATTTATTCTTCTCTGTCTCCTCAAATGGGCAGCTACCCGCTCCTTCAGTTCTGTCATGCTAAACGGCTTTTCTATATAATCGTCACCTCCGACACGAAAGCCTTTTACCTTATCCTCCTCGTCCACTCTTGCACTCAGAAATAAAATAGGACAGTTCACATATTCCCGGATTCTTTTACATACTTCATACCCATTCAGTTCCGGCATATTGACATCCAATAAAATAATATCCGGTCCTGCGTTTTCCTTTAAATCCAGAGAATCCTCCAAAAAACCGTTTTCCTTCTTTCCCATCAACGCTGAAACCTTATCTAATGCTTCCTGTCCGTCTTTTGCCGTATATACCAGATATCCCTCCAGGGTAAAAATCTGTTTTAACATTTCTCGGATATCCACTTCATCATCTACAATTAAAACCGATGTCCCCATATATGCCTCCTGATCCATAATCAAGTTTAATTGAAGAATACATCTGCCTGCAAGCAGCCAATGTATTCTTACAAAGTCTGCGTTCGCGTTTATGTTCACATTATATCATAATTCTCTATATTTTCCCTACACAAACAATAAGAAAGAGCCACCTTGCAAACTCTTTCTCAACAATCTATTTACTCTGAAGATTCTTTTTTTGTGTGAGCAGCCGGCAGGTAAAGTCAAGCATACCCTGCCAGGCTGCTACAACTGCCATGCAAAACAAAAAATATCCTGCCCGATATCCACGTTCTCCGGTAATTCCCAGAATCCAGACCAATGGAGATCCATGAGATGGGTTATCCAGAAACCAGAAATTTGTTCCAAGCATTCCATTTAACCAATGAATGATAAAAAAACCCACTATACCAAATACTACCGGCATCCAGAAATCCCTCCAGCATGGTATCACCCTTCCTGCTGCGATCAGCCAGATTCCAAAAGCAACGATCAGTCCATGGGAAAAGAATCCGTGGATATGCATATAATTAAAAAACGGATATGCATCCCAGTTAGGAAAAAGAAGTGCCCCTGCCGCTCCGGGAACACACAGCAAAACATAGATAATTCCCCAAAAACGATTCTTTGTCCAGATATAAATAACGGCAATCCAAAGAGCCATACTACACAGATGAAATGGTAAAAATCCTTTACTGAAATGTCCCGTCAGCATAAGCACCAAATCGCGGTAAACGGCAATCACAGGAAATAAAATCCCCAAAACGTGCTCTGCTTTTCTTTGCCCTTCCTCTTCCTGATTTTTGTACCAGTATGCAGTTATCCCTGTAAAAACAGCAATACAAAAAAGCCATATCAAATGACACGGACCAAAAGGTACAAACCCGCTCCCAGCAGGATATTCTGTTTCAAACATAAAAAAATTCTTCATATTCTATACCAGAGTATTTACATAAAAACTGCACATATCAGAACGATAATAGCATTCTGATTCTGCTCTTCACCAGTGTATCTGTTCCACTTGCATCATAATCTACGCTGATATACTGTGTATCCGGAAGTTTTCTGCGGATTGCTGGATATAATCCTCTTCCACAGACATGGCTCGGCAGACATCCAAAAGGCTGTCCACAGATAATCCGGTTATAGCCATTTAAAGCATGGTTGGCAAACTCTGCCCCTATCAGCCAGCCATCTCCAATCGAACACTGATAAGTTACATATCCCTTCGCTTTTTCTTTAAAGATATCATAGGCATCCATACAATAAAACCCCTGTTTTTTTATCGCATGCACCATATCTTTTTGCAGGCTTAAAAAATACTGGAAAATTTTTGCATATATCCCTATAACGGTTCCCTTTTTATATTCCCCGCCTTCCGACAATAGATGCGTATCCATATAGTACAGCGCATACCAGGTAATACCGTTAATATAATATTCACAGTCCTGCCCTTTTAAATACTCTTCCAGATTCCAGTTTCCTAAATGACAGTATTTAATATAAAGTTCTCCCACAACACCAATTTTTAATACTGGCCTGTCAGCCTTAGGAACCATTTTAAAATCCTGTATGATTTCATCAAAATGTTCTCTGATCTTCCCCCCAGACAGCCTTTTCCCCCTTTTTAGCTCTTCTGACAATATCCGAATCCATTTATCCGAAACTTTCTTTGTATCCCCCTTGTGTTCTTCATAAGGCTCCACCTGATTGGAAAGAATCATTAAAAGATCTCCATAATAAGCAGCCGCTGCTGCCCGGATTAACAAGCCGGAAGTAATAGGAATACTATGTTTTTTCTCCAGTCCGGTAACGTTTAAAGAAACCACCGGAACTGTTTCAAAGCCAGCCTCATCTAACGCCTTTCTGATCATGGATATATAATTCGAGCCACGGCAGGCATCCCCTGCCTGCGGCTCCAAAATAACAGTCCTGTTTATATCATAGTTCCCGCTTTGCAAAGTCTTTAATATCTGACCGATGATTAAAATTCCCGGATAGCACAGATCATTATGCGCATACTTTAACCCCAGACCAGTAATGCCCTCTGTTTCTTCCATTACGACCGGATGATATTTTTTAGAATAAAACGCATATTTCAATAGTGGAAAATGTGCGTCTAACATTGCCGGTATCAAAAGTGTATATTTCTCTTTGTTCTTTTCCTCTTCAATCCGATACATCACTACACCTGCTTTCTCTATGTGTCAGTATAGCCATTTCATCAGATTTTTAATCTTTAAAAAATCCTGCCGCTACATTAAAAACCTAAGCCCCTTTCTGCATTCCATTGTAACATACTCTGTTTTGCAGGGAGTTTCTCCGTCCAAATGAAGCCATTGCGGCTTTTGTGGCTGAATTATAATCTTTTTACATCTATATAACGTAACATTCCGAAAAAGAACATGCTTTTTTGCATATACCATTGCTACAGCCAACAGCAGCTTCCATTTCGGCATGTTTCTTACCAGACAGATATCCAGCAGTCCATCCGTGGCATCTGCATCCGGACAAAACGGTACGCCGCCACCTTCTCTTTCATGAATCATGGAAACAGCAAAAAACAGATTTGAAACAGGAATCGGCTCTTTTTCATCCATATACACTACCGCATCTGCCGTCTTTTTCGTAAAAATCTGCTTGACGCCTATTGCTACATAAACCAGCTTTCCAATATAGATTTTATTAAGCCATTCTTTCAGCCTGCTTCTGCTTACCTCTTCACAAATATCCGCATCATACCCTGCCCCGCTGCTGATCAGAAATCTCTTATTTTGCATTCCCTCTTTTCTTTCTTCCGGGTTATGTTCCGGTAAATATCCGGCTATACCATAATCCAAAAGAAACTCTTTCGTATGATGCAATATCCCATGCAGTGCCTTTTCTGCATCCTTATGAATTCCCATATTCCTTGCAAAATCATTGCCTGAACCTGTACGGATACAGGAAAGGATGGTGTGTTCAAAAGATGCGATTCCATTTAAAACTGCATTTAAAGTGCCATCTCCTCCCAAAACGACCAGATGACAGTCCTGCACTTCTTGTGCAGCCGCCGCTTCTTCAATATTATGTAAACTTGTAATTTTACTCTCTTCCCTGTATTCTCCAGTCAGATTTCGTACAAGCATTTCTGCCTCTGCTGGATTTTGCAGGATATGAGCCCCGTATAAAATCCCCTCTTCTTTTAAAATCCTTTCCACCTTGTTCCAGATATGCACTGCCTTTCCCGAAGATGCTGCGGGATTGATTATAAAATGATATCGCTTCTGCTTGCACTGCATAGTATTTCCTGCTTCTCCTTTCTCACACTGCAAAATCCTTTTTTCCATATCGGATTCCTGCTGTCACAAATGCCATAAAAGTAATTCCCAGTCCTATTCCAATTATCACATGATCTATTTCTCCACTGGTAAAAATATCTGCTCCGTTTGCATAATAAAACGGGGTAACATATTTAAAATCCTCAATGGCTGGTATAATCCGGCACATCATATCTGCCGCAAACATAAAAACTGCAATTCCAAGCCCCGTCCCTGCCAGATTTTTCTTAGTAAACGCAGAAATCATAAAACAGATTGTCGCAATCTCTGTGTGCATGATAAACTGGGCAAATTGATATAACATCATCTCTTTTCCTATGATATCTTCTTTCATTAAAAGAAAGCCCAATAGATACAGTATAAAACAAAACAAATTAAAAACAAAAACACTGCTGACAACTGCCAGATATTTTCCTGCGAAAATCTTCTCTCTTCCAATTGGCAAAACGTTAATAAATTCGGAAGTATGCCCTGCTTCTTCCTTTGACAGCATTCCTGCTCCGAGAATGGCAGCAAACATCGCACCGCCCAATCCATGCATCATGGCTATTTCCGTTGCATAAAAACCAGTCAGGGTTGCCATGCTCATTTTATCCATTCCCAATGCCACTGACATGGAACCCATGTTAGAATATACATCTGCAATTTCCTGTATGGAATCCTCAAGGCTCGTGTAAAGCAAGATACAGCCAAAGCATAGACCTCCTACACACAAAGTCCATATAATCAGACTTCTCAGATTCATTTTCATTTCATGTATATATAATATCATAATATCCTCCTGATTGAACACTGATTTTTCAAAACCATTTACTCTGCCTGATAATAATGGATAAAAATTTCGTCCAGCTCAGGCTCTTCTATTACAATATCCTCTATATCATGCCCTGCAAATCCGGCAAACAATTCATTTAAGTTTCCTTTGTATACAAAGTTTTCTTCCACACCGTCCTTTATCATATGAATCCGCTTTGTATTGGTCTTTGTCAGATTCTCTACGGTATCTGTACAGATTAACTCGCCTTCACGTATGATTGCCGCATGGCGGCAATACTTTTTAACCTCTGACAATACATGGGATGATAAAAAGCAGGTTGTTCCCTGCCTGTTATATTCTAAGACCAGCTTAAAAAATTCAGCCTGCATCAGGGGATCCAGCCCGCTGGTAGGCTCGTCAAAAATAAAAAGCTTCGGTTTATGCTGCATGGCACAGACAATACTCACCTTTTTCCGATTTCCCAGAGACAGCTCTTCTATTTTCTTATTCTGGTCGATCATAAGACGTTCACAGAGCATTTCTGCCTCTTTACTGCAATCTCTTTTTCTCATATCAGCAGCAAACCGGATAACATCCTTTATCCTCATGGAAGGATAAAACATCGCTTCCGACGGCATATAGCCAACTTCTTTTAATATCTCTTTTACCTGTGACTTCACATCCATTCCCAGAATGGAAGCCCTGCCTTCCTGAAATCTGATCAGTCCCAGCAGGCTCCGGATTGTAGTAGACTTACCTGCACCATTGGGACCTAAAAATCCAAAGATATCCCCCTGTTCCACCTCCAGTGTAAGGTTTATAACCCCTCTCTTTTTCCCATAACTTTGGTCCTATGTCAAGATTTAGCACAAATTAAAATGAGACAATCCGCCAGCTAAGC
>CAJUFL010000017.1 GCA_910585605.1 uncultured Lachnospiraceae bacterium | reverse complement strand
AAGGATTGAGAAGAATGTCTCATTTTAAATTGTGCTAATTAGATGCTAACACTAATTATACAATTAGAGATATGCAATCAGTAGTATGTATATCAAGTGCTTTTTTTCAAAACTGCATATTCCATACAGTAAATTAATAGACAAGATAGCCTCCAATATGTTTGGGGTATATCTTATCCAATGTTATCCTGTTTTTGGAAATTATATTTGGAAAACTCTTTTCAATTTTGAAGGAATGAGGAATAGCAAATATTATATGATATATTGTATAGTAATGGTTTGTTTACTAATTATTGTGTCTGTGATTATAGATTTATGTCGTGCAGTATTATTCTCAAAATTGAAGAAGCAGATAACACTAATTGGAAATCATATGGATTATTATATAAAAAACTTTCAGAGAAAATTAAATATCGGAGTAGATTAGGTCTGATGTGAAAAAGAAAATGTAGGAAGAAAACAGATGGACGAGGAGCTTAAATCTGTTGCATTGTTAATGGCAGTTGTACAGTTTCAGAGTAAACAGTTTGCTAAACATAGCAATATATTGGAAACTCTGATGACGGATGTTGGTTGGTGGAAAATAAAATAGTAGTAATAACATTGAATCCGATGGCACATATGATAGTATAGCTGGATTCTTTTATTATCAGTTAGAAAAGTATTGTATTAGAGAGATTTTTATGATATCATGTTCATGAAAATGACAAAAAAGAAGATGGTGAACATGGATATCAGAGAAGGTAATTTATTAAAAATAATTTTAAAAAATGAGAATTTAAACCAGAGAATACTTGCAGAATTATGTGGATATTCCCTTGGAACAGTCAATAAGCTGGTAGGGCAGCTAATGAAAAAAGAACTAATAACAGAGGATTTGTGTGTAACACAAAAGGGAAAAGAATTGCTGAATTTAAATATACCGCATAATGCCGTTATCCTGGCAGCAGGGTATGGAATGCGTACAGTTCCGTTAAATATGGAGGTTCCTAAAGGTTTATTGGAAATAAACGGAGAGCCTCTTATAGAACATATAATTAATCAGCTCCATAATGTAGGTATTTATGATATTTCTGTTATAGTGGGATATATGAAAGAAAAATATGAATATTTGATTGATGAATATAATGTGGAGTTGGTGGTAAATCCAGAATATCATACCAAAAATAATTTATATTCATTAAGTCTGGCAGCGGACAAAATTTTTAATACCTATATTATCCCATGTGATATCTGGTGTACAAAGAATCCCTTTGATCATTATGAATTGTATTCATGGTATATGGTAAATGATTTAGTGGATGATGATAGTACAGTACGGATTAACAGGAAAATGGAACTCGTAAATATTGAAAAGGGTGCTAGCGGAAATGGAATGATAGGAATCAGTTATCTGGAAGGAGAAACAGCAGCTATTGTTCGAGACAGACTGAATCAATATAAGGACAAGCCGCAATATGATGCTTGTTATTGGGAAGCAGCTCTTTTCAATAAAGAGAAAATGGTTGTTTACGCAAATGTAGTTTCTTTTACGGATGTGATAGAAATAAATACGTATGAGCAATTGCGGGATTTTGACAGTAATTCCAATCATTTAAACAATACTGCCATTAATGTGATCTGTGATGCCTTATGTGCGGATTCATCGGAAATAACAGATATTACAGTATTAAAAAAAGGAATGACGAATCGTTCTTTTCTTTTTTCCTGCAGAGGAATAAAGTATATTATGAGAATTCCGGGTGAAGGAACAGAACAGCTGATCAATCGGCGGGAAGAATCAGATGTTTATCAGGTGATATGTAACAAAGGGATCTGTGATAACATTTTCTATATGAATCCTGAAAATGGTTATAAAATTACGGAATTTTACGAAAGTGCAAGGGTATGTGATTCGGGAAATATGGAAGATGTAGAGAAATGTATGAGTAAACTGCGGGAATTTCATGCCAATAAGTACAAAGTAGGTCACGAATTTGATTTGTTTAAGCAGATTGAATTTTATGAAACATTGTGGGGAGGGACTTCCTCAGTTTATAGAGATTATGAAGAGACAAAGATAAGCGTTTTTAGATTAAAAGCATTTGTAGATAAATATTGTGAACAAAAGATATTAACGCATATAGATGCAGTACCGGATAATTTTTTGTTTGTTACGAACAGTGCCGGACAAGAAGAAATTCGGCTGATTGATTGGGAATATGCGGGAATGCAGGATCCGCATGTTGATATCGCGATGTTTGCTATATATTCATTGTACGAACGGGAACAGGTAGAAAAATTAATAGATGCATATTTCGAACAGGATTGTGGCATTACAATAAGAATTAAAATTTATTGTTACATAGCCATTTGCGGTTTGCTTTGGAGTAATTGGTGTGAATACAAACATAAGTTAGGAGTAGAGTTTGGAGAATATTCATTAAAGCAGTATCGATATGCCAAAGAATATTATAAAATCGTACAGGAAGAATTAAATAAATGTGGAGGGATTTTGGAGGAAACGTAATGTATAAGGTAAAAAGAGCAATTATTATGGCGGCAGGGATTGGAAATCGGCTGAAACCGGTAACCCATCATACTCCGAAACCCATGGTTGAGGTCAACGGGACTAAAATAATAGATACGGTGATTCAGGGATTATTGCATAATGGAATCAGGGAAATATATGTAGTTGTAGGATATTTAAAAGAAAAATTTACAGTGCTTGAACAAGAATATCCCGAAGTTACCCTGATTGAAAATCCGTATTATCAAAATTGCAATAATATTTCATCCTTATATGTGGCAAGAGATTATATAGAAGATGCAATGATCCTGGATGGGGATCAGATTATTTATGATGAATCTGTATTAGAACCGGAATTTGAACGATCAGGATACAATTGTGTTTGGACACAGGAAGATACAGAGGAATGGTTGCTGGAAGTACAGAATGGTATTGTGACATCATGCAGCCGTACAGGCGGAAAATGTGGCTGGCAGTTATATAGTATTTCCCGCTGGAACTCAGAGGATGGAAAACGATTAAAGAAGCACTTGAAAATAGAATTTGAAGAAAAAAAGAACCGACAAATTTATTGGGATGATGTGGCTCTGTTTTGTTACCCTGATGAGTATCAGCTTGGAATCAGAAAAATGGAGAAATCAGCTATTGTTGAAATAGACAATTTAACAGAATTAGCAGCAATAGATAAACAATATGAAACATATATCAATGAAGGAGAATGTTATGAATAAGGAAGATAAGAGTGGGGTGGAAGAAAAAAAAATAGATTGGATGATTACATTAGTACCATTGGGAATCATCATTATATTATGCACATTATTTTTTCTTATGCCTGAACAGTCCAATCAGGTATTGAGCCGCATACGTTATGTATTTGGTGATACATTTGGTACATATTATCTGGTCATTGGATTAGGAATTTTCATGTTATCAATTTATATTGCTATATCAAAATATGGAGATATTGTCCTTGGTAATCCGGGGGAAAAGCCCAAATATTCTTTTTTTGCATGGGGTTCTATGATGTTCACCTGTGGCCTGGCAGCAGATATCCTGTTTTATTCATTTTCTGAATGGATTTTATATGCAACAGATCCTCATATAGCAGAAATGGGAAGTATACAGGATTGGTCCAGTGTATACCCGCTTTTTCATTGGAGCTTTATCCCATGGGGGTTTTACTTGGTATTAGCAGTTGCATTTGGCTTTATGCTTCATGTTCGGAAAAGAGAACGCCAAAAATATTCAGAGGCATGCCGTCCGTTTTTAGGTAAATATACAGATGGAGCACCAGGAAGAATAGTTGATTTATTAGCTGTTTTTGCGTTGATTGCAGGTACAGCAACAACCTTTAGTGTAGCGACGCCTCTTATGGCTAGCGTAATTAATGAACTTTTCCATGTGGAATTGAATCGTACACTTGTTACAATTGTTATTTTAATCATTACCTGTATCATTTACACTTATTCTTTATTGCATGGATTTAAGGGGATCAGTATCTTAGCGAAAGCTTGTATCTGGTTATTTTTTAGTTTGCTTGCCTTTGTCTTACTGTTTGGGGGTGAGACAAGATATATTATAGAAACCGGATTTTCTGCTTTGGGAAGACTGGTACAAAACTTTTTTGAACTTTCAACATTTACAGATCCACAGCGTACAACATCATTTCCTCAAAACTGGACAATATATTATTGGGCATATTGGATGGTATGGTGTGTTGCAGCTCCGTTTTTCATCGGAAGTATATCAAGGGGAAGAACAGTAAGACAGACCATTGTGGGAGGATACTGTTTTGGTGTAGGTTCAACGCTGATCAGTTTTATCATACTGGGAAATTATTCTTTGGGGAAACAAATATCCGGTGAAGCTGATTTTCTTGCCATGTATCAGCAGTCCGGCGATTTGTATGGAGTGATTATTGCGATTATTCGTACTTTGCCATTGGCATCTCTGATTCTGGTATTGCTTTTGATCACTATGGTGGCATTTTATGCAACATCATTTGATTCCATTGCTTTGATTGCCTCATGTTATAGTTATCATAAATTAGAAGAAAGCGAAAAGCCACATCAGCTAATTCAGCTGATGTGGTGCATACTTCTTATTCTGTTGCCAATTGCACTTATTTTTTCAGACAGCTCAATGAGTAATCTGCAATCAGTAAGTATTATTGCTGCATTTCCTATAGGACTTGTAATGATTTTGATTGTTATCAGCTTCATGAAAGATGCCGGAAAATATATGAAGGAGATTGGAAAGAGTAAATGAATGAACCAGATATGCATAGAAAAGAAAAAAGTACTTGTGGTATTTTTATCAATATGTTATAATACCACTCGGTAAAAAATAATACACAACGGTGAATTTCCCAAAATGGTGCAGATTTATGAAGAGAACGCATATCATAATCTGTTTTTAGGAACCAGAAGCCGTTGGAGGTAAAACCAGGAGGTAAATTATGAGCGTTATTTCAATGAAACAGTTATTGGAAGCAGGTGTACATTTTGGACACCAGACAAGAAGATGGAACCCTAAGATGGCTGAGTATATCTATACTGAGCGTAACGGTATCTATATTATCGACTTGCAGAAGTCTGTCGGTAAGGTAGATGAGGCTTATGACGCTATTAAGAAATGCGTAGAAGAGGGTGGCAAGATTCTTTTTGTAGGAACAAAGAAACAGGCACAGGATTCTGTTAAGTCAGAAGCTGAGAGATGCGGAATGTTCTATGTAAATGAGAGATGGTTAGGTGGTATGCTTACCAACTGGAAGACCATTGAAACCCGTATCGCAACCTTGAAGAAATATGAAAAAATGGAAGAGGATGGAACTTTTGATGTGCTTCCTAAGAAAGAGGTTATCAATATCAAAAAGCAGATGGATAAGCTTCAGAAGAACTTAGGTGGTATTAAGGAAATGGGTGGAGCACCGGATATGATTTTCGTTGTTGATCCACGCAAGGAAAGAATTTGTATTCAAGAGGCACATTCGTTAGGTATTCCTTTAGTTGGTATCGCTGATACTAACTGTGATCCAGAAGAATTAGATTATGTCATTCCTGGTAATGATGATGCAATCCGTGCAGTTAAATTAATTGTTGCAAAGATGGCAGACGCTGTTATTGAGGCAAATCAGGGTGTTGATGCTGAATCAGAGACAGAAGTGGAAGACGTTATTGCAGCAGCAGAGGAAGCGGTTGAAGAATAATCTTTAAAGGATAGGGAATAGGACGACGCAAGCCGTTCTATTCCTTTGTGTAAAATTAGTATTGATATATGGAGGACAATTACAAATGGCTATTACAGCAAGTATGGTAAAAGAGTTAAGAGAACAGACTGGCGCAGGTATGATGGATTGTAAGAAAGCACTTACCGAGACAGATGGTGATTTTGATAAAGCAGTAGAGTTTTTACGCGAGAAGGGTCTTGCGACTGCACAAAAGAAGGCCGGAAGAATTGCAGCAGAGGGTATTGTAGCTACTACAATTAAGGCAGATGATAAGACAGCAGCAATTGTAGAAGTAAATGCTGAGACTGATTTTGTTGCAAAGAACGAGGTATTTCAGACTTATGTTAAAGAAGTTGTAGAGCAGGTTGCAGATTCTGACGCTGCTGATATTGAGGCATTTAAGGCTGAAGCTTGGGCATTGGATTCATCTATGACAGTTCAGGATAAGCTGGCAGCTATGATTGCAAAGATTGGTGAGAACATGAACATCAGAAGATTTGAGAAGATTGTCTCAGAGGATGGAATTGTTGTTTCCTATATTCATGCTGGCGGTAAGATTGGTGTTTTAGTAGAAGCAAAGACAGAGTCTAATTCTGATGTTGTTAAGGAAGCACTTAAGAATATTGCTATGCAGATTGCGGCTTTGAATCCTAAATATGTTAGTTCTGAAGACGTTCCAGAAGATTACAAAGAGCATGAGAAGGAAATTTTAATGGCACAGGCTAAAAATGATCCTAAGAATGCAAACAAACCGGAGAATATCATTGAGAAGATGATAATGGGTCGTCTGAACAAAGAATTAAAAGAAGTTTGCTTATTGGAGCAGGAGTATGTTAAGGCTGAGAATAAAGAGACCGTTGCTAAGTATTTAGAGGCAGTTTCCAAAGAAGCTGGTTCTTCTGTTACCCTTAAGAAGTTTGTTCGTTTCGAGACAGGTGAAGGACTTGAGAAGAAGAACGAGGATTTTGCGGCTGAGGTTGCGGCACAGATGCAGTAAGCGAAGTTTGCTTTAGAAATTTATGATGAAATGAACCCTTGTAAGTGGCGTGGATATGTCATTTACAAGGGTTTTTTATTTTAAATATTGCATGAAACCGTATAATAGCAGGCAGATTATGGCTACAATAGAGATTACAAAAGAAAATAAGTCAGAAAAATAACGGATTTATTTTTTGGTAAAAATGTCATTTTCTTTTAATGTAAACTGTGTTATAATTGATACTAATCGTGTAAAGATTCCCAGAAATAGGAATCCTATATGAAAGGATATGGAATATGCCAGCTAATAAAAAGAAAAAAGAAACACATAATGCAAAGGAATCCAGACGAAAAAGAATAAACTGGATGAAGAACATGATTGTGGCTGGAGCAGTTATTCTGCTATTCACATCGGTTATTCTGAATTTCCTGTTATTTTTTAAGGTACTGCGTTTAGAGGGACAAATTGATAAATTGTGTTCACAGGATAGCATAGTAATAACACAGGATATCCGATATTTATAAAAATTGGAGGATGAGATGAGTTTTTTTAAGGATTTTAAAGCAGATTTTACCCAGGCAATGAATGAACTCATGCCGGATGGGAATGAAATGTATGATGAAGATGAGATAATTGAAGAAAGTTCGGAAAAGGAAAATAAAAAGGAAGACACTCCGGTAAAACAAAAAACATCAAAGCAAAAGGATGTAAAACAAAAACCGGAAAAGAAAACGGATAAACCTAAAAAGGAAAAAGTGCAGCAGGTAAAGTCTAAAAAATCAGAACCTGCTGCAATGAAGGAAGATTCCGATATTGCACCGGAGGACATGCTAGAGCAGATAGATGATTTGTTAGAAGACGAATTATACAGTGATGATGAAAGAACGCAGATGCTTTTGGATGATGACGTGGAAGTTAATACGATGGATATGTCGGTAGAAGAGCTTTTGAGTCAGCTTTCGGAAAAGCAGGAGGCAGAAAAAGAGGCTGTGACAGAGGAATTTCCGGAAGAAGAGGAGCTTGAGGAATTAGACGATATAGAAGATGTAGAGGAAGAATCGGAAGATTTATCCATTAGTGATCTTTTAAGTCAGTTGGATAGTTCTATTTCAAAGGAAAAGGATGAAGAAGATGAGACTGATGAGGAGAAACCGGAAGAGATTGTAGAATCAGAAGAGATGACAGAACCGGAAGAAACCATTGAAGCAGAAGAAACCGCAGGACCGGTAGTAGCAGATGCAGGATTGCAGGCATTGCTGGATAGTCTTGGTGCGAAAGGCGGACAGCTTGATGAATCCATGGAAGATGAGATGTTCATAGAAGAAACCGATGAACCGGATGATATGGATTCTGAATCGGAGGAGTCGGAAACTGTATCAGATATAGAGGAAATGACAGAACCGGAAGAGATGTCAGATGCAGAGGAAGAACCAGAAGAGGATTTCATAGAACCAGAGACAGCGGAACCAGAAGATGAGGAGCATGCGTTAGAAAAGAAACTGTTGGAACTGACCGAAAAAGAAACTATGCAGGATTCAGGAATTGCAGCAGTTTTAAAGGAAGCGGATTTAGAGCCTGAAATGGAGGAAGAGTCTGGGGATATAGAGGAAGCAGAACAGGATACAGAAGGTTTGGAAGAGATAGGACAGCCGGAAGAGATTTTGGAAGAAAACGAACCGGAAGCAGAAGATGATAATGGGGAAGAAACAGAATCGGAATCCATCGAGGAGGAAGAAGAATTATCTGAACCGGATATGGATGTGGAAGAATCAGCTGAGGAACAGCTTGAAAAAGAACTGGAAGAGAGTTTAGATGAGACAGAAATCACTGAACCTGAGCAGATTGAAGAAGCTGTAGAAAATCCGGAAGCAGAAGAAGATTCTGTTATGATAGAAGAAGATGAGATACTACAAGAAATGGAACCGGAAGAGGTTTTGGAAGAGACTATAGAAAAGATAGAAGAGTCGGAGGAGAATGACATGAGCGAAGAAAAAAGTATTATTTCAATGAATGCAGCAGAGGAAGAAAAAACGGATAAAATAGTAGAGGAATCAGGATTTAATGTTGAAGATGCTGATGCAGAAACTACTTTAATTACAAAGGGAACGAAGATTACAGGTGATTTGGAAACGGAAGGTTCCATCGATATCATCGGAACAGTGGAAGGAAGTATAATATGTAAAGGTAAGGTAGTTGCCGGAGGTAATGTGATCGGTAATATTACTTCAGGAGAATTATATGCGAATAATGCAAAGATTCAGGGTGATATCAAATCTTACGGAAGCGTTAAAGTTGGTGTGGGTTCTGTAATTGTTGGTAATATTGTCGGTGAATCTGCTGTAATTGCAGGAGCTGTTAATGGTGATATTGATGTGAAGGGTCCAGTTATCGTAGATTCTACGGCAGTTATTATGGGTAATATCAAATCACGGTCTGTACAGATCAATAATGGAGCAGTTATTGAAGGCTTCTGTTCACAAAGTTATTCTGATATTGATGTAAAGAGCTTTTTTGCATAGGAGATTTTTATGAAGACAAATCGTATTTTATTGAAGCTAAGCGGAGAAGCGTTAGCCGGAGAAAAGCATCAGGGATTTGATGAAACAACTGTTTTGGATGTTGCCAGACAGGTAAAATATGCGGTAGATGAAGGGAAACAGGTAGCGGTTGTTATAGGTGGAGGTAATTTCTGGAGGGGAAGGACTTCTGAAAATATGGACAGGGTAAAGGCAGACCAGATTGGAATGCTGGCGACAGTTATGAATTGTGTTTATGCTGCTGATATGTTCCGTACTGTTGGATTAAAGACCAGAATAATGTCACCGTTTATTTGTGGGAATGTAACAGAGCTGTTTTATAAGGATGCAGCTATTGAGGCTTTAGAAAACTCAGAAGTGGTATTTTTTGCAGGTGGAACAGGACATCCCTATTTCTCAACGGATATGTCAACTGTTTTGATGGCGATCGAGATAGAGGCAGATCTCATTCTTTCCGGTAAGGCAATTGATGGTGTCTATGACAGTGATCCAAAAACAAATCCAGATGCCAAGAAATATGATACCATGCAGATGAAAGAGATTGTAGATAAGCAGTTAGGTGTAGTAGATCTGGCTTCGGCTGTGTTGGCTATGGAGAATCATATGCCAATGATGTTGTTTGGATTAAATGAAGAAGACAGTATTCTGAATGCTATGACAGGGAAATCGAACGGAACCTATATAGAAGCATAGGGATTTGTTTCGTTTGAAAATTTGAGAACATATTTGTAAGAGGGTTATCTATAAACATATTTTTAGGAGGAATCATTTATGTTAGAGCAGTTTGAAGAAAAAATGGCAAAGTCGTTAGATAGTTTGGAGAATGAATATTCCAATATTCGTGCAGGTCGTGCAAATCCTAATATTTTAAATAAGATCAAAGTAGAATATTACGGGGTGCCAACTCCGTTGCAGCAGGTGGGGAATGTCAGCGTTCCGGAAGCGAGAACGATTGTAATTACACCATGGGAGGCTTCTTTATTAAAAGAGATTGAAAAAGCCATTATCTGTTCTGATATAGGGCTTACACCTAATAATGATGGTAAATCCATTATTTTAAATTTTCCAGAGCTTACTGAAGAGCGCCGTAAAGATCTGGTAAAGGATATTAAGAAAAAAGGTGAAAATGCAAAAGTTGCTGTTCGTAATGTCCGCCGTGATGCAAATGATTATTTCAAGAAGCAGTTTAAGGCAAATGAGATTTCAGAAGATGAACAGAAAGATTATGAGAATAAGGTGCAAAAGCTTACAGACAAATATATAGAAAAGATTGATTCTACTATTGAGAACAAGTCAAATGAAATCATGACTGTTTAATTCGGAGGCAGATTTTGGAGAGTATTTTAAAAGCGATTAAAGAAGAAAATCTGGATGTACCAAAGCATATTGCAATTATTTTAGATGGTAATGGGAGATGGGCAAAAAAACGTAATATGCCTAGAAATTATGGGCATGTGCAGGGTTCCAAAACTGTGGAACAGATTATTGAAGATGGCTATAATATGGGAATAGAATATATTACGGTATATGCTTTTTCTACAGAGAATTGGAGGCGTTCGGCAGAGGAAGTAGATGCGTTAATGAAGTTACTGGCAAAATATCTGATTGACTGTATTGAACGATCTACCAAAAATAACATGAAGGTCCGGGTGATTGGAGATAAATCAGGATTAGACACAAAGCTGGTTACAAGAATCAATGAATTGGAAGAAACGACAAAAGATGCGACAGGGCTAAAGTTTACCATTGCCATTAATTATGGTGGACGAGATGAGATTAAACGTGCCGTCCAAAAGATTGCCGAAGAAGCCGCAGCTCATACATTGGATCCTAAAAATATAACTGAGGAACTGATAAGCAGTAAGCTGGATACGTCCGGTTTGCCAGATCCGGATTTATTGATACGAACAAGCGGAGAGGAAAGGCTTTCTAATTTCCTGCCATGGCAGCTGGCTTATACAGAATTTTATTTTACCGATGTATTATGGCCTGACTTTAAGAAGGAAGATTTGCTTAAGGCGATTAGATATTATAATGGAAGGGAACGTCGTTTTGGCGGGGTATAGTAATTAATATGAAGGATCGATTAATTGGTGGTTTTTTTGTAGCGGTAATCACTCTTATTACGTTGCTTGCCGGAGGAGCAGTTTCAGCGGTAATTCTTACAATAATATCATTATTTGGTGTCTGGGAATTTTTAAAAGTGTATTCTCTGGAAAAAACACCCTTTGCCATAGTGGATTATATGGGAACCTTATTGTTTTATCCATTGATTTATTTGGGTCGTGATATTTTTTTGTTTCCATTAGTAATATTTCTTCTTATGATATCGTTAGCAATATATGTTTTTTTGTTTCCCAAGTATAAAGATACGGATATTATAAGGGCATTTTTTGGATTTGTTTATGTAACGGTACTGTTATCTTTTGTATTTCGGATACGGTCTTTGGAATCCGGTCTACTGCTTTCTTTCTTTATCCTGATATCCAGCTGGGGAAATGACGTATTTGCTTATCTGGTGGGCAGTGCTATTGGAAAACACAAATTTTCACCTAAGGTCAGTCCTAATAAAAGTGTGGAAGGCTTTGTTGGAGGGATTTTGGGAGCAGGTGTGATTGGGTTTTTATTCGGGCATATTTTTTCTGGGGATATTCAATTTTCAGGATTGTATTGTGCGATTATAGCTGCATTGGGGGCTGTTCCGGCAGTGGTTGGAGATTTGGCTGCATCAGCTATTAAAAGGGATAACAAAATTAAGGATTATAGTCATTTGATTCCTGGACATGGAGGGATATTAGACCGTTTTGACAGTGTGTTTTTTACAGCACCAATTACTTATTATTTAGTAGCGTTATTTAATCTTTTGTGATAGATTCAAATTTATATTTAGGAATATGTCAGCTTCGGCTGGCATAAATTCTTTCGAACAGGTTTTAGGAGGATATTATGAAAAAGGTAGCCATATTAGGTTCTACAGGTTCGATTGGCATGCAGACGCTGGATGTTATCAGGAATCATGATGATTTGAAACTGGCAGCGGTCTCGGCAGGCAGCAATATTGATCTTTTGGAAGAACAAATCAGGGAATTTCATCCACGGATAGCGGCAGTATGGAGTGAATCAAAGGCGAAAGAACTTAGAACCTCAATTGCAGATGTTGTACCTGCATGTAAGGTCGTTTCCGGCATGGATGGGCTTTTAGAGATGGCGGCAATGGAGGAGTCGGATATATTGGTTACGGCTGTTGTGGGAATGATAGGAATTAAGCCAACCATTGCAGCAATTCATGCAGGGAAGGATATTGCCCTGGCGAACAAAGAAACCTTGGTAACGGCAGGGCATATCATTATACCCCTGGCAGCAGAAAAAAAGGTATCAATTTTGCCGGTAGACAGTGAACACTCTGCTATTTTTCAATGTCTGAACGGAGAACACGGTAATCATATCCATAAAATTTTATTGACGGCTTCCGGCGGACCGTTCCGGGGAAAGACCATGAAGGATTTGGAAACGGTTACCCTGGAAATGGCATTGCAGCATCCTAACTGGTCTATGGGAAGGAAAATCACAATTGATTCAGCTACAATGGTAAATAAAGGATTAGAGGTAATAGAGGCAAAATGGTTATTCGGCATAGAATCTTCACGGATTGAAGTTGTGGTACAGCCACAGAGTATCATTCATTCTATGGTAGAATTTGAAGATGGTGCGGTAATGGCACAGCTTGGTACACCTGATATGCGGCTGCCCATTCAGTATGCACTTTATTATCCGAACAGAGTCTTTTTAGATGGTACACGGCTTGATTTTTCAAAACTTAGTGAAATTACTTTTCAAAAACCGGACTTAGATACTTTTTTGGGGTTAAAATATGCGTATGAGGCAATTGAAACCGGAGGGAGTATGCCAACGGTATTAAATGCGGCTAATGAGCTTGCTGTTGCAAAATTTCTGCATAAGAAGGTACGTTTTTTGGAAATCTATGAAATGATAAGACTGTGCATGGATCGTCATACATTAATTGAAAATCCGACAGTAGAAGAAATTTTAGAAACAGAAAAATGGGTATACGAAACAATTGAGAGCAGGTGGATATCATGAATACATTTATTAATGTGATTATTGCGCTTTTGGTATTTGGAGCGATTATATTCTTTCACGAATTTGGTCATTTTTTACTGGCAAAGAAGAACGGAATTTATGTAAATGAATTTGCAGTAGGGATGGGTCCTACACTATTTTCCTTTACGAAGAAGGAGACAAAATATTCCCTTAAACTGATTCCTATGGGCGGATATTGTATGATGCTTGGAGAAGAGGAAGAAGTTGCAGACGAACATTCTTTTAGTGCCAAATCTGTATGGGCAAGATTGTCAGTTGTGCTGGCAGGTCCGATTTTTAACTTTATACTGGCTTTTATATTGTCAGTTGTACTGATTGCAGTTTGCGGATATGATGCACCGGTAATCGGAAAATTTTCTGAAAACAGTCCTGCAAAAGAAGCCGGTTTAATGGAAGGTGATATGATTACTGATTATAACGGTCATAGAATCTACAATTTCAGGGAAGTTTTGGTATATATGCAATTCAACCAGAGTGGAAAGGATATCAGTCTGACGGTAGACCGGGACGGGGAAGAATTGGATTTCACTTTTTCTCCGGAAAAAGCAGAGAACGGTTATCTTATGGGAATATATAGTAATGGCAGAACGAAGGATGGTATATGGAACACTCTAAAATACAGCGCATTGGAGCTTCGTTATCAGATTAAGACAACTATCCTGAGTCTTGAATATTTAATTGGTGGAAAGCTTGGATTAAAAAATTTATCCGGTCCGGTAGGGATTGTATCCATGATGAGTGATACTATTAACGAGGCAAAGGACAGTGCCAATGGTGATACTTCAGTGGCAGTCATTAATGTTATACTTAACATAGTGAATTTTTGTATTTTGTTAAGTGCTAACCTTGGTGTGATGAATCTTTTACCGATACCGGCTTTAGATGGGGGAAGAACAGTATTTCTTTTATTTGAAGCTATTTTTAGGAAAAAGATTCCGACAGATAAGGAAGCATTTGTGAATACGATCGGATTTATGCTTTTGATTGGTCTGATGATTGTTGTTATGTTCCAGGATGTATTGAAAATTATGCATTAAATATGTTTTTGAATATTTCCGAAAGAAGACGGGAGTGAGATGTTTTGAGAGATAATACAAAAGTGATTCAAATCGGTGATAAAAAGATTGGCGGGGGAAATCCAATCATGATACAGTCTATGACAAACACCAGAACAGAAGATGTAGAGGCTACTATCGAGCAGATTTTAAAACTGGAAAAAGCTGGGTGTGATATCATCCGTTCGACTGCAAATAACGAGGAAGCGGCAAAGGCTTTTGCGGAGATTAAAAAGTATATTCATATTCCGATTGTTGCGGATATCCATTTTGATTACAGACTTGCAATTATGGCAATAGAGCATGGTGCTGATAAGATTCGTATCAATCCCGGTAATATTGGTGGAGCAGACAAGATTAAAGCAGTTGTAGAAGCTGCAAAAGCATATCATGTACCGATACGTGTAGGTGTAAACAGCGGTTCCCTGGAAAAAGAATTAGTAGCCAGATATCATGGAGTTACCGCAGAGGGAATTGTAGAAAGTGCATTAGATAAAGTGCGTATTCTGGAAGATTTTGGATTTGATGATATTGTGATCAGCATTAAGTCTTCCGATGTACTGATGTGTGTGAAGGCACATGAATTAATTGCCGAAAAAACAGTTTATCCATTACATGTGGGAATTACAGAAGCTGGAACCCTGACAAGGGGAAATATAAAATCTGCAATCGGATTAGGATTGATTTTACATCAGGGAATCGGGGACACAATACGGGTTTCGTTAACGGGAGATCCGGTAAATGAGATTATTTCCGCAAAGCTGATTCTTAAGACATTAGGACTTCGGACAGGAGGGATTGAAGTGGTTTCCTGTCCAACCTGTGGAAGAACCTCAATTGATTTAATAGGATTGGCAAATCAGGTGGAAAATCTGGCAGCGGATTATGAACACCTGAATATTAAGATTGCGGTTATGGGGTGTGTGGTGAATGGTCCTGGAGAGGCAAGGGAAGCGGATCTTGGGGTTGCAGGCGGTAATGGAGAGGGCCTTTTAATCAAAAAGGGTGAGATCGTAAAAAAAGTATCTGAGGAAAATCTATTATCGGTATTGGAGGAAGAGTTGAAAAACTGGAAGGATTAAGGACGAATAATGACTGAAGAAAAGCATTTTTTTGAAGTGTTTCCAGGATTTGAATGTCCTGAAGATGTGAGGGAATTATTTGAACAGGTTTTTGTATCGGAAGCTGTTCTTGTAAAATCTGAAAAGACATTAAAAATACATATTAAAAGTAAAATACTGATTTCCAAGCAGGATATTTATGAAATAGAAGATATGCTGAGTGATTTTGTGTTCCAGGGGAATATGCGTGTCAAATTACTGGAACATTATGATTTATCCGGTCAGTATAATATAAGCAGGCTGACGGAAATTTATAAAGACAGCTTGCTTTTTGAACTTCAGGCTGAATCTTCTGTATTGTACCGTCTGGTAAAAAATGCAGAATGGTTTATTGATGGCAATATAATTACACTGACATTGGATGATACCTTTCTGGCCAAAACCCGTTCCGTAGATATTAAAAAGTATTTGGAAAAGGTGTATAAGGAGCGGTTTGACTATGATATTCGTGTAGGATTTGATTTTACGGAGGAACAAAAGGATTCCATCAGGAGAGCAAATGAACATAAACTCCATCTGGAAGTACATCAGATAATGGAACAGGTCGAAAAGAATGTGCAGGAGCAGGAAACAGTATCTTCTAAGGAGGGGACAAATGCTTCTTCAGGAGCACAGACAGATACAAAAGATAAAATTTCTGGTTCCGATAAAGAGAACAAACAGACAAAACCGGCTGCTGCTGATAGGACAAAACCAAGAGAGGGTAACTGGAACAGATCGGCTTATGGTCGGACGAAAATTGCAGATCCAGAGGTTATTTATGGACGGAATGTAGAGGGAAATGAGACTGTGATATCTGAGATTACAGAAGGTGTTGGTGACATTGTTGTAAGAGGGCAGGTTTTCAATATGGAGGAACGGGAACTTCGGAATGGTGAAAAGCTGCTGATTACCTTTGCTGTTACTGATTTTACGGACTCTATTTCTGGAAAGATTTTTGTTTCTAAAGAAGACTGGCAGTTATTAAAAGAGGATTTTAAAGAAAAGAAGTTTTATAAAATAAAAGGTATTCCTTCCTATGATACGTATGTGAGGGAAATTACACTTAATTCCATAACCGGTATTAAACCGATTCCTGATTTTACTGCCAAGCGCCAGGACAACTCTCTTGAAAAGCGGGTTGAACTGCATATGCATACTGTATACAGTGACAATGACAGTGTGGTAGATGTAGGAAAGATCATTTCCCGGGCAAAGGAATGGGGGCATCCGGCAATTGCCATCACTGACCATGGTGTGGCACAGGCATTTCCTGTGGCAAACCACTGTATCAAAAAGGATGATCCATTCAAGATCATATATGGTGTGGAAGGGTACTTTGTAGATGATTTAAAAGGCTTTGTACAAAAATCAAGGGGACAGTCATTAGACAGTAGTTATACAGTATTTGATATTGAGACTACTGGTTTAAGTCCGAAATTTTGCAAGATAATAGAGATTGGTGCGGTAAAGATTGAAAATGGAGAGATTACGGATACATTTTCACATTTTGTAAATCCTGAAATGCCGATTCCTTATAACATTACCAAGCTCACTTCTATTACGGATGATATGGTGATGGAAGCCCCCACAATAGAAAATATTCTACCTATGTTTCTGGAATTTGCAGGTGACAGTGTGCTGGTTGCCCATAATGCAGGATTTGATACAAGCTTTATCAAAAAATTTGCAAAGGATATGGGACTTAAGATAGAAAATACCGTTGTAGATACCATGACACTGGGACATATCCTGTGTCCGGAGTTAGGTAAATTTACATTAGATCGTCTTTGTAAACATCTCGGCATTAAATTATTAAATCACCACCGTGCAGTGGATGATGCACAGGCTACAGCTGAACTTTTTAAGCGTTTTCTACCTATGATGAAGGAAAAAGGGATATCCAATTTGGATGATTTGAATACTCTTGGAGAAACTTCACCGGATTCCATTAAAAAATCGAAACGTTACCATGGCATTATTCTGGCAAAAAATGAGATTGGACGGGTAAACTTAAACCGTCTGATTTCCATTTCCCATGTGGAATATTTTAATATGCGTCCGGTCATGCCTAAGAGCCTGATTAATAAATATAGAGAAGGCTTGATCCTTGGTTCTGCCTGTGAGGCAGGAGAACTTTTTCACGCTGTGGTAGAGGGAGCTGAAGAGGAAGAGATTGACCGTATTGTGCGGTTTTATGACTATTTAGAGATTCAGCCTGTTGGCAATAATGCGTTTATGAAGGCAGAAGAGAGATATCCCAATGTGAATACGGATGAAGATTTGCAGAATCTGAACCGTATGATCGTAGAGCTTGGAGAAACATATCATAAACCTGTTGTGGCAACCTGTGACGTACATTTTCTGGATCCGGAGGACAGTCTGTATAGAGCTGTATTAATGGCATCTAAAGGATTTAAGGATGCGGACAACCAGGCACCGTTATTTTTCCGTACTACAGAAGAAATGCTTGCCGAATTTGAGTATCTGGGAAGTGACAAGGCAAAGGAGATCGTTATTGACAATACGCTGATGATTTCCGATATGGTAGAAAAAATATATCCGGTCAGCCCTGATAAATGTCCGCCTGTTATCGAAAATTCTGACGAAACATTGCGGAGTATCTGTTATGATAAGGCGCATGAGATATATGGACCAGATCTGCCGAAGCAGGTTACCGACCGTTTGGAAAAAGAATTAACTTCTATTATCGGTAACGGATATGCAGTTATGTATATTATCGCCCAGAAACTGGTGTGGGATTCCAATGATCATGGATATCTGGTAGGCTCCCGTGGTTCCGTAGGCTCTTCGTTTGTTGCAACGATGGCCGGAATAACGGAGGTAAATCCATTGGCGGCCCACTATATTTGTCCTGAATGTTATTACGTGGATTTTGATTCGGAACTGGTGAAAAGTTATTCCGGAAGTTCCGGTTGTGATATGCCGGATATGGCATGTCCGAAATGCGGCACCATGATGAAAAAGGAGGGTCATGATATCCCGTTTGAAACATTTCTTGGGTTTTATGGAGATAAGGAGCCGGATATCGACCTGAATTTTTCAGGTGAATACCAGGCCAGTGCACATGCCTATACCGAGGAATTATTTGGAAAGGGGCACGCATTTCGTGCAGGTACCATAGGAACCATTGCCCAGAAAACGGCAGAGCAGCTTGTGTACAAATATTATCAGGAACGTGAAATTATAAAGCGTAAATGTGAGCTTAGCCGGATTGCCAATGGATGTGTCGGAGTTAAGAGAACTACCGGTCAGCATCCGGGTGGTATGGTAGTTGTTCCCAGTGACAGGGAAATATATGAATTTACAGCAATCCAGAAACCGGCAAATGATACAAAGACCAATATTATAACTACCCATTTTGAGTATCACTCCATTGATGCAAACCTGCTAAAGTTAGATATTCTTGGGCATGATGATCCTACGATCATCCGGCGGTTAGAGGATTTAACAGGAATTGATGCAAAAACGATTGCATTGGATGATAAACAGGTCATGTCTATTTTTCACGATCCGTCGGCTCTTGGTATTTCATCAAAGGATATTGGGGAAACTCCCACCGGTTCTCTTGGGGTGCCGGAATTTGGCACGGATTTCGTAATTCAGATGCTGGTGGATACAAAACCAAAGAATTTTTCGGATCTGGTACGTATCTCAGGACTTTCTCATGGTACAGATGTATGGCTTGGCAATGCACAGACTCTGATTGAGGAAGGAAAGACAGAGCTTTCCGGAGCTATTTGCTGTCGTGATGATATTATGGTTTATCTGATTCATATGGGACTGGAACCGGGACTTGCTTTTAAGATTATGGAGAGTGTCCGTAAAGGAAAAGGTCTTCAGCCGCAGATGGAAGAGGAAATGCTGAAATACAACGTTCCAGACTGGTATATCTGGTCCTGCAAGAAAATCAAGTATATGTTCCCTAAGGCACATGCGGCAGCTTATGTTATGATGGCATGGAGAATAGCATATTTTAAAGTAAATTATCCGCTGGCATATTATACAGCATATTTCAGTATCCGTGCCAAAGCGTTTAATTACGAAACGATGTGCAGGGGAAAAGAACATTTGGAGCATGAAATGAATGCCATTAAGAAAAAATCCAAAGAAGAGCGGACAGGTGCAGAAGAGGATGCGTTAAAAGACATGCGTCTGGTACAGGAAATGTATGCAAGAGGATATGAGTTTATGCCGATTGACATATACCGTGCAGATGATGTAAACTGCCAGATTATTGATGGAAAGATTATGCCTTCCTTTAATTCGGTAGAAGGTGTTGCCGGTAAGGCGGCAGCTCAGATTAAGGAAGCGGCAAAACAGGGACCGTTTATCTCAAAGGAGGATTTAAGAATCCGGGCGAAGATTGGCAAGTCAACGATTGAGAAAATGACGAATCTGGGCTTGCTGGATGGAATGCCGGAGTCCAGTCAGTTAAGTATTTTTGATTTATAAAATATCAAAAACAAAATTTTTTTGAAAAAATGCTTGCATTTTGTTCTAACATTTGCTATACTAAGCAAGTCGTCAAGGACAAGGCCAATTGGTCAAGCGGTTAAGACGCCGCCCTCTCACGGCGGAAACAGGGGTTCGATTCCCCTATTGGCTGTTATTTTAAGAACCAGTGTTTACAGGATTAGTATACACTGGTTTTTTATTTGCACGGAAGGCATAAACCAAGCTGGAATGCCTGCATCCAATTTGGCACTGTTCTCCAAAGGTGAGAAACTCGCAAAGCGTGTATTTCATCGTTACATATATTTCTGGTGATTAACTGAGTGTTTTATTTTATATGTTCAAATAATTATACTTAGATATTTTAATATATGGAATTTTACAGAAAAATATATATAGATTTTTTTAGTTTGACATGAATGTCTTTTTGTGATACTATACGAAATAGTGTTTGTAGTTGATTTGTTTATAAAATTAAATATAAAAAGTAAGGAGTAAAGGGAATGAGAGACAGGGGAAAGATTAAGATTATATGCAGGGTATTAACATTATTTGTATATATTTTAACAATATTTCTGATATTTATGGAGGCATCTGTATTATCGGAATTGGATATTACAATATTGCCAGACTTAAAGGAATCTTATTTGTTTATTATTACAATATGTACAATACCACTTATAATTATGATGATCATTGCTTTGATTATAAAATACAAATTTGAAGAGGAAAGTAAAGTTAATCCATATAGAATCGTTGATGTTTTGACCAGATTAGTGAGTACAATGCCAATCACATTAATAGCATCATATTATCTGTTTGATTATTTTAACTTGGATATAATTCCTAATATCGCAATGGGGATTATCATATTTATAATATTGGATTATACGTTTAAATTTACTTTACAGGAAACAATGAGTGTTTCATTTATAACCAGTGACAGTTTGTAATAGTAAATAAAAGGGGAAGAATATGAAAATAATTATAAGAAATTTATTAATTGTTATTGTGATGTGTTTGATATTCTTTTTCATTTTACCACTACTCAATCAGGAAGGAAAACAGGAAGAAAAAAAGGAAAATTTAGAATTATATGATAAAAAACTGAAAAATCCCATAGAGGATTCCAATCATATTGCCATTTTGGGAATAACGATGCCTTTTCCGGTTAAAATCTCGGAACTGCCGGCAGAATTTCATATAGAAGATATGTATTATGATGAGATGACAGACGGTATTGATGCAGGGGATTATTTTCATTGTAATTTACTAAATGAGGAGAATGAAGAAATTGCTTATATCAGGGTTACAAATTTGAAACAAAATAAAGCGGTTTCTCCGGACGAAATGACAATAACGTATATGGAAGCTTCTATATTCCGGCATAATGATAAAGAGTATGCAGTTCCCTTTGAAATATGTGGAGGAGTTGGGATTGGTGCTGATTATCAGGAGGTTAAGAATGTATTTTCAGATATTAAGATAGATGAGAAAGAGGAATATGCAATTGTGGTGTCTCAGTTGGGGAGCAAAACGGTCACATTAGAATTTTTAAATCAAAAAGTACATAAAATGTCGGTAAAAACTTACTAAAGCTAAGTGTTATATACAATGAATGGAATTTTGGAAAAAATTGTGTTATAATAACGACGGCTTTATTTCTGTGGTCAATGGGCCGGGTGTCGCATTTACGGCGAAGGATTTAACTAGAATGTGAACAGTGATTTATTAAAGGAAATGGGGGAGAAGATGAAGAATTCATTGAGAGTAAGGATTACCGTTACAGTATCGGTAACCGTTTTATTAGCGTGTTTTATAATGGGAGTCAATTGCATTATGGCATCCAGGGAGGTAACCAAAGAGGATTCCAGACAGACCCTGGCATTGGTTAATGAGACCAGGCTGGGTGAATTAAATAGTAC
Organism: uncultured Lachnospiraceae bacterium; assembly: GCA_910585605.1. Classification (GTDB taxonomy): domain Bacteria; phylum Bacillota; class Clostridia; order Lachnospirales; family Lachnospiraceae; genus CAG-590. The sequence continues at coordinate 41,671 of CAJUFL010000017.1, read as the reverse complement.
GGTTGAGAAGATTGAACAATCTGTAGATTCTCTTAGTAATATTGCACTCTCTAATATTACTGATTTTGAAAAATTTAAAAAAGATGATAAGTATGTGGATGAATGTACCAAGTCATTGGAGGTTACGACTAATAATCTTGCTTTAAATACAAAAGGAGCTTTATGTGCGTACATCCGGTATAATCCTGAATTTACGAATCCGACATCCGGTATATTCTTATCCAAATCAGGAGATGATTTTGATTTTTTAGTACCTACGGATTTTAGTATCTATGATCCATCGGATCTGGCGCATGTAGGCTGGTATTATATACCCGTGCAGGCAGGAAAACCAATATGGATGGATCCATATTTAAATGAAAATATCAACGTATACATGATTTCTTATGTTGTTCCAATTTTTATAGATGATACATCGGTAGGTATTGTTGGAATGGATGTTGATTTTTCAGAGATACAGAATCTGGTATCTGAGACTAAAGTTTATGAGACGGGATATGCATATCTGCTGAATGCAGAAGGGATGATTTTGTCACATAAGGATTATGAGACAGGAACCAGCTTAGAAGAAGTTATGCCCGAGGATTATAAAATAATCACTAACACAGAGAATGAAGGAAAAGTAGTTACGTCAGGTGATAATAGTATTATTTATAAGACTCTTAATAATGGAATGAAACTGATTGTGTCTGTACCGGAAAAAGAACTTATGGGTAGTACAAATTCTTTAACGGTAAAAATTGTCAGGATGGCTGTTTATGCATTGATTCTTTCAGTCATATTTGCCTTTTTTATAAGTGCTACTATTTCCAAGCCGATCAAAGAATTGACAAAAGTGATTCAATTGACCGCAGATCTGGATTTTGTTTCACAGATTGATAGTGCACAATTAATGAAGAATAAGGATGAAACTGGAGAAATGGCACAGGCAATTATCCGTATGAGGAATCACTTGGAAGAAATGGTGCGGAATATAGATAATTCCTGTGGAGAATTAAATTTAAATATATCTTACCTGCAAAATACATCTGAGGAGGTTGCCAGAATTGCGGAATCAAATTCGGATTATACCAGGGAATTGACAGCAGGGGTGGAAGCATCGGGAAATGCTGTGGACAGGGTACAAAGTAATCTGGAAGCGATCAATGACAATGCCCGCTCTATTGAACAGCTGTCAAAGGCAGGCAAACAGCTTTCTGCTGAGATTATGAAGAGAGCAGCAACACTGAGGGATTCTACTACGAATGCTTCTGACAAGACAAAAGATATGTATCATAGTGTAAAACAGGAAGCCGAAGCAGCACTTATCAAATCAAAGGCAGTGGAACAGATTAACGCATTGACAAATGCAATTGATGATATATCTTCCCAGACCAGCCTGTTAGCATTAAACGCATCCATTGAGGCAGCAAGAGCAGGGGAGGCGGGGAAAGGATTTGCCGTGGTTGCAACTGAGATTAGTAATCTAGCACAGCAGACCAGCGATACGGTATCCAATATTAATAAAATTGTAAATGAAGTAAACGATGCAGTATCGGATATGGCGAAGTGCCTGGATGCCTCTATCGAATTTATGGGAGAAAACGTATTAGAGGACTATGAGAAATTTGGTAAAGTAAGCGAACAGTACCAAAAAGATGCTGCAATTGTAGAAGACAATATGTTAAATGTGAATAGGGCTATAGTAAACTTATCAGGAAACATAGCGGAAATTAAAGATTCTGTAGAAGGAATCAGTGCTGCTGTAAGCGAAGCCAGCATTAGTATCAATGAAATTGCGGGAAGTACCACTGATATGACGGAAAAGACCGGTCAGAATATGGATGCCGTAGATAACAGCATGGAGAATATTAAAATGCTGAATCAGATCGTTGAACAGTTCAGGATTAGTGAAATATAGCATTCAGAAAATGTTTGACAAAATTGGCAGTCTTTACTATACTATACACATTAAAGCGATGATAAGAATAAGTAGTAATGAGCAGACCCATACAGAAAAGTGCCGGTTGATGAGAGGACTATGGAAGACTTGTTATGAATACCTCTTTGAGCTGCATACCGAACGGAGTGAAGAATCTCTTATAGGTGAGAAAGGTTCCAAGTAGGCTATGCCGATTGATATTCGTTATCATATCCGGTATGAATCTGACAATACAGGTGTCTGGCATATTTTTGTTAATGTATTTGTTATATTGTATACCAGTAAAGGCGGCAGGTGTGAATCTGTTGTGAATTTAGGTGGTAACACGGGTAGTCTCGTCCTATTATAGGACGGGACTTTATTATATTATCGGAAACTGCTTCGCATTTTCTATGATATAAATAACAATTATGCATACTCGTGCGAGAAGATAATGTCACTGCGTGACCGCACTTGGTACAGCAAAGCAGCCAAGGTCGCCGTTTCACTGCGGTCCGCACTAAACGGAGTATTATTAAGAAGAGGAGAGAAAAAATGACAATTTATGATGAGTTAGTTGCAAGGGGATTAATTGCCCAGGTGACGGATGAGGAAGAAATCAAGGAATTAATTAATAATGGAAAGGCTGTATTTTATATTGGGTTTGACCCTACCGCTGATAGTCTGCATGTAGGTCATTTTATGGCATTATGTCTGATGAAACGCCTTCAGATGGCAGGAAATAAACCTATCGCATTAATTGGCGGTGGTACTGCGATGATTGGTGATCCTTCTGGGCGTACGGATATGAGGCAGATGATGACAAAGGAAACAATCCAGCATAATTGTGACTGTTTTAAGGAACAGATGAGCAAATTTATTGATTTTTCAGAAGGAAAGGCAATGATGGTAAATAATGCAGACTGGCTGCTGGATCTTAATTATGTTGAGGTGCTTCGTGAGGTAGGTTCCCATTTTTCCGTTAATAATATGCTTCGGGCAGAATGCTATAAACAGAGAATGGAAAAAGGATTAAGTTTTCTGGAGTTTAACTACATGATCATGCAGAGCTATGATTTTTACGCATTATATCAGAAATATGGCTGTAATATGCAGTTTGGTGGTGATGACCAGTGGAGCAATATGCTTGGGGGAACAGAGCTGATCAGACGTAAGCTTGGAAAAGATGCATATGCCATGACGATTACGTTACTCCTTAATTCTGAGGGAAAGAAAATGGGGAAAACGCAATCTGGAGCAGTATGGCTTGATCCTAATAAGACATCGCCGTTTGATTTTTACCAGTATTGGAGAAATGTTGATGATGCTGATGTTTTGAAATGTCTGAGAATGCTTACATTTTTACCATTGGAGCAGATTGATGAGATGGATCAATGGGAGGGCAGCCAGTTAAATCAGGCAAAGGAGATTCTAGCCTTTGAGCTTACCAAGCTTGTTCATGGCGAAGAAGAGGCATCTAAGGCACAGGAGGCAGCAAAAGCCTTGTTTGCCGGAGGCGGCAATACAGAGAATATGCCAACGACAGCTCTTACAGATGCAGATTTTAACGAGGAAGGAAAGCTTGGTATTCTTGATCTGATGGTGAAGGCTGAGCTGGTAGCTTCTAAGGCAGAGGCCAGAAGAGGCATCCAGCAGGGTGGTGTGACAGTAAACGGAGAGAAGATAAATGATCCATTTACTGCATACGAAAAAGGTGATTTTGCCACAGAGTTTGTAATAAAGAAAGGGAAAAAGAATTTTAGAAAGATTGTATCAGAATAAAGAATTTTTCATAAAGGATTATATGTCCAATAAGCAGATTTAAATAATGCAACAGTATTCATGATTTAATTCACTTATATGTTAGGAGGTGGATGATTATGAAGAAAGTGATAAAATTTATAGCAGGCAGTATGGTAATGTTGTTACTAACTGCGTGTGGAAACGTCAAGAAAGATTTGGTTATAGAACCGATAATAACACAATCCGAAAATGTGACAGAAGAATCAGAGCCAGAGAAGAAGATATCTCTAAAAAATAATGATGAAAAAAGTGAATCTCTTCCCCGGATGGTTTGCGTAGATGATAAGCTGTTTGTGGAAACGTCAGAGATATCTTCTATGAAGCGATGTGGAAATATGGATTTTAATTTTGACACATCGGTAGAACAAGGAGAACCGGCTGAGAATTTCCAGACAAATTTTGGAACAGGATATGGAGGACAGTATAGCATAAGGGAAAACAGGATAGAAATCAAGATTGATCATGAATGGCATGTGTTCGCATATAATGAAAATAATCTGGAAGGTGTTTCCCTTAAAGTGACGGAGAATAACAGTCATTCTATCACCTTGGAAATCAGTAACGATACCGATTTAGAAGTGCAATATGGAGATGCCTATCTTTTGGAAGTATTTGATAAAGATTTAAAAACGTGGGTGAGTGTTCCTTATATATTAGAGAGTGTTGCATTTCATGATATTGCATATATAGTGAATAAAGGAGAGACGAACAGCCAGTCGATGGATTGGACATCAATATATGGGGAACTGGAAAAAGGAAAATACCGTATTGTCAAGGAAGTAAGTGACTTTCGGGAAACGGGAGATTATACCGTTTACACGCTCACTGATGAATTTGAGATTTCAGGCAATGAATTTTGAAATTCTTTATGAATTTAAATTTTTTCATTATTTGCAGGAAATTTACTAAAATTATACAGCACCAGTCTGTTGCTGACTGGTGCTGTATGCATATACAAGCTTATACAAGCTCTGCTATTTTGCTGACACCAACATAAATCTGGGAAATTTTATACCAGGTAGGATAGTCAACGATTCCGTTAGCAGGCAGATTGAAGATAGACTGAAATTGTGAAACAGCAGCCTTTGTACCTTCTCCAAAGATACCGTCTACGGCGATTGTCGGAATAGATGGATAATTTCTTGCAATCCGGTTAAGCTGTTCCTGAATCATTCTGACTTTGTCACCTGTGGAACCCACGGAAAGGTCATAACCCGGCCATGATGCCGGAATACCGGCTATTTGTTCGGCCGAATTGATATACATATCATCACCATAGTAATTTCTTATAATTTCGATTGCACTATATCCCTGGTCACCAAGATATTTGGAACCCCACTGGCTCATCCAGTTTGGACAGGTAACACGTTTTCCATCGCAATACTGGGTTAAGATTGGCTGTGAGACATTCGGGCGGGACAGATAGTTTGCAAATATAGTATCTACCACTTGAGAAATATTTTCATATACGGTCTTCTGATAAATCCATTTGTGGTCAAAAGCAGTAGAACTGGTAATGGTAAAATCATAACCTTTTCCACGGTACCATTCCGTATAAACTCTGTTAAGTGTAAAGGAAATAATTGCTAATACGTTTGCGGTGATGGAAGCTTCCGGCCATGTGGCATAGATTTCACAGGAGGCTACATTTTTAATATAATCTTTGTATGGAACATAATAATCCGTTGCAGTAGTATCTGTTGGAGAACCATCATGTACAATGATATATTCAGGAACAACAACTCTGCTAAGTACGATTTCGCCACGCTCATCCATTGGCTTGATTTCTGCTTCTGCAATTTTAGGAGGATAGAATTCCCAAAGGGTGTGTCCCCCGATTACGGTAGGATTATAGAGTTGTTCACTCGTTGCAGAGGGAGTCAGACGGATGTTTTGCAGACCAATTTCTCCGGAGAGAATCTGTACGCCGGTTATTATGGAGTCTTCGTATCCTTCTGCCGATATTTTAAGGTTATATTCACTGTATGGCTGATTGTCTGAAGGCTCTAAAGAAAATTCCAGTGGCGGTGCAGCCAGCTCGATATTGGGAGTTCTGCCGTCATTATCTGTTTCTAACTGTTCAATTGTCTGGTTAGGATTTCCTGTACTTGCAATTTCAATTTTTGCGTTACGTACAGGTATTTCATTATTATCAGAAATTGCATTAATCTGTAAATAGCCGCGGTCAATATTTTCCTGGGTTGCTCTTAAATGTTTTTTCAATTTCATAATAGAAACCCTTTCCTTGCAAAATGCAAAAAAGCATATTTTTATTATGATATGTAAAGGATTTGAGATTGTGACTTAAAATGTGACTTGAAATCGTTCCCATATTTCGATATAATGAGCGCATAAGTATGAACGCAGTCTCTGTCAAAAACGAGTTGACTGCTTACTGGCGCATACGTTCTTGGCAGAAGATATGTGAGTATAATGAACACTGATGCCTGAAAACTTGCGGGCACAGTGAGTATAGTTTGAAGGTATGGAAAGCAAAACCGAAGGTTTCGAAGAGCGATCATATAAAGTTTTAGTCAGAAACAGTAAATAATCGGAGGAATTTATGAATATAAATGAAATTGCTGCACTTGCAGGGGTTTCCAGAGCCACAGTATCCAGATACCTGAACAATGGATATGTCAGTGCAGAAAAAAAAGAACAGATAAAAAAAGTAATAGAAGAAACAGGTTATCAGCCTTCTGCACAGGCACAGATGCTTCGTACAAAAAAGACTGGCTTTATCGGAGTTATTTTACCAAAGATTAATTCGGATTCCATCAGCAGGATGGTGCAGGGAATCAGCAGCGTACTGGGTGAAAAGGGGTATCAGTTATTGCTTGCGGATACTCATAATGATGTAAAAGAAGAGATTCGTTATCTCAAACAGTTAAGGCAGAATCATGTAGACGGTATTATATTGCTTGGAACTGTATTTACGAAAGAACATTATAAAGTAATGAAGGAGATTACCATACCGATTGTTGTACTGTCACAGTGTGTAAAGGAGTATTCCTGTGTATATTATGATGATTATGGAGCAGCCAAAGAGTTGACAAAGAAGGCATTGCAGTCTGGAAAGAATCCTGCATTTATCGGAGCAATTTCCGAAGATGAAGCGGTTGGACAGGAACGGTTATATGGTTTTTTAGATGCCAATTTCGAGCAGGATCGTACGATAAAGGAAGAATATTGCACAAATGGACTCTTCACAATAGAAAACGGATATGAAAGTGCTAAAAAATTATTAGAAATGGATCCTATGATTGATACACTGATTTGCGCTACTGATAAAATTGCTATGGGTGCCATGATGTATTTAAAAGATTGTAAAAAACGGATTCCTGAGGATGTACAGCTGGCGGGTTTTGGTGATAATCTGGTAGCAAAGGTCTGCGATCCGAAGCTGACATCTGTACATTTTTATTATCAGACAAGTGGAGAAGAAGCAGCAAAAATGCTGGTAAATATGATTGAAGATTCCCAGCAGGTTCGCAAGGAAATCAAAATGGGTTATCAAATAGTAAAAGCCGGAACCTTGAGAGAATAGGATTCCGGCTTATTTTGTATCTAAAAAGATTAATTATTATCCCATCTTACATTGATAAAATAGAGCATAAGACCGATAAAGAAGCCCCCTAAAATATTACCAATAGTAACAGGTATGAGGTTACCGAATACGCCGCCCACGTGCAGGTGTTCGAGCTGTGCGGCTGTGATTCCGTAGAGTTCTTCTGCCTTTGCAGTATAGGACGGATTTGTTGCTGCCATGATACCGATTGGGATATAGTACATATTAGCAACAACATGTTCGAAACCATTGATGACAAAGGCACAGATGGGAAACCATGTAGCCATAATCTTACCGGCAGCATCCTTTGCGGCAGCACCTTTTAAGATTGCCATACACACAAGAAAATTACAAAGGATACCGGATGTAATTCCTTTTAGAGGTGTAATGGTCGCTTTGTCAAGAGCTACCTTAATTGTATAGGCTCCGACGGCTCCATCCCCTATATTCAGATTGCCGCTGTAAAAAATGAGGACATCCATAATCAGGGAACCTAAAAGATTAGCAAAAAATACGACCAGCAGGTTACGGAGGAAAAGGGATATCCTGATACGCTTGTCCAGTGCAGCCATAACCATCAGGCAGTTACCGGTAAACAGTTCGCCACCCACTAATACGATCATTAAAAGACCCAGTGGAAAAATACAGCCTGCCAGTGTTCTTGCCAGCCCCACATTTGTAATGTTGTGGACAGCAGTGTTGCTGGTAACACCTCCCACAGCGATGAACATTCCGGCCAGAACCCCCATGGCAATCATTTTCGATAGTTTTAAGTTTGCCTTGTTGACAGCTCCGTTTATGTTTAAATCAATAATCTCCTTTGGTGAATTCATTTCCATATACAATGTCCCCCTTTTGATTTATAATTACTAATGTTATTTGATATTGCTGAAAATGGATAGAAAAAGACTTCAAAGTTGTTAAATTCAGGTATGTTATCTGGTATTCAGATAAAATTTTGAACAAAGAGAAATCCTTATATATAGTTTAAACGATAACGCGTTAGAAAGCAACCAATATTTCAATAATTTTTGGACTGCCTGAAAACTTTTCTGATATATTACTTGAAAGTTAAAAATCATAGGTGTATAATATATGCGTTTGGTTTCTGAGAACATAAACAGAGAATTTTTGTGTAAAACAAGAAATACGGAGGGATGAATGAATTATGAGCAAAAGTGAAAAGAAATCAGGAGGATGGCGTACAAATAAATGGTTCCGTGCGGCAATCCCGGCATTATTACTGCACTGTAGTATAGGTACAGTATACTGCTGGTCAATTTTTAGTCAGGAGATTGCAGATTATATAGGTTTTTCTAAAGGTGCAACTGAATGGGCATTTAGTTTTGCAATCTTTTTCTTAGGAATGTCGGCAGCATTTTTAGGTAATGTTGTTGAGAAGGATATTCATAAATCCTCTCTGATCGCAGCAATTTGTTTTGCTCTTGGTATGGCAGGTACAGGCTTCTTTATTTATTATGGTGGTGTACATCAGGGAAGTATGCTTGCATTGATTGGTATTTATGTTTGTTATGGTTTTATTATGGGTATTGGTCTGGGAACCGGATATTTATCCCCCGTTAAAACACTGATGCTTTGGTTTGAAGATAGAAAGGGTCTTGCTACAGGTCTTGCTGTTGCAGGTTTTGGGGCGGCAAAGGCGATTGCAAGTCCTATTATGCAGGCAATGCTGGACAATTTAGGCGAGGGCGGTATTTACAAAATGTTCATGATTCTGGCATGTGTATATTTTGTGATGATGTTTGTTGGTCATTTATTATTAAAGAAGCCGGAAGGCTGGCATGAACCGCAGACACAAGAAAAAAGCCAGGGTGTTATGGCTGTCATTAAGTCCAAACCGATTGCAAACTATATTGGAATCTGGTTAATGTTCTATATTAATATTACATGTGGTCTTGCTTTGATTTCCCAGGAAAAGATGATTGTAAAATGTATCGGTCTTGCGAGTGCAGTAGGAATTATTTCTACGGTATCTGCGGTGTTTAATGCCGGTGGACGTCTTGGATTTTCTGCATGGGCAGATACAATGAAGGATAGAAACACTATTTATAAGCTGATTTTTATTCTTTCCATTGCATTTACAGCAATCATACTTTTGACCAGTGGAATCGAAAAAGGAGAGGGCAATATGGTTCTGACAGCATTGGTGTTGTGCTTAATCTTTGTAGTAAATGCAGGATATGGCGGTGGTTTCTCCAATGTACCGACGCTCCTTTCCGATCATTATGGAATGAGCAATATCAGTGCGATTCATGGAATTACTTTGTCAGCATGGGCATTTGCAGGTCTTACCGGTAACCAGATGGCTACGTGGATTGTAAATAATTTTGGTGAAGTGAAAGAAATCTCGCATGAACTTGCTGATGGTACAGTGGAAATTCTTACTGTTAATCCAACAGGATATCAGCATGTATTATATGCAACCATTGTACTGTATATTATTGCAATGATTGTTTGTCTGGTAATGGTTAAGCCAACGGACAAGGCATTAGAAGCAAAGAAACAAAAGGCAGGAAATTAAATTTTAATAAATAACTTAAAGAATCTGAACCACCGGTTTAACCGGTGGTTTTAGTAAAATTAAGATACAAATAAACGCATCTATCTGTGTACATTTGTGAGAGATGCGTTGTTTTGATATAATGATTGTTATGAAATTGCGATTACAGTAATTCTCTTTTCTTTATATCATATTCTTCCTGGGTAATTGCCCCCATATCAAGTAATTCCTTGTATTTTTTTAATATGTCTAAGTTGTCAGCTTTGTCAGAATTCAATTGTTCTAGGGATTCAGGTTTCAACCATTTCTCTCCGGCAGCTGTTTTTGCGTCATTTTCTGATTTTTTCATACCACAGGTACATATCACTTTATGTATGGTGTTTTCTGTTCCGCAATTAACACAGATCCATTTTTCCAGATCCTTTCTGTCTGCATATACAGAAGTTTGTTTGGGTGTTCCACATGTACAAGTGGTTACATAATATGCATTTGTTTTTTTACACTTAGGACACTGCCAAAGTTTACCGGAATCAATGCCTGTTTTTAGGGTTCTTTCTTCTTTTTGTTGTGCTTCTTCTCGTAATATTCTGGAAAGTGATGTTTCCGATCCGGAATAGACGGGTTGTTCGTATGGTACTTTGGTTGCGGCAACAAGAAATGCAAAGATTCCAAATAAGAATCCCCACAGATACCATGGACCAGGATCATATCCTTTATTGTCCATAACCTTTGCACAGACAATTGACCAAACAATGCCATATACAATTAGATAAAATAGCCACATATAAATTCTCCTTTCTGAATAAAAAATACAGATTTGATTATAAATTTATATAAATGCAATGTCAATATATACTAATTTTGTGGTTTGGATTAACAATCCATTTTGGTTTCTGTTTGTCAAAGAAGGTATTTTATGGTATAGTAAATAGGTTGTATTGTGCTTAAAAGCAAATACGGAAACGGAGGGCAGATGATGTCAGAATTAACAAAAGTGGTATTAGATGCAATGGGTGGAGACCATTCACCGGGAGAAATGGTTCTTGGAGCTGTAAACGCAGTAAAAGAGAAAAAAGATTTATTTGTATATATAGTAGGACCGGAAGAGAAAATTAAGCTTGAACTTGCAAAATATGAATATCCAAAGGAGCAGATAGAAATCGTACATGCACAGGATGAAATTACCTGTCATGATACGCCGGTCAATGCGATCCGCTCCAAAAAAGAGTCATCTATGGTAGTAGGACTGCATATGGTCAAGGAAGGAAAAGCGGATGGTATTGTATCTGCGGGGAACTCCGGTGCACTTTTAGTCGGCGGGCAGGTGCTGGTGGGAAAAATGAAAGGGATTGAGCGTGCACCGTTAGCACCCATTGTTCCGACTGTAAACGGTGTGTCTTTGTTGATCGACTGTGGTGCTAATGTAGATGCAAAACCGAGCAATCTGGTACAGTTTGCACAAATGGGTTCCATTTATATGGAGCATGTAGTGGGTATTAAGAATCCAAGGGTCGGTATTGTCAATATCGGTGCTGAGGAGGAGAAGGGAAATGCATTGGTAAAAGAAACATTTCCTATGTTAAAAGCCTGCGATAATATTAATTTTATTGGGAGTGTTGAGGCAAGGGATTTCCCTTATGGAGCAGCAGATGTCGTGGTGACGGAAGCATTTGTCGGCAATGTCATGTTAAAGCTTACAGAAGGACTGGCATCAGGACTGATCAAGAAGGTCAAGGAAGGAATGACGGCTACACCGGTTGCTACTATTGGGGCGGCTTTAGTAAAAAAACAAATCAAGAATACCTTAAAGGCGTTTGATGCCACAGAATACGGGGGAGCGCCACTTTTGGGTCTTAATGGGCTGGTTGTAAAGATTCATGGGAATGCTACAAATAAAGAAGTAAAAAATGCATTATTTCAGGTAGGAACTTTTAAAAAGCAGAAGATAAATGAGAAGATTAAACAATATCTTTTAGGTGAATAGCAGGGAAAAGGTATTATACGACCGGACTATGCAGGAAAACAGTGATATAGAGCATAAATTATTTGGAGATTAACAATGTTAAATTATGATGAAAAAGCCATTGAACAAAATATTCAATACGAATTTAAGAATAAAACACTGATCAGACAGGCACTCAGTCATAGTTCTTTTATTAATGAAATGAAGCGGAAGGACATGGCAAGCTATGAAAGACTGGAGTTTTTAGGAGATGCGGTATTGGAACTCATCACCAGTGAGTTTTTATTTGAACAGTATAAAGAGCTGCCGGAAGGAAAATTAACGAGGCTGAGGGCATCCATTGTATGTGAATATACATTGTCAAGTGTCTCAAAGATGCTCCATTTTGGGGATTATGTATTGCTTTCCAAAGGGGAAGAGCTGACAGGTGGAAGAAGAAGAAACTCCATACTTTGTGATTTGTTTGAGGCAGTGCTGGGTGCTATTTATTTAGACGGTGGAATGGAACCAGCAAAGAAATATGTATACACCTTTCTGCTTACAGATATTGAACACAAATCCCTGTTTTATGACGCAAAGACAACCTTACAGGAAATGGTACAAAAAGACGGAAAAGGGGTTGTAACCTATGAACTGCTAGAGGAAAAGGGACCGGATCATGATAAAAGTTTTGTGACAGAGGTTTTTATTGATGGTGTGAGTTTTGCTGTAGGTGAGGGAACTTCTAAAAAAAATGCCCAACAGATGGCTGCATATCAGGCAATCTTAAAATTAAAAGAACAGAATGTTCAGTAAAGGAACAAAGGAAACAGCTGTTTTGACGGCTGAACGGTGAAAATTTATGTATTTAAAAAGTATTGAGGTGTATGGATTCAAATCCTTTGCCAATCGGATTATATTTGAATTTAACAAAGGAATTACAGGAATTGTAGGTCCCAACGGAAGCGGAAAGAGTAACGTTGGTGATGCAGTCCGCTGGGTATTAGGAGAACAGAGTGCCAAGCAGCTTCGTGGAGCCAAGATGGAGGATGTTATCTTTGCAGGAACAGAGCTTCGGAAGCCTCATGGCTCTGCTTATGTTGCGATTACATTAGATAACAGTGACCATTCCCTTCCGACTTCTTATGAAGAGGTGACGGTGGCAAGACGTGTTTACCGCTCCGGCGAAAGTGAATATCTGATTAACGGTACGGTCAGCCGTCTGAAAGATGTGCATTCCCTGTTTTTTGATACAGGTATCGGTAAAGAGGGATATTCCATTATCGGACAGGGGCAGGTGGAACGAATCTTGTCTGGCAAGCCGGAGGAACGCCGTGAACTTTTTGATGAAGCAGCAGGTATTGTAAAATATAAGAAAAATAAAGCGGCTACAGAAAAATCCTTAGCTTCAGAAAGGGAAAATCTAAGCCGTGTTAATGATATTTTATCAGAGCTCGAAAAACAGGTTGGCCCCCTTGAGAAACAGTCTGAGGTTGCTAAGAAATATTTATTATATAAGGGTGAACTGAAACGATTTGATGTCAATGTGTTTTTACTGGAAAATGAACGGATAGATGCTCTGCTAAAAGAAAATGAAGAAAAGCTGCATATTGTGAACGATGACAGTGAGCGGTTAAAATCAGAATTTGAACAGATTAAGAATGAATATGAACGCATTGAGAATGATTTGGAACAGCATAGCCAGTCTATTGATGATAATAAGAATAAAATACATGAATTAAAGCTTAAGAACGAACGGAATGAGGGAGAGGTCAATGTATTAAACCAGCAGATTTCTAATGCAAAGTCTACTGATGTACATATGAGTGAACAGATTGACAGAATTAATCAGTCTTTAGCTTCTCAGGAAAAAGAAAAGCATGAGTTTCAGGAAAAGAAGGCTGTTTTAGATGAAAAAATGGACAACGCAGATGATGTGGTAGAAGAGGCAAGGGCTGTCAGTGAAGGTATTGAGGAAGAGATTGATAAATTAGAAGACGAGATTGAAAAAAGCAAGGCAGATATTATTGAATATCTGAACGATGGAGCAAATCTGAAGGCAAAGGTTGGCAGATATGATGCAATGTTAGAGAACATTAATTATCGGAAAACCCAGCTAAATCAGCGTTTTTTACAGTTTAAGTCTGATGAGTTAAAAGATAAGGAGGAATATGACAAGCATAATACCTCCCTAACCGAAATTGAGAATACGGTCTCAGCGCTTCTTGCCAAGCTGGAGGTAACAGATGCAGGTCTTGACAAAAATACTATAGCTACTAATGAAAACAAGCAACGGTTATTTGAGGTCAACAACGAATACAGCAGTGTAAAGTCCAAATTAGAAGCACTTCGAAATATTACCGAACGGTATGACGGATATGGGAATTCCATTAAACGTGTTATGGAGCAAAAGGAAAATAATCCGGGAATTATCGGTGTTGTTGCAGATATCATTCAGGTAAATAAGGAATATGAGATTGCCGTGGAAACAGCGCTTGGCGGAAGTATCCAGAATATTGTCACAGACAATGAAAATACCGCAAAGCGTCTGATTCAGTATCTGAAAAAGAACCGTTTTGGGCGGGCAACCTTTTTACCTCTTACTACAATCGGTGGGAAATACAGTGAGTTTACTAATAAAGAAGCCCTGAAGGAACCAGGTGTGATCGGTCTTGCGAAAGATCTGGTAAAGGTACATGACAAATATAGTACAGTTACCAATCATTTATTAGGGCGGATTCTTGTGGTCGATACCATTGATCATGCAATTGCTGTAAATAAGAAATTTCATCAGAGCCTTCGGATTGTAACCAAGGAAGGGGAATTACTGACTCCGGGTGGTGCCATGACAGGTGGTGCCTTCAAAAATTCTTCGAACCTTCTAGGGCGTAAGAGAGAGTTAGAAGAACTTTCTAAGGAGCTTTCTGAGATCAATAATGAGATTGCAAATGCCACAAAGGAGGAAACGGAGCTTCGCACGTTAAGAGAAGAGTTAAAGACAACAAAAGAAGATTTGAACCTTCAGCTACAGGAGCTTTATTTGCAGAAGAATACGGTGACCATGAATATTGAACAGGTTTCCAAAAACCTGGCAGAAACCGCCAATGCATTTGCATCTGTGAATAAAGAGAGCAAAGAACTGGAATCCCAGATTGAAGAAATCAATCAAAATAAAAATGAACTCTATGATAACCATAAGCAGGCAGAGGCTGCAAAAAAGGCATTAGAGGAGAGGATCGAAGGCTTAGAGGAACAGGCAGCGTTCAAAAAAGAGGAATTAAAGAAGTCCAATGAAAGAGTTTCCGAGCTGATGTTGGAATTCAACACCATGAAACAGCAGGATGATTTTCTGATTGAGAATTTAAGACGTATCCGTACGGAAGAAAATAAGTTAAAAGAAGAATTGGAGCTTTATCGTTCACAGATGAGTGATTCCGGTAAAGCAATTGAAACACTGGTTGCCCAAATTAATCAATTTAAGGCATTAATTGAAACGGATAAAAAAGAGATTGCGTTATTAGAGGATACTCTTGCCAGGGATATTTCAGATAAAGAGGCATTAAATAAAAAGCATAAGGAATTTTTTGCAAAACGTGAGTCTTTAAATGAGGAGATTACAAAGCTTGATAAATCTGCGTTTAAGCTATCTGCCCAAGTGGAAAAAATCAGTGAGCAGGCAGATCATTTAAGCAAGTATATGTGGGAAGAATATGAGCTTACCTATCAGTCAGCAGTAGAATTAAAGGATAGTTCGTTAAATGATTTGGACAGCTTAAAGAGAGAGGTTTCGGCCGTTAAGGCAAAGATCAAGGCGTTAGGCGATGTTAATGTCAACGCTATCGAGGATTATAAGCTGGTATCTGAACGGTATGAATTCTTAAAAGGTCAGCATGACGATATCATAAAAGCAGAAACGAACCTGTTACAGATTATTGCCGAGCTGGATACTGCTATGCGAACCCAGTTTGAAGAGAAGTTTAACGAGATACAGATAATGTTTGATAAGGTATTCCGGGAATTGTTTGGCGGAGGTAAGGCAACACTGGAACTGGTAGATGATGAAGATATCCTTGAGGCGGGAATTAAAATCATTGCACAGCCGCCGGGAAAGAAGCTGCAAAATATGATGCAGTTATCCGGTGGGGAAAAAGCATTATCTGCCATTGCACTGTTATTTGCAATCCAGAGTTTAAAACCTTCTCCGTTTTGTCTGTTAGATGAGATTGAGGCAGCATTGGACGACTCTAATGTAACCAGATATGCGAAGTATCTGAACAAACTGACCAAGGATACCCAGTTTATTGTTATTACCCATAGAAAAGGTACCATGGAGGCGGCAGATGTGTTATATGGTATTACGATGCAGGAAAAGGGTGTGTCGACACTGGTTTCTGTTAATCTGATTGAGAATGAACTGGATGATTAAGGATGGCATGCAATCAATTTGTGTGAATAACGAGTTAAATATAGTGTATATACATTGAACATTATTGTTACAAATATAGTTTGAATGATGAAACCGGTTATAATGTTTGAAGGAGCATATATGAATGTACTAAATAAACGAAGAAGACATGTAAAAAAATATTAGGAAATATGTCTGAAAGGAGATGATGGACATGTTTGATTTTTTCAAAAAAAATAAGAAAGAGGATCAGGAAGAAAACCTGAAAGAAGAAACATCCGTAAAGCAGGACAGTATATTGGAAGAGGAGGAAACTGGAAACAAAGACGAATCCATATCCGAACCTGATTTAGGAAGCATTCCAGAAGAACCGGAGATTGAAAAGATTTTGAAAGAGCCAGCTGTTGAAGAACAGGCAGAAGAGCCGGAAAAAGAAAAAGGTTTTTTCAACCGTTTAAAGGCAGGTCTTGCCAAGACCCGAAACAGTATCAACGAAAGCTTTGACAATTTGTTTAAAGGCTTTTCTTCTATTGATGAGGATTTTTATGATGAGCTGGAAGAAACCCTGATCATGGCGGATTTGGGACTGGATACTACTGAGCGGATTATTGAGAACCTGAAAGAACTGGTAAAGAAAAATCATATCAAAGAAGTGGAAGCCTGCCGGGAACTGGTGATCAATATTATCAAGGAACAGATGCTGGTAGATGATTCGGCTTATGACTTTGAGGAACAAAAAACCGTGATGCTGATTATCGGTGTAAATGGAGTGGGAAAAACGACCTCCATTGGAAAACTGGCGGCACAGTATAAAAATCGGGGAAAACGTGTTATGATGTGTGCAGCAGATACCTTTCGTGCAGCTGCCATTGACCAGTTAAAAACATGGGCGAACCGTGCCGGGGTAGAGATTATTTCCCAGCAGGAGGGTTCTGATCCGGCTGCTGTTACCTTTGATGCGGTAAAAGCGGCAGCCGCAAGGGATGTGGATATTCTGCTGGTGGATACGGCAGGAAGACTTCACAATAAGAAAAATCTGATGGATGAGCTTTCTAAAATGAAACGTATCATCGAAAAAGAATACAGTGATGCACATCTGGAAACCCTGATTGTATTGGACGGTTCTACAGGACAGAATGCATTGGAACAGGCAAGGCAGTTTTCTACGGTTACCCAGATAGACGGCATTATTTTGACAAAGCTTGACGGAACTGCCAAGGGTGGAATTGCAATTGCGATTCAGTCAGAATTAAATGTTCCGGTAAAATATATCGGTGTGGGGGAACAGATTCATGATTTACAGAAATTTAATCCGGAATCCTATGTGAATGCATTATTTGCGGATATGGATACCAGGTCAGATATAGAAATACTTATTCCGGATGAGGAAGAGTAAAGAGAAATCAAAAGGAGGAAACGGAAATGTTGACAATGGAAAAATTTGAAGAAGCTTATAACACTGTACAAAAAGTAGTAAATCAGACCAAACTGATCTACAGTGACTTTTTCAGTGAACAGAGCGGCAACAAAGTATATCTGAAGCCGGAAAATCTTCAGGTGACAGGTGCATATAAGATTCGCGGTGCTTATTATAAGATTTCGACTTTAAATGAAGAGGAGAGAAGCAAGGGACTTATTACCGCATCTGCCGGAAACCATGCACAGGGAGTGGCATTTGCAGCAAAGGCATATGGTGTTAAGGCTACCATCGTCATGCCAACCACGACACCTCTTATCAAAGTTAACCGCACAAAATCTTATGGTGCTGAGGTCATCCTTTACGGAGATGTCTATGACGAGTCCTGCCAGTATGCATTGGAGCTTGCAGAGGACAAAGGGCTTACCTTTATTCATCCTTTTGACGATCTGGATGTTGCCTGCGGACAGGGTTCCATTGCCATGGAAATCATTAAGGAATTACCTACAGTCGATTATATTCTGGTACCGATTGGCGGCGGCGGACTGGCAACAGGTGTGTCTACCCTTGCTAAAATGCTCAACCCAAGTATTAAGGTAATCGGTGTAGAGCCTGCTGGAGCTGCCTGTATGAAGGAATCCCTGAAAAATGGAAAGGTAACAACTTTGTCGGTGATTGATACCATTGCAGACGGTACAGCGGTAAAGACACCGGGAAGCAATATTTTTCCTTATATCCAGGAAAACATTGACGAGATTATTACAGTAGATGACAGTGAGTTGATTGTCGCATTTTTAGATATGCTGGAAAATCATAAAATGTTAGTGGAAAATTCAGGTCTGTTAACGGCTGCCGCAGTTAAAAAATTACCATTTAAGGATAAAAAGGTAGTCAGTATCTTAAGCGGCGGTAATATGGATGTGATTACTTTTGCATCTGTAGTCCAGCATGGTCTGATTGCCAGAAGCAGAATTTTTAATGTTTCCGTATTGCTGCCGGATAAGCCGGGAGAGCTTATGAATGTCAGCTCAATCATTGCGGAAATGCAGGGAAATATCATCAAGTTAGAGCATAACCAGTTTGTCAGTCTGAACAGGAATGCCGCAGTGGAACTGATTATCACAATAGAGGCATTTGGTCCTGAACATAAGGAACAGATTATTCATGTTTTATCAGAGAAGGGATACAGACCAATTGAAAAGAAACCGAAAAGTATCTATTAACGACAAGTTCATAGTGGAATGTATGGAGGGTGAATCTATTTATCAGGTATTAACGGATAGTGGGTTCACTTTCCTTGGTCATTGCGGAGGAAAAGGTATCTGTGGGAAATGCTTTGTCAGGGTAAAACCTTTGTGTGGAGCTTCCCAAAAGACCGACAGGATTGCAGGGGAGGAAGACGTCATCAATCGTGCTCCTGACAGCAAAGAGGAAACGGTTCTTGCCTGTCAATATGATATACAGAAGGATATTGCTGTATATACAGGGAATTTGTGGCAGGATATCGGGAATAATAAGATGACGGATGCACATAACGGGACTCCGGTAGAGAGCCGGATTACGGATATAGGAAAAAAGGCAGACCGGCAGACAGATAATAGAATGGCAGAAAATATAAAAAATATAGGTGTAGCAGTTGATCTGGGTTCCACGACGATTGTAGTAAGCTGTATGGATTTAGAAAAAAAAGAAGAGATTACTGCATTTTCTTTTACCAATCCGCAATATGCCTATGGTGCGGATGTGATTTCCAGAATTCGGTTCTGTATGGAGGATGAGCAAAATCTTTTGATGCTGGGACAGATTGTGGAGACGGCACTGAAAGAGCAGCTTATCGAAAAGCTTGGAACAGAATATTCCCATATAGCAAAAATCGTTTACAGTGGAAATACAACGATGCTGCATATTTTAAGGGGATTTTCCGTGGAAGGTCTTTCCAGGTCACCGTTTATGCCGGTGAGTACTGATTACGAAGCAGTGGAAAAAAATGCAGTAAAGATGATTTATCCTCCGGGATTTTCCGCTTTTGTCGGTGCAGACATCTTAACTGGCGCTGAGGTTTTGGAAATCGGGAAACAGAAAGCATATGACCTGTTAGTAGATCTGGGTACGAATGGAGAAATCTTGTTGCTGAATAAAGACTCCGGCGTAGCTTCAGCGACTGCGTGTGGTCCGGTATTTGATTCTGCTGTAAAAGGAGCTGTCTATGGCAGTGAGAGTATAAAGGCAATTGCAAACTGCATAAAAAGACGCCTGGTGGACAAAACGGGAAAAATTGCCGGACCGTATTTTGAAAAGGGGATTACAATAGACAAAGGGTTTGTCATTTCTCAGGAGAATATAAGGAACTTCCAGCTTGCAAAAGGTGCCATTTATGCAGGGATACAGTGCCTGCTAAGGAAAGCCGGTATCACTGCAGACGATATTGCTAATGTTTATATCAGCGGCGGACTGGGTTTTCATATGGATATCTGGGATGCATTTACTGTAAAGATGCTGCCGGAAGCGTTTCGGAACAAAATAACGATCAGCGGCAATACTTCATTGGAAGGGGCAAAAAAACTGGTGACAGCAGACAAATGGGAGAGTGCTGCGATTCTTTCAGAGTATGAGGCAATAAAAAGACGCACCAAAAGCCTGGAACTGGCAAATCTTGAGGGATTTCAGGAAATTTATATGCAGTCGATGGATTTTTAGTAGTGCAAAGTGGATTATGAAATCTGTGAGAAAAAAATTGCCTGCATTAGAATCTGCTCACTCAAGGTATCACGTGCATGAAAATTGCTTTGCGATGGTATGTGAGTAGATAATCAATTGCTTTGCAATTGGTTATAATAATCAGACCAGTGGGCAAGCAGGCAGTCAATTTTGAAAGGAGTTTTAATGAATATACCGAGACAGTTTTATGGAGTAAATCATTTATCAAAGCTATTGAGTAATTTTCAGGATTCCGATCTGTCGGAGTGTCCGAAGCTGGAATTTCATAAAATAGAAGATATCCGGGAGATTCCGTTGGATAAAAAGGATACAGCGGCACTTGGCATAAGTGCAGGAGAACTGTCAGGGTTACTTCGAAAGCTTACCTCTGACAGGCTATGTGCTCTTGACGGGCTTGCTGTTGCAAGAGGAGAAAATCTTCTTTTTGCTGGTTATCGTCCGCCTTACAGCAAAGAGCTTCCCCATATTACTAATTCTACCTGTAAAACAGTGACCGCTATAGGTATCATGTATGCGGTTTCGGAAGGTCTGTTAAAAGAAGAAGACAGTGTCTTATCTTTTTTTCCGGAATATGAAACGATGATGACTCCGAGATATTTAAGGCAGATGACGGTAAAGCATCTGCTCACCATGACTTCCGGTACAAAGTGCAATGAAACTACTACGGTTGTGGAAACAGACTGGGTAAAAGCATTTCTTCTTACAGACTGTCAGTGTGAGCCTGGAACAAAATTTATTTACAACAGTATGAATACCTATATGCTGGCGGCAATCCTTACCAGGGTGACAGGAAAAAGCGTTATGGAATATCTGAAAAAACGTTTTTTTGCCCCTCTTGGAATCAGTCATATCAAATGGGAGTTGTGTCCTATGGGAATAGAACGGGGAGGCTGGGGGCTTCACATTTCTTTGGAGGGAATGCTGAAAATAGGTATGTTTCTTGCAAATGATGGTGCATTTCGTGGGAAACAGCTTATTCCCTCTTCTTATATCCGCAGAATGAAGGAAGAGAAGGTATCCCAGGATGCGGATGCGTTTGCCGTGGGATACGGATATCAGCTTTGGTATCTGCCAAAAGGACTTTATATGTTAAGCGGCATGTATGGTCAGCACGTAATCATTGATGAGAAAAACGGTCTTATAGTGGCAACGAATGCCCATAGTGATAAAATGTTTCCAGACTCCATATTAGTGAGAAATATCGTAGAATGTATGACAGATCACAGGCTTTACAGACCGGAACATGCAGTGAAGGAAAGGCTTTCCTATCATAAGCTGATACAGGAGTTTCAGGCATTCTGTAACGGGTGGCCGCTGCCAAAGGCTTCCGGGGAACTGCCGTTTCCCCTGTATTCCGTGAAGCAGGAAAAAATCAGAGCAGTAAAAGCTGAAAAAGTACGGAATCTGTTATCTCTTTTTGACGGAAAAAGACTTCATATCGACCAGGCATCTATTAAACTGTTTCCCTATATGCTTCGGGGTATGTATCAGTGTCCGCCGTTCGTGGTTACGGATATTGCATTTAAGAAACAGGAAAACAGTCTGAAGCTTTGTTTTTACAAAGAGCGGAATAAAAAGGAAGAGACAAAAAGAGAACGGTTGATCATGGAAGCTGGCTATGGGGAATATCTGCATCAGATCATTACAATCGGTAAAGACAAAAAAGAGCTTGCGGTAAAGACATATATGGCAGCAGACGAGGACGAAAATCCGGTTGTTATGCTGGATATCGTATTTCCCTCCACAGGCTTCAGCCGTCTGATCAAATTCTTTTTATTGGGTGACCGTATTGGAATCGAATGTCAGGAATATCCGGATATGCGGGCGATCGTGGAACAGGTGCTGTTCGGAGAGGCTGTGATTGCAGGCAATACCATTGACTTGACGGATAAGCTGCCGGAAAGTATACGGGTATTTATGGAGCATAAGGTAGAGCCAAGGGTAAACGGATATTTTGTGAAGCATCGGACATAGAGGATAAAAGGAATTGTCAGGTCTTAATGATCAAATTGTACAGAGCTTAAATATAAGTGGAAACTTACAAATAATCAGGGGGTAAGCAAAAGATGAAAAATCAATACAAAATGTTTTATTCGGCAGGAATATCTTATGCATTAAACAGATTTGTCATTCAGGCATCACACATGACAAAGTGAAACATATAGATGTTACATATTCAGAAAAACTATAGTTTTACATTAAGAGCAGGAAGTGGAAAGGATTCGTTTCTGGCAATAGAAAGGCTGAGAGGGATAAGTTTATGCGCAGGGAAGAGATAATGTACAATTTGTTTTTGGATATTGCAAATGAGGATGACCGGATTTTGGCAGTTTATATGAATGGCTCAAGAACGAATGCAAATGCACCGAAGGATATTTTTCAGGATTATGACATTGTATTTGTAGTAAGAGAAACAGGGAGTTTCATAGAGGATAAAGAATGGATTCATAGATTTGGAAATATCCTGTATATGCAGTATCCGGATGAACACCCTGATTTTCCGGGTGATAAAGAGAATTTTTATGGATGGTTAATGCAGTTTGAGGATGGGGTCAGAGTTGATCTTCATGTGGAGTCTGTCACACATGCAAAAGCACATATCTGTGATGACAGGCTTTGTAGGATTTTACTGGATAAGGTGGATGTTTTGCCAGAGATTCCGGAGCCGTCAGATGCGGATTATTATGTAAAGAAACCGACCGAGGCACAGTTTAGAGCATCAGCAAATGAGTTTTGGTGGTGTAGCAATAATCTGGCAAAGGGACTGTGGAGGGAAGAAATCCCCTATGTTCAGGATATGGCAAACTTTGTTGTACGCAAGGAGCTGGAGAGAATGCTGTCTTGGAAAGCTGGCATAAAAACAAACTTTACCATAAGCGTGGGAAAGTCAGCAAAGTATCTGTACAGATGGCTTAGCAGGGAAGAGTATCAGGATTATCTAAATACCTATTTTGGTGGAACGATAGAAGATGCATGGAGTGCTGTATTTTGCATGTGTGATTTATTTGATTCCACAGCACAATATGTGGCCCGGGAGTTAGGATATCACTATGACAGGGAAGAAGGTCAGGCAGCAGCAGCGTTTCTCAGGCATGTAAAGGAACTGCCAAAGGATGTAGAAGAGATATATTAAAAAAATGAATATTTTATAGATGTAATTTGAGAATGATATAAAAACAAAAAGAGGGTATGCACAGCCAATGGAGTTGTTCCTCGTTAAACAAATTTAGTAAGGGCATCAGCCGAGGTTGAAAGGACAATTAGAACAAAGGGGAATTTTTTATAATAAACGAAATTATAGTTAAAGGCAAATTAAAGCGTACCGCTTCACCGGAAGCAGTTTATCGCAGATGTCTTGCAGCGATAAAAAAAACGGGGGCAACGAAAAACTGGTCATGTCTACAGGAGGGCACGGAAACAGTTTTGGTTGATTTTGGAGATGGGAAAAGTGAGAATCTGGTGTTTAATTTCCAGAATAAGCAATGTAATCTAAAGTGTAAAGTAGATTTTGATACATATTCTCCAGAAAATTTTAAAAAAAGCCAGTCCTTCTGCATCATGAAGCTGTTCTATTCACTAAAAAAATTATTTTCAGAATATGAGGTTGATGACAAATTGGGTGAATGGGATCATTATCGGGAAGCAATGAAATACCGTGCAAAATTAAGGGACTTGACCGAAGAGGAAGAAGCAAGGGTAAATGTATCCTATGAATCCGGCTGTACGGATTATGAGGAGATGCTGCTAAATTTTATTTCGGAGGATTTAAAAATTCCTGCGGGAGATGCCCTGACCGACCATCTCTTATCAAATTCTGTATTTGATGTTCCGGATGATAAGTATATATCCATTTTGGAAACTTGGCTGCATAGAACCTGTGAGTATAAGAATCTTGGCAGGGTTTATAAGATTTCAGAAGGAAGAGTCACAGAATTGAATGCATTCTCTCTTGCAATGGGAGGTTTTATCACGGGAGTTGCAGAGCTTTTTTTGGACAGCCCGACGCGTCAAATGTATTTGAAAGGTTCATGGCGGGGAACTTTTGGCACACAACATGGAATCATAAGAATTATGTATTGTGAGAAGTATCTGCCGCTTTTTGAGGTTGCTGATGATTATGGAAAATGTATTCTGGCATACCGATTTTTTGTGTCAGCACTGGAGTTTGCAAATTTTAAATTTGTAGGCTGGAATAACAGTAATTTGAGGGTAGTGCAATAAGTTATGCACAATTAGTGGAGTTTTTAAGTTTCTATTTGCTGAATATAGAAAGATATGGTATTATCATAATAGTATTTTATGATTTTTTTAATATGAGGTTTTATAATGGAAAATTGCGATATGGATTAATATAAAAAGGAACAAGGGTGTCCATTTATTCTAATACGAGAGGAAAACTATATGTTAGCGTTTAATGAATATACAAGAGTAAAAATACCGGCGACCATTCAGTTTTTAAGATTGGGTTATCAATATCAGTCCTTAAGGGAGGCAGATATTGATTTCAGGGAGTCATTGACACCGGATATGATATAAAGCGTCTGAAAAAAATGTATTTACTAAGAGGTCCCCATGCACAATCCTTATTAAAGACCATTTCGCGGGTAAACAGACCTTATAAGTCACCAAACGGTAAGGTATACAATTATGGATATATCGTAGATTTTGTGGATATTGAAGATAAATACAATACAACCATAGAATCTTATATCAAAGAGTTGGAGGTAGACATTAACGAAAACGGTGAAGAAAAGGGTTCTCTGGCAGGCTTGGTGGTAGATAAAGAGGATATCAATAAAAAATATCATTCTTATAAAGAACAGCTGGAGGATATTGTTTCTGTTGATAATATGGAGAGACTTTCAAGGCAAATTACATACTTTAATAAAGGTACCTTATTGAAAATCCGCTGTTTATTAAACGGAATTAAAGAATGTGAAACAGAATTTATCCTGTCAAGAGCGATGGATTATGCAGGACAGATTGATTCAGAACAGAATAAGAAATTACTCCCTATGGTACAGGAGCGGATTGATTAGACAAAGGAGATGGTTATAGATGGCAGAGAATAGCGAAAGAGATACGGATCGTTGGGTAGATGGTCTTTTGAAAGAAGCAAATATTGTTTTAGAAGCAGAAAAAAGTACAATAAAGGAAATTCAAGACGCATTAAGAACAGCTTCAAAAAATGGAACTGGTAACATTGGAAAGCCAGAATATATAGGTGTTGTAAAAGATTTTATTATCGTTATAGAAGATAAAAGAGATATAAGCATGCATGAGAAAGATAATGAATTAGGGGTTATTAGTCTTGAAGTGCAGGATGTAAAAGATTATGCGGTTAATGGTGCTTTGTTTTATGCAAAGCATCTTGTTAAAAATACATCATATAAAAAAGTAATTGCTATTGGTGTATCTGGTAATGCTAAAAGACATAAAATAACACCGATTTATGTAGAAGATACTGAGCCATATACAAGGCTTGATGATGTAGAATCATTTATATCTTTTAATGATTTTAATATTGATGATTATTATCGGAAGGTAATCCTTGAAGAAGATTTAACTGAAAAGGAATTAAAAGAAATTCTTAAAGATGCAGCAGATTTACACGAAGATTTAAGAGTATATGGTAGTTTGGGAACTCGTGAAAAGCCTATTGTTGTTTCTGGTATATTATTGGCACTTGATGAAATAGATAAAGGTGGATTTTCTCTTTCGTCATTGACAGGAGATACGGTCAAAACAGATGGGCAAAAAATATTTGAAGCAATAGAAGCTAAATTTGCAAGAAATCCGATTAAACCAGAAAAGAAAAAAGATAAAGTGCTTTTACAGTTTTCTATTTTTAAAACAAATGAAGTTCTCAATTCAATAAATGTTGACTTAGGAAAGACACCATTAAAATACTATGCAGAATTTTTGTATGAGAATGTATATAAATCAATAAAGTATACTTCAAGTAGCGAAGATTATCTAGGTAGATTTTATAGTGAATTTATGAGTTATGGTGGCGGTGATGGACAGAATCTTGGTATTGTATTAACACCAAAGCATATAACAGATTTATTTTGTGATTTAGCAAATTTAAAAACAGATAGTGTTGTATTAGATCCTTGCTGTGGAACTGCAGGATTTTTAGTGGCGGCTATGCATCATATGCTAAAACTAACAGACGATGAAACAATCCAAAGACATATAAGACAACAACAATTACATGGAATAGAACTTGAAGATTATATGTTTACTATTGCAGTAACAAATATGATTCTTCGTGGTGACGGAAAATCCAATATAGAAAGTGCTGATTTCTTTTCAAAGAAAGCAGGAGAATTACAATTAAAAGGTGCTAATGTTGGTATGATTAATCCACCATATTCATTAGCAAAGAAAAAGAAGAATGCTAGTCTTTATGAGATTTGCTTTATTGAACATATGCTTGATTCATTGGTTGTAGGTGGAATTGGTATTGCGATTGTTCCTCAATCTTCAATGACAGGTAAGACAAAAGAGGAGCAGGCAGTAAAAGAAAATATTTTAAAACATCATACATTAGAAGGTGTTATTACACTAAATAAAGATACATTTTATGGTGTAGGTGTTATTCCTTGTATTGCTGTATTTACAGCAGGAATACCACATTCAGAGAATAAAGAATGTAAATTTATTAATTTTGAAAATGATGGATTCAAAATTGCTCCACATGTTGGACTTATTGAAACAGAAAAAGCAGTAGATAAGAAACAGCATTTATTAGATGTTTGGTTTGATAGAATTGAAGCTGACACAAAATTCTGTGTAAAGACAACTATAGAGGCAACAGATGAATGGTTACATAGCTTTTATTATTTCAATGATGAAATACCAACAGATGCAGATTTTGAAAAAACAGTTGGTAATTATTTATCATTTGAATTTTCTATGATAATGCAAGGCAGACAATATTTATTTGAAGATGAGGATGAATAAAATGGATTTATCAGATTTGGAGTGGAAAGAATTTTTTGTTGAAAAAATATATAATGATCCTAAACGTGGCAAGCGTTTAAAAAAGGAAGATCATATAGAAGGGGATATTCCATATGTATCATCTTCATCATTTAATAATGGAGTTGATTCGTTTATTGGAAATGAACATAACGTAAGAAAATATAAGGATTGTTTAAGTCTTGCCAACTCTGGAAGTGTTGGCTCTTGCTTTTATGAACCATTTGAATTTATAGCAAGTGATCACATAACACACTTGAAGGGGGAATATACACCACAGCAATATTTATTTATGGCAGGTATGTTGAACAGACTGGCTGAAAAATATAATTTTAATCGTGAAATTAATGATATGCGAATATCAAGAGAAAAGATAATGCTTCCAGTTGATGAATCTGGCAATCCAGATTTTAAGTTTATGGAACAGTATGTTAAAAAAATCGAAAAAGAAAAAATGAAAAAATATCTTATATATTGTAAGAAAGCATTAGCTAGCTTGGACGATGTTATATTATTAAAACCTTTTTCAGAAATCGAATGGAAGCCTTATATAATTGGTAAAATTGCAAAAGTAGATTCTGGAAGAGATATATATGATGCCGAACGTGTTGATGGTGATTTACCATATATAACAGCAGGTGTACAAAATAATGGTATAGGTTATTTTGTGGGTAATATCAATAATACGATTACAAAAAATGCTATATCAGTAAGTAGAAATGGTGCAGGAGTTGGAAGTTCATTTTATCATGAATACCCTGCACTTTATTCCAACGATTGCAGGAAAGTAGTTTTAAATGATTACAGTGAAAATAAATTTGTTTCTCTGTTCATTACTAATCAGATTATGATACAGCGTAAAAATTACAATTATAGCAGAAAGATGGGAACGGAACGACTGAAGAAGCAAAAAATTATGTTACCAGCCATTGATGAAGAGAATCCAGATTATGAATATATGGAGCAGTACATCAAAAATATAATGATTAAAAAATACAAAGACTATATTGCATATGCGGAGAAATAGTTTCCAGAAATGGAAGCAATTTTGTATAGGTGAATTGTTTAGATTAAGAAAAGGAAAATGCCCTAATGCCATCTATTCATAACGATGGTACCCCCATATGTAGTGGTAACTAATAGAAATAATAGAATTTTAAAATTTGCAGATGTAACAGAAAAATGATTAAAAAAGATAAAATAATGTTACCAATAAATGATGCAGGTGTTCTAGATTATGAATATATGGAACATATATAAAGAATTTGGAATATAAAAATAGAAGAGTACTTACCGGAATTATTGAAGCGAAATTCCGGTGGACTTCCGATGTATAAATATTTGAGAGATTATCCGAAAGAGATATTTGAGCGGGTAAAGGATAATGTATTAAAATATACTTCCGTAGATGATTGTTTGAATCAGCAGTTACGGCAACAAAAACAAAATTATAGAAAATTATTAAACGAGATATCGGTCCGTGCAGTTATCAAAGCAGAAGGCTTTGATCTAGCATATAAGAAGTTGATTTTTCTTAATAATGAAGAATTGGAGGTAGATGAGCTATTGCAATATTTACAAGCGTATATGAAGCAATATACCCCAGCCTGTTAAAAAAATAATTCAGAACTAAAGCGATTAATCCGTATTTATGATTTAGTAAAGTACAAATAAAAATATCCCGCCCAAGTTATCTAATAGTGCGAACACCTAGAATCAGTGGGGGGATATTAATATAAACAGTAGTGTATATCATACCATCATGTATAGTGCGAACACCACAATCAAGTATGCTGTTACTATATCAAATATTAGATGCAAAATCAATAAAAATTAATGGAATTTTGAATAGTAGAGAAGAAACGGTTATTCGAAAGTAGTGCATTCTATAGATTGAATATATAAAAGTTGTGAGAATTAGAATTCCAATTCATCCCACATTTTTAAATGATTGTATTAGAAGATAAAAAGCGTTTAATTTAAGCTTTAGATGAAAAAGTAACAACGGTTCCAGCATAAAATATTTTTGGTGAAAAATAAAAAATATTTAGAAGTTACCATACAGAACAATCCTTGCTGGTGGTGTATGGGAATTGGAAAACCTAAAAATGGATGGTATATAGATAAAATGGTAGAATATAAAGTAATTTCCTAAAAAAGTAATACTTTATCGTGCACAACTGTATCTTGTTGTTGTGTAAATAGTATAGTAGAATAAATCAGACTACATATGAATGGAGAGATAAAATATGGCAAATCAGCTATTGGTTGATCTATATGTCTGTGAGGAAGAGATTTTAAATGATATGGAACGGATTAAAGAAATTGCACACAGAGTAATTGCAGAGATTCATTCGGAGATTGTGGAAGAATGTGTGCATCAGTTTGAACCAATAGGCGTTACCTATATTGCGGTGATTACAACTTCCCATTTTTCCATACATACCTGGCCTGAGCATGGATATGCGGCAGTAGATATCTTTTCCTGTAATGAGGTACTGCCGGATGTACTGGCAGAGAAGCTTAAAGCTGCATTTAACGCAAAGACATCTGTCGCCAGAAAATTTGAACGGGACATAGAGGGGAGGGAGTAGACTTGGAATATTCAGTTGGTGATACGCTTTTAGTAGATGGCAGGGTCTATCATATTATCGGAAAGATTCATTATAAAAATTTAAGTGATAACTGCTGCTGGTTTGAATATCGGATGGAATCAAAGGATGCCCCTCGGTACGAGAGATGGCTGAGCTACGATTCCGTTTATAAAGAATATTCCATATCGCAGGTGGTGTCGAATGTGTCAACGTCAGGCTATCATGAGGTGGACAGCGGCGAGGAAGAGGTTATTGGCGTATGGGGAAACGTCGACGTAGCGGTTGGAGACAGGGCAAGGTTTAAGGAATATGAGGATTCTACCGAGGAAAAAATTATATCAACAGAATTCTGGGATGATTATGGAGAGGAAACCTCAGTAGGCTATTATCTTGATTTGGATGAAATCCGTATCTATGATGGGAATGAATCGTACCGTTCATCTTTCAAACAGGGTAATGTTGAAAAGAGCCAGGCAAGTAATACTGTAATAAATATTGCAGTCTGGGCAGTGTTTATCATCGCGATTTTATTGTCTATAAAAGCAGAGTTTAATATATCATTCCAGTCTCATTCCATTGCAAAATATTTAAAAAAGTCGGCAAATTACACCTATGTAACCTCAATTACAGGAAATCTGAAGCAGGATGCGGACGTATATAAGACGACAGTGAATTTAGATACGGCAGTAAAAGATATTATTAACGGAATTGAAGGAGATACACAGGATGTGCAACAGAATACGGAGGATGGAGATAACAGTGTGGCAATTTTGACGGATAAAGAGTACTGCCTTGTATATGTATCGGAAGAAAATGAAACCATGATTCAAATCTCCTCGCGAAAGTATGCTTATACAAATGACAATAGTCTGTATCATGCAGGACACCATACGCATAGATATTACCGCAGATATTACTATTCCAGGGGATATCATTCCGATGCAGGAAGCTATGGGAAATACACCTCTCCGTATGCTTCTTTTGATGATACGGCAGTAAGCAGTAATTATAACGATGCTTATAGCAGCTATTCTTCCAGTGTAAGGCAGGCAAGTGTTGGTTCACGTACTTCGTCCGGGGGCGGATTAAGCAGCGGCAAGTAAGCAGGTGTTTTTAGTTTTAGCATTGCGGCAAACAATTAACAGAGGAAGCGCTGTTGTAGATTTGTCTTTATTGTACAATAGATGTCATCAAAGAGTATAAGAGGTCAGGCACATTATAACAGTAGTGGTTTTTATTATACAAAAGATGTCATCGAAAACAGAGTTTCTCAATTATTTAGATATAATAAAATGAACGAAGAGGAGAATGGAATATGGAGATTTTATATGATTTGATGAATGTGGGAATTTATTCGTTACTGGGTATTATACTGATGCTGCTGGGTAATTTTTTGATTGACCTGATTGTGCCTTGTCATTTTCCGACAGAGATAAAAAAGGGAAACACTGCGGTTGGCTGGTTAAGTGCAGGCTCCTTTATCGGAATTGGTATCATTCTAAAGTCAGCGATTATAACACCAGTGTCTGAGGTGGCTGAGGAATCTCTGGTGCAGGGAGTAATCAGCAGTACGCTATATTTTGTAATTGGTATCGTCTGCTTTATCGTGGGATATCTGCTTGTAAGTCTCTTTAATAAAAAGTATAATCTGAATGAAGAGATTGGCAATGGGAATACAGCAGCTGGTATTGTGGTATTTGGTATCTTCGTCGGTTTGGCGATTGTGATTAGTGGAGTGATTTATTAGATGAAAAATTACAGACTTTTGATGCTGACCACCCTGATTATTTCAGGGTGTTCTATTTGTTATGAATTGATTATAAGTGCAGTAAGCTCCTATCTGGTGGGAGATTCTACATTGCAGTATTCTATTACGATTGGACTTTATATGTCTGCAATGGGACTGGGGTCTTTTCTGTCAAAATATATGAAGAGGAATCTGTTTAACTGGTTTGTTATCATTGAAATTGGTGTAGGGATGATTGGCGGAATCAGTGCTCTTTTGTTGTTTTTGGCAAACTTGTATCTTGAGACATATCAGATTGTCATGTATTTTGAAATTATCATCATTGGAACGTTTGTGGGAGTGGAGATTCCCCTGCTAACAAGGATTATTGAGGAGGATGAGGAAAATTTAAGGGTAACCCTTTCTTCTATTTTCAGCTTTGACTATATAGGTGGTCTGGTTGGTTCTATTGCATTTCCATTGTTTCTGCTGCCGCAGCTTGGATATTTTGCTACTGCGTTTTTGACAGGATTTATGAATATCATGGCAGCGATGCTGATTATTTATAAATATGAGGAACGGATTCAAAAGGTAAAATGGTTTAAGCTTATAACAGCCGCCCTGTTTGTGGTCATGCTTCTTGGCATGCTCTTTTCAGAAAATATTTCTACATATATTGAGGGAGGGCTTTATCGGGATCATGTGATTTTATCCAAACAGACAAAATACCAGAAAATTGTTATGACAAAGCACATGGATGATCTGCGGTTATATATTGATGGAAATGTGCAGTTTAGTTCACTGGACGAATACCGTTATCACGAAGCACTGGTACATATTCCGATGTCAAAGGCGGTAAAAAAGGATAAGGTGCTGGTGCTTGGAGGAGGAGATGGGCTGGCTGTCAGGGAGCTTTTAAAATACAAAAAGACACAAATTACGCTGGTAGATTTGGACGAAGATATGATTAAGCTTTGTAAGGAGAATGCGAATATCACGGCGTTAAATGAACATTCTTTAGACAGTGACCGGCTTATCATTGTGAATCAGGATGCTTATAAATATCTTGAGGAAAACAAGGAACAGTATGATGTTATTTTAGTGGATTTGCCAGATCCCAATAATGAATCCTTAAATAAGCTGTATACCAATATTTTTTACCGCTTATGTAAAAATGCCCTGACAGAGGATGGAATCTTAACAGTTCAGTCCACAAGCCCATACTATGCAGCAAAAGCATTCTGGTGTATTTATGAAACGTTAAATAGTGAAGGCTTTTATGTTAAGCCATACCATTTACAGGTGCCGGCTTTTGGTGACTGGGGGTTTAACATGGCATCTAAGAAAGAACTGGATGACCATTTTGACATTATTGCAGATACCAGATATCTGAGTAATGATAATGTGAATTGCCTGTTTTCCTTTGGAAAGGATGAAAAGGCAGAAAATATAGAGATTAATAAGCTGTCAAAACCGAATCTGATACAATACTATTTAGATGCTGTAAAAAAGTGGGAATAATAAGGGTATCCTATTTCCCAAATAGCACGAAGAACTATCAAAAGGAGAAAAATCATGATTTTAAGCGTAAGCAGGAGAACGGATATTCCCAACTATTATTCAGAATGGTTTTATAACAGACTCAAAGAAGGATTTGTCTATGTCCGCAATCCCGTCAATATGCATCAGATCAGTAAAATTGATTTATCACCGGAGGTAGTGGACTGTATTGTTTTCTGGACTAAAAATCCAGAGCCGATGATGGAACGTCTGCCAGAGATTTCAGCATATCCATATTATTTTCAGTTTACGCTGACAGGGTACGGCAAAGACATAGAGATGAATGTTCCCCATAAAAGAGATATCATGATAAATATATTTCAGAAACTATCGGATAAAATCGGAAGCAGGAACGTGATATGGCGGTATGACCCTATTTTGTTTAATAATACATATACACCAGAATATCACATAAAGGCATTTGGTCAGATCGCATCTGCCCTAAATGGTTTTACTAGAAAATGTGTCATCAGTTTTGTGGATTCCTATGCCAGAATTAAGAAAAACATGCAGCAGCTAAATGTATATGAGCCAGAGACTGCAAAGCTTACAGCATTTTCGAAGGAGCTTGCCGAAATTGCAAAGGCAAATGGCATAACAGTGGCAAGCTGTGCTGAGACAATAAACCTGTCCATGTGCGGAATCGAGCATAACTGTTGTATTGACAGATACTTGATTGAAGAGATAATCGGGTGTAAAATCAAGGCATGCAAAGATAAAAACCAAAGAGAGTCCTGTGGCTGTATGGAAAGTATAGATATTGGCACCTATCATACCTGCCCGAATGGGTGTAGATACTGTTATGCCAATACAGGGACACAAAGCGTCTTAAAAAACAGCCGACTTTATGACCCAGCTTCTCCGCTTTTGTGTGGAACTGTAGGAATAGATGATAAAATCAGTATCCGTAAGGTAAAATCCTTAAAGGACATATAGGTGATTAATAAATAGGTTTAACTTTTAGGGCTGGTCAAGAAACAACAGAAATTGACAAATGTGCCAGCCAAACACTATAATATATGATATAAAGTAACAGAAATATATAAAGATGAGGAGGGCAAGGAATGAAAGTACGAAAAAAAAGAAGTGCACTGATCATGGTTTTAGTGCTCCTGTTCAGTTTGCTGGCTATACCAGGCAATGTGCAGGCGGTATCGAAAAAGGTAAAGGTGACGAAAGTGACATCTGTCAGCTCCCTGAACGGCAGCAAAACAATTTATCTTGCAAAAGGGAAAAAAGTAAACTTAAAGACGACAGTAACCGTGACGCCGGACAATAAAGTAAACAGAAAGGTCACCTATCAAAGCTCCAACAAAAAGGTAGCCACGGTTACCGGCAGCGGAGTAATTAAGGGTGTGAAGGAAGGCTCTGCCAAAATTACCGTAACTTCCAAAAAGAACAGTAAGAAAAAGGCAGCTGTAATGGTCAAGGTGGTAAAGGGCAAAGTAACAGGCATCACATTGGACCAGACCTCTGGTACACTTGCAATTGGCGACACGGTAAAACTGAAAGCAACCGTTAAAACCAGCAAGGGCGGCAAGAAGATGGTCGGATGGAAATCTTCTGATACAAAAGTTGCAACCGTAAAAAACGGAACAGTAACAGCAGTCGGTGACGGAACCGCAACGATAACGGTAATAGCAGCAGATGGCAGCGGCAAGAAGGCAGCCTATAAGGTAACGGTGAAGGAGAAGGAAGAGGGCACTTCGGAAGCCACAACCACGGAGGATAAGACGACAGAAAAACAAACCACCGAGGATAAAACCACAGAAAATCCGACCACTGAGGATAAGACACCAGAAAATCCGGCTCCGGGAAAGCCAGCTCCGGTAGAGAAGGATGCTTCTGATGTGGCGGCATTGCAGGAGATTATAAAAACGCAGAATGCTGCAGGTGCCCATGTACCAGAAGATTTAGATGCTTCTGCCTATACTTGGGATCAGAAAACCGGACGGTTGACGGTTATTGGTTGGTCTGATGATGGCTATGGATTACAGGGAACACTTTCCTTAGGAAAATTAACGGCACTGACAGTCTTGGTTTGCAGTGGCAACCAGCTGACTAACCTGGATGTGAGTGGATGTACGGCACTGAAACACTTGGATTGCAGGGACAACCAGCTGACCAATCTGGATGTGAGTGGATGTACGGCATTGACATACTTGAATCATACAGGCAACCAGTTGACACTAGAAAAAGAAGCTTCTGATGTAGCAATCTTGAATAAGATTATTAATGAGCAAAATGCATTAGGTGCTAATATACCTACAGACTTAGATAATACTGCTTATGTTTGGATTAGTGGACGATTGACTAGTATTAGTTGGAATTCTAGCTCCTTAGAGGGTGCTCTTTCGCTTGAGGGCTTAACTGCTTTAAGACACTTGTCTTGCGGTGGTACCCAGTTAACCAGCCTTGATGTGAGCAACAATACAGCGCTGACATACTTGAGTTGTGGGGACAATCGGCTGACCAGTCTTGATGTGAGTAAAAATACCGCATTGACACACTTGGGGTGCGATTACAATCGGCTGACCAGTCTTGATGTGAGCAACAATATGGCACTGACAGAATTGTATTGCGGTGTTAACCAGCTGACTAGCCTTGATGTGAGTAAAAATACGGTATTGACAGAGTTGTCTTGCAGTGACAATCAGCTGACCAGCCTTGATGTGAGTAAAAATACGGCACTGACATACTTGAATTGTGATGGCAACGAGCTGACCAGCCTTGATGTGAGTAAAAATACGGTACTAGAACGCTTGTCTTGTAATAACACCCTATTGACCAGTCTGGATGTAAGCAACAATACGGCACTGACATACTTGAATTGCGGTGTTAACCAGCTGACTAGCCTTGATGTGAGCAACAATACGGCACTGACATACTTGTGTTGCGGTGGCAACGGGCTGACCAGCCTTGATGTGAGTAAAAATACGGCACTGACATACTTGAATTGTGATGGCAACGAGCTGACCAGCCTTGATGTGAGTAAAAATACGGTACTAGAACGCTTGTCTTGTAATAACACTCCATTGACCAGTCTTGATGTGAGCAACAATACGGTATTGACAGAGTTGTCTTGCAGTGGCAATCAACTGACCAGCCTTGATGTGAGCAGCAATACGATATTGACAGAGTTGTCTTGCAGTGGCAATCAGCTGACCAGCCTTGATGTGAGCAACAATACGGCTCTGATGTACTTGTATTGTGTGAGGAACCAGCTGATCAGCCTTGATGTAACAAACTGTACAGAGTTGGAATCCTTGAATTATGACAAGGACAAGGTTATTGTCACAGGCTGGCCGCGTTAATACGGATATTGTAATACATTAATTATGATGAAAGTCAAATGAATAAGTTGTTTCCATTGGATAATGGGAAGAACAATGAGATATATCAGAAAAAACGTCACTTTGCATTAAGTGGCGTTTTTAATCTTTACAGAATGATATTAAAAATCTGGTGAATTTGCACTGAAGTTTTCATTATAAACTTGATGGTAGATTGCATACATGATATAATACTAGAGTTTGGATAAAAAGGATAGTTTTAGTAAGGATATGGTAAAGAGATGAGATTATGCAGTTTATATAGTGGGAGCAGTGGAAACAGCATCTATGTGGGTTCTGATCATACCCACCTGTTAATTGACGTAGGCGTCAGCACCAAAAAGGTAGTGGCGGCATTACATAGTATTGATGTGAAACCGGAAGAACTGGACGGGATTTTAGTAACCCATGAACATTCTGACCATATAGGCGGACTGGGCGTATTTTTAAGAAAATATGGGACGCCTGTTTATGGAACCAGCAGAACTTTAGAAGCAGTCAGCCGGTACAAAAGTCTTGGAAAGGTAGACTTTTCCCTGTTTCACGGAGTGAATCCGGAAGAGAGTTTCCAGATAGAAGATTTGTGGGTAAAACCGGTGAGTACCTGGCATGATGCAGCAGATCCCGTCTGCTATACGGTAACAGACGGGGAAAAAAAGGTATCTGTTGCAACAGATTTAGGTGATTTTGATGAACATATAGTAGATTCCCTTTCCGGGGCGGATGCCATGCTGATTGAAGCAAACCATGATATCCGAATGTTGGAAGTGGGACCTTACCCATATCAGTTAAAACAGCGTATTTTGGGAAAACAAGGGCATTTATCCAATGAGCGGGGCGGACAGCTTGTGAGGGCGTTGTTAAATGACCATATCAAAGGCATTTATCTGGGACATCTAAGCAAAGAAAACAATTACCCGGAGCTTGCGTTTGAAGCCGTAAAAGCAGAGCTTTTCGGCAATGCATATAGTATGGATTACCGGGATTTTAATATGATGGTGGCAAGCCGTGAACAGTGTTCCACATTGATAGAATGCTGATGGCTGTTGTTTATTTAGGTATTTAGCTGCAAAGGAGGACAGATGGCAGACGAGCATTATGACAGGGAAAAAGCGGAAGAATTTGTTGACTTTATCACAGAGGTTAAGAATGCGGTCATGGGATATTCTGATACGGAAGTAGAGGAGCTTCTAACTGATAAGGCAAAGGATGTGTTGCATACCAGGAAGCGGTTGAAATTAAGCAGGATATTTGGCAATCCTTTTACTGGATTTTCTATGATACTTACTGGTGTCGGCGGTTTAGTGGTTATCAATATTTTACCTGAATCAAACGGAATATTTTTGTATGTGTTCTTTAGTTTTGTGATAGTATGTGGAATCATTTTGACTATTTGGGGAATCCGAAATATTATATTTAGTGTAAAATCTGTTAAAAATGTTTATCAGGTGATATCGGAACGGGAACAGAAAGCAAAGAGTGGTACAAGCAGGAATAGGATAAAAATGGCTGGTGACGTTTTATTTGGCGGAATGCTCAGTATTATGTTTTTTATTTGTGCATTTATGGATGGTAATACAGGGATTTTGTATAGATTTTTTTACTTTGCAATAGGGTTTATTTTAGCGGTAGGAGTGTATGGATGGATAGAAGATATAATAGACGAAACCAAAAGGCGGGAACATGATCAAACAAATAAAGAGAAATAGGAGAATATAATAATGAAAAAAACAGTAATTTCAGTAGTAGGAAAAGACAAAGTAGGAATTATTTTCAATGTCTGTAAATATCTTGCGGGCAATCAGATCAATATTTTGGATATTGCACAGACCATTGTGTCAGACTGGTTTAACATGATCATGATTGTAAATATTCAGGATTCTCATAAGGATTTTGCTACGATTGCTTCAGAACTTAAACAGATTGGGGATGAAATCGGTGTTACGATTACCCTGCAGCAGGAAGAAATTTTTGATATGATGCATAGATTATAGAAGAAGAGGGAAAAAAATGATCAATATAAATGAAGTAATGGAAACAAATGCAATGATTCATGAGGAGAATTTGGACGTCCGTACCATCACCATGGGGATTTCCCTGTTAGACTGCATATCAGAAGATTTAAAAGCAACCTGCGATTATGTGTATGAAAAGATTACGACATCTGCCAGGGATTTGGTAAAGGTAGGTAAGGAATTGGAGATGGAATTTGGAATTCCTATCGTCAACAAACGGATTTCACTTACTCCCATTGCCATGATTGGAAGTGCCTGCTGTAAGTCCAGTGGTGATTATGTAAAGATTGCAAAGACGTTGGATGAAGCTGCAAAGAAAGTGGGCGTTAATTTTATCGGAGGGTATTCTGCACTGGTTTCTAAAGGAATGACACCATATGATGAAATGCTGATCCGTTCCATTCCCGAAGCACTCAGCGTAACAGATTTTGTATGCAGCAGCGTCAATGTAGGCTCTACCAAAACCGGTATCAATATGGATGCCGTAAAGCTGATTGGTGAGATTGTGAAAGAAAGTGCCCAACTGACCGCCGACCGGGACTGTATCGGTCCTGCTAAATTTGTGGTATTTTGTAATGCACCGGACGATAATCCGTTTATGGCGGGAGCTTTTCATGGAGTAACAGAAGCTGACCGTATCATCAATGTGGGAGTATCCGGACCGGGAGTGGTAAAACGTGCCCTGGAACAGGTACGCGGCGCAAATTTTGAGATACTTTGTGAGACGATTAAAAAGACAGCATTTAAGGTAACCCGTGTAGGTCAGCTGGTTGCTAAGGAGGCGTCTAAACGGCTGGGCGTACCTTTTGGAATCATAGATTTATCCCTTGCACCGACACCGGCAGTAGGAGACAGTGTAGGTGAGATTTTAGAGGAGATTGGTCTGGAATATGCCGGAGCCCCCGGAACAACAGCAGCCCTTGCCCTCTTAAATGATCAGGTAAAAAAAGGCGGCGTAATGGCATCTTCTTATGTAGGCGGTCTCAGCGGTGCATTTATTCCGGTTTCTGAAGATCAGAGAATGATCGATGCGGCTGCATGCGGTGCCCTTACTCTGGAAAAGTTAGAAGCGATGACCTGCGTCTGTTCTGTAGGTCTTGATATGATTGCCATACCGGGAGATACGAAGGCAACGACGATTTCCGGTATCATAGCAGATGAAATGGCAATCGGTATGGTAAACCAGAAGACAACAGCAGTCCGCATTATTCCGGCAGTGGGTAAAAAAGCGGGTGACACAGTAGAATTTGGAGGACTTTTAGGGTATGCTCCGATTATGAAGGTCAACGAATACAGCTGTGATGCATTTATCAACCGGGGCGGCAGGATTCCGGCTCCAATTCACAGTTTTAAGAATTGACTTAATATTTTGTGATTCAATCTGGTTATTACAGAATAGTTAAAACAATATTAACAGAATTGCCCCGTTGTCTGACGGGGCTTTTGTATGGTTATTTTTATACCAAAAAAAGGATTGGACATAAACAACAGAGAAAAGACAATCAGCAAAGGTTAAAAGATAGAATTCAAGTTTCTTTTCATGGAAAAAAACGGAAATGTATGATATTATTTCTATGGCGGCATAAAAAGGCAAGGCGGACAGATGGAGGAAAAAATGGAAAAAGAATCATTATTAAAAGAGCCATGGTTAAATTGGGCAATAGAATTACAAAGCATTGCACAATGCGGGCTGGCTTATGCCCAAAACGATTACGAAATAGAAAGATATGAACAGTTACGGAATATTTCAGCAGAAATGTTAAGCTATAAAACAGATATCCCTGTGGATAAAGTAAAAACGTTATTTTGTAATGAAGAAGGATACCAGACACCAAAACTGGATACCCGTGCTGCTATATTTAAAGGGGATAAAATCCTGCTGGTACATGAAAAGAACGGTACATGGTCCATGCCCGGAGGCTGGGTAGATGTTTTAGAATCCGTTGCATCCAATACCATTAAAGAAGTACGGGAAGAAGCAGGGCTTAAAGTAGAATTGGAGCGGATCATTGCCATACAGGACAGAAACAAACACAACGTTCCAGTCTACGCATATGGGGTTTGTAAAATTTTTTCGCTCTGCAATGTAATTGGCGGCTCTTTTTCAGAAAATATAGAAACAACAGGATATGATTATTTTGCATTAGATGAGTTACCTCTTTTAGCAGAGGAAAAATGTAATCAGGAGCAGATTGCGATGTGTTTTAAAGCCTATCAGGATAAAGACTGGAAAGTACAGTTTGA
The DNA here is from genome assembly GCA_910585605.1 of uncultured Lachnospiraceae bacterium. Lineage (GTDB taxonomy): Bacteria > Bacillota > Clostridia > Lachnospirales > Lachnospiraceae > CAG-590. The sequence goes on along the minus strand of CAJUFL010000017.1, from coordinate 939 downwards.
CTGATATTCTGGCGGGAGTGCACTAAAAAGACATTGATGAATCATGATATTTTATGCTGAGGAGATATGATAATGGGTGAATTGTCTCAATTACCAAATATCGGAAAAGAAGTAGAACGGCAATTAAATGAAGCTGGTATCCATACATATGATGAGTTAAAAGAGGTGGGGGCAGAACAGGCATGGTTAAAAATACAAGAAAATGATCCATCTGCCTGTATTCACAGACTACTGGCATTGGAAGGAGCCATTCAGAATATGAAAAAGACATTGCTGCCAGAGGAGCGAAAGGCAGAGTTAAAAGAATTTTATAATTGGCACAAAAAGTAAAAGGCACTTGCCAGACTCAATGCCTGAGAAAGTCAAATAATTTGCAGGCACGGCACTTGGCACATTGCTCGTGGAAATAAACTGACAGAAATAGAAAGGAACAGAAATGGTCTTATTAGTAGTTGATGCACAAAAGGCAATTACGAATGAAAAGCTATATCAATTTGAAAAATTTACAGCTAATGTAAAATTACTGATTAAAACAGCCCGAAAGAATAAAATAGAAGTGATTTATGTCCGCCATGATGATGGACCTGGCTGTGAATTAACGAAAGGGCAGGAAGGATTTGAAATATATGATGAATTTAGACCAATAAACGGAGAGCAGATATTTGACAAAAATGTAAATAGTGCTTTTAAAGGAACTGGTTTATTGGAATATCTCAAAAATAAAGAGGAAAGCGACATCATTGTAGTGGGACTTCAAACGGACTATTGTATAGATGCTACGATTAAGTGTGGATTTGAACATGGATTTCGTATGATGGTTCCAGAATATGCAAATACAACAGTTGACAATGTATTTATAGATGGAGAAACAAGCTATACATATTATAACTCAAACTTCGCACTTGAATAAGTGCCTATGCGCCTTGAAAATTCAATAAA
>CAJUFL010000016.1 GCA_910585605.1 uncultured Lachnospiraceae bacterium | reverse complement strand
TTTTCAGGGTTGTTTTGTTGTTCATTCTTCATTCAGTTTTCATTGTTCTTTCCTTGCGCCAGGTTACTAAACGGAGAAGGAGGGATTTGAACCCTCGCGCCGCTATTAACGACCTACTCCCTTTCCAGGGGAGCCCCTTCAGCCGCTTGGGTACTTCTCCAAGCCGCAAGTAATATCGTTCTTAATATGAATTTTAAGAACAGCGGAGAGGGTGGGATTCGAACCCACGTGCCCTTGCGGACAAACGGTTTTCAAGACCGCCTCGTTATGACCACTTCGATACCTCTCCGTGCTTCTGACGATTTCCTTTCGTCAGCGACATTGACTATATTAACACCAACTTTGACCTATGTCAACATCTTTTTTTACTTTTTTACAAAAAAATTTCAGCCATTAATAAATCCTCTGGAGTTGTTACTTTTATATTACGATAATCACCCAAGATTAATTTCGTTTTTTTGTTAAGATATCTCTCCATAATCATTGTATCATCTGTAATATCCGTATTCATTTCCTGTTCCATTCGGCGATAGGCTTTCATAATATCTTCATAACAAAAACTCTGTGGTGTCTGTACCTGCCACAAATACTCCCGAGGAGGAGTTGCAATTCCCATACAGGATTCATCCACAACTTTAATTGTATCCTTAACCGGTACACCTAGCGTGCATGCACCTGATTTCATCACCTCTACAATAGATTGTTCAATCGACTTTACCGTCAGGCACGGTCTTGCAGCGTCGTGAATCAATACATAATCCGTACTAATGATTGCATTTAATCCATTCCTCACAGACCAATACCTTTGTGTTCCACCTTCAACAATTTGTCTTATTTTACGCAGTTGATATTTTTCTACAATATTTTCTTTACAATATGTAATATCTTCTTTGCCGGTAACCAGAATAATATCATTTACCGAACTTTCTTCAAATCTTTTTAAAGAATAATATAATATGGGTTTCCCACATAATTCCAGATACTGTTTCGGTGTCTTTGAACACATCCTGCTGCCTTTTCCCGCTGCCAGCACTATTGCCGTTATATGTTTGCCATTCATATCATTTCCCTCATATTTTTTGTCCTATTTTCAGATTAGGAACTGCATTTAAATCAAGACCATGCCGTACTCCACTTTGATACGCATAAAATCCTGCTGCCCCGATCATCGCCGCATTATCGGTACAATATATCGGAGATGGATAATATAAATGAACCCCTTCCCCCTTACATGCCTTTTGAAGGTTCTCACGCAGGGATGAATTTGATGCCACACCGCCTGCAAGTGCCAGCTTCGTTATCCCCATCTGTTTTGCCGCATGAATTGCATGTGTTGTCAATACATCAATCACCGCATATTGGAAAGACGCCGCTACATCTGCACGATTCACCTCTATCCGCTGCATTTCACACTTGTTTAAATAATTGAGGACTGCTGATTTCAAACCACTGAAGCTAAAATCATATTCATTCCCTTCTACCTTAGCTCTCGGAAAAACAATCGCTTCTTTATTGCCTTCCTTTGCCAATGCATCAACCTTAGGACCACCCGGATATCCCAATCCTAATGCCCTAGCCACTTTGTCGAATGCTTCCCCTGCCGCATCATCTCTGGTCCTTCCGACAATCTCAAATTTATCATAGTCCAGTACCTTCACAAGATGAGTATGACCACCGGAAACCACAAGACATAAAAAAGGCGGCTCCAAATCCTCATGTTCGATATAGTTAGCCGCTATATGACCTTCAATATGATGAACTCCTACCAACGGTTTTCCGGCAGCATACGCAATCGCTTTTGCCTCTGCCACACCAACAAGAAGGGCTCCAACCAGTCCTGGACCATAAGTAACCGCTACTGCATCTACTTCTTCTAGCCTTAAAGATGCTCCTACAAGAGCCTCTTTGATTACCTGATTTATTTTTTCAATATGTTTTCTGGATGCAATTTCCGGAACCACACCGCCATACAGCTTATGCAGTTCTATCTGTGAAAAAATAATATTAGAACAAACCTCCCTTCCATTTTTAATAACTGCCGCCGCCGTCTCATCACAGGAGGATTCAATCGCTAATATATAGGTATCCTCTTTCATCTATTTTGCCTCTCCTTCATTTTCTGCTTCCTTGTTCTTCACAACCTGCCAGCCCATTATCTTCCAATATCCTTCTCCATCCTTGCGAAGGATATATTCTTCATCAGTTGATACCCTGGAAGATTCCATATTTAATATAATAGTAACCTTTATTTTGGCATATTCTTTTCCATCTTCTGTATTATTCTCCACCTGACTCGCTTCTGCAAGTGAATAACTAACAAATTTCCATTTACTGTCTTCATAGAGCTTTATTTCATCTTTCAAATTTTGCAGCTGCATTTCAGAAGTATTAAATTCCAATAGTTCATCATCAAATAAATTTCTCATCTGCTGATTTACTTTAAAGAGTTCGTCTTCCGTAAATTCACCGCTGTATGCACTTTTCAAGTATCTGCAATGCAGTTTAACCGTTTCACGAACAGTCTTAGGATAATCATTTTCAAAATCATAATCCAAAAGGATATCCTTTTCCGTCTTTTTTGAAACATCACGACGGCTTGAAGATTTATTATTCAAATGAATATAATATCCCAAACCTGCGATTACAAGAAACACTACAATTAATGTAAACCCTTTTGTCCCCAGCTTTTTCATACTATCCCTCCTCAAATAACAATGTAGTCGTCCTTCTGTCTTTTGCTATTATCGTATGTGGAAATATTTCCCGAACCTTCTCCTCATATTCCTGTGGTCTGACCAGAGAAGGCGAATAATGGGTCAGCCACATTTCTTTTACTTGTGCTTCTTTGGCCATCCCGGCCGCTTCATAAAACGTCATATGCTTATATTCTTTTGCTTTTGCCTCTTTTTCCGGTTCCCCATACATACCCTCACATATAAACAAATCAGACCCTCTGGCATTATTTACAATCCTTTCCATAGGTCTGGAATCCGTACAATACGTAATTTTAATTCCTTTCCTTGGCTCACCTAAAACCATGTCCGGTGAAAAAACTCCTGCTTCTGTCTCCACTGTTTCCCCTTTTTGCAGCCTGCTCCAAAAAGATAACGGAATTTCTAATTCTTTTGCTTTTGTAACATCAAATTTACCCGCACGATCCAATTCCAAACTATATCCATAGCATGCAATATTATGATTCACTTTAAATGCGTTAATTCTCAATCCGTTGAACACATAGCTCTCTTCCTCTTTTTCCAATTCTATAAAACGAATAGGAAACGGAAGCTCTGGTGCTATCATTCTCAATGCATTCACTATCTTTTCCAAACGTTTGGGACCAATCATCGTAATCGGCTCCGTACGTTCCGCATTTCCTAATGTAAGCAGCAAACCCGGCAGACCACTGATATGGTCTGCGTGAAAATGTGTAAAACAAATCACATCTATAGGCTTTACACTCCACCCCTGCTGTTTGATGGAAACCTGGGTTCCCTCTCCACAATCAATTAACACAGTCATTCCATTATACCGTACCATCAATGATGTTAACGCACGATATGGCAATGGCATCATTCCTCCCGTTCCAAGCAGACATACATCTATCATCCAATTCCCTCTTTCTATCTCTACAGCATTTCTATCGTTTCATATTGTTTGAAGGGCAGTATAAATTCTCCTTCTAACTTTTCTACACACTCTTCACAAATCGTAAACTCCTGTGTGATTCCATCTTTTTTTGAAAAATATCCCCATGACTTGCAAATACGGATAAAATCTTCCTTTGGTATTCCATTATCCACCTTTAGTTCTTTTCCACATGCATTACAAAAAATCTTTTCCATGATATCCTCCATACTTATATGAATATAATGTGTTTTCTCTCTTCCTGATTAAATTAGACAGTCTGCTCTGTACTATCATGGTAGCCTAAATTAAACATAAAATCCAGTGGAAAAAAATGTTCATTTTTATATAGAATTATTAGTTTTGTTTAATTTCTTTTCTAATATGATGGCGTCCTCTGTCGGGTTACTATAGTAATTCTTCCTTTCTCCCAATACAGAAAACAGATTCTTATAATATAATTTTATTGCTGGTATATTACTTCTTCTTACTTCCAGCAACATTCTTCCTGCTCCCCTTGCTTGCCCTTCCTCAATTACTTTTTTCAAAAGAAGTTGTCCGATCCCCTGTCCCTGATAATCCTTTCTGACTGCTATATTCAACAATTCTGCCTCATCCACAATCAGCATAATCCCTGCAAATCCAACAATTTCCCCTTTATCAGTCTGCTTTGCTACATAATATATATTATCATCATATTGAAGAACATCCTGTATTCCGCTTAATGACCATGCCTCAGGAAGATTCTCCTTTGCAATATCAGCAACCTCTTCACAGTATTGCAATTTTAAGGGTATCAGTTCTATCATATCAGATATTATCCTTTTTCTCTTTTTCCAGGCGTTCCCGCTCTGCCTGCGACAATCTTATATAATCTGGTTTAAATTCATCTGCATTTACATATGCTTTCTGTTCCCAATAATCAAATGCCCGGACCCCTACCGCTGCGGCCCGCTGTTTATTTACATGTGCAGGTGCAAAGGTATAGGAAACCTGTATCTTTTCCTGTATAATATCCCGATAAACTGGCACTCCGTCACCAAGAAAAATCACTTCTTCTCCAATTAAATTCAATGCCTCTATAATATCTTCAATTCCTGTTGCAATCTGCTCTTTTACAATTTGCAGTTTCCCCTTTTGGAATCTGTAAATCCCCGTATAGACCTGATTACGTCTGGCATCCATCAATGGGCAAATCAACGCAGCTGTACCATAGAGATTCATTGCCAGACCTTCCACTGTCGGGATTCCAATCACAGGCTTATCCAGAGCAAAACCAAGTCCTTTTACAGTAGCCGCACCTATTCTTAACCCCGTAAAAGAACCGGGACCTTTTGCAACTGCAATTACATCTATTGCATTCAAATCCGTATCCGTCATTTTTATAATCTCATCTAACATCGGCAAAAGTGTCTGTGAATGCGTTTTCTTATAATTCACTGTATATTCTGCAACCAGGCTGTCATCCTCCAACACTGCCACTGAAGCTACTAATCCCGAACTATCTACTGCTAAAATTTTCATACAAAATCCCTTCATTATATATTTTCTATCTGAATACTCCGATAATCAAATCCTCTATCCAAGTTCTTATTTATCGTCACCCTTGTATAATGTTCCGGCAAAATATCAGAAATCAGGTCTGCCCATTCAATCAGGCACACCCCGTCCCCATACAGCATATCCACAAAGCCGACCTCTTCCATCTCATCTAAATCTTCAATCCTATAAACATCAAAATGGTATAACGGCAGTCTTCCCTCATCATATTGCTGTACAATGGTAAAAGTTGGACTACTTACACTCTCTTCAATCTCAAGTCCTTTTGCGAATCCCTGTGAAAAAAGCGTTTTGCCAACCCCCAGATCCCCTATCAGGCAGATCACGTCTCCTGCTCTTGCACTTTCACCAAGCACCTTCGCAACATTATATGTGTCATCTGAGTTAAAACTATCATATTCCATATCATACCTCTATTAATATCAATCTATATATCTGGGAAAAGAACCTTTCCGCTTTACATTTGTATTCTTTGTACATTGAATTACCAATTTGTCCAATGCTTCACACTGTGTCCCTATATCTTTTTTCGGAAATATGAAAGCATGAATTTTACTACTGTAAAAGAAATACTGAGATTTCGTTTTTACAATTTTAGCCAGATTTCCCCATGCAATCGTCTGGCTTTCACCATCCTGCGAAACCGTAATCCCTTCTTCATCCAGAACATAATTTAACGGCTGGCTGTATGCTTTTGTTCTTTTGACCTGTTTTCTGGCACGAAAGAACATCCTGATCGGCTCTAAAATCGTAAACCAGGCTGCCACAAAAGTCAAAATAGTCTTATTCTGATCTGACAAAGAATCAAAAGAAAGAACCAGATTCATTAATGCTACCAGAGAAAGACATAATCCCAGTATACCCGAAAAACCATGATACACATGATACATTGTAAACATATAAACTTCTTTAGCTGTCATCTGCACCGAAAATGTAATCTTCTCTTTATCCATGCTGCCGCCTCTTTTCCCAATCTATATCTCTATTCCAATATCAAGCCTGTTAATATCCTCTGTCTTATATAATCATAGATAACTGGATTCTTTTTCTGTCTAAATCCACACTTAATACTTTCACTTCTACTACATCACCGACACTGATTACTTCCAATGGATGTTTAATAAATTTCTTATTCGTAATCTGTGAAATATGTACCAATCCATCCTGATGTACACCGATATCAACAAAAGCACCAAAATCAATTACATTACGGACTGTCCCTTTCAAAATCATTCCTTCTGTCAAATCTTTCATTTCCAGCACATCTGTACGAAGAATCGGTTTCGGCATCTCATCACGGGGATCCCTTGCCGGTTTTTCCAATTCCTTAATCATATCATCCAGTGTCACACTTCCAATTCCCAAATCTGCCGCCAGCTGTGTGCGGTTCTTTGTAAGCAGGGATAACCCTACAAGTCCCTGACTTGTAATGTCTTTGAGGGAATAGCCAAGCTTTTTCAAAAGACCTGTGGCTGCTTCATAACTTTCCGGATGAACACTGGTAGCATCCAAAGGATTGTCCCCTCCTTGTATACGCATAAACCCTGCACACTGTTCAAATGCTTTCGGTCCCAATTTTGCAACTTTGAGAAGCTGCCTGCGGTCTGTAAACTTACCGTTCTCTTCCCTATATGCCACAATATTTTTCGCAATCACTTTGGTGATTCCAGAAACATATTCCAGCAAAGAAGCCGATGCCGTATTCAAATCCACACCAACCTTGTTTACACAATCTTCTACAACCCCGGTCAGTGCTTCCCCTAACTTCTTCTGGTTCATGTCATGCTGATACTGCCCCACCCCAATGGATTTGGGGTCTATTTTTACAAGCTCCGCCAACGGATCCTGCAATCTTCTCGCAATGGATGCCGCACTTCGCTGACCCACGTCAAAATTGGGAAACTCCTCTGTTGCCAGCTTACTCGCAGAATATACAGAAGCCCCCGCTTCGTTTACAATAATATACTGCACCTTTTCCGGAATCTCTTTCAATAATTCTACAATTACCTGCTCTGACTCTCTTGAAGCCGTACCATTTCCAACGGATATCAATGTAATCCCATACTTCTTGATTAATGCATGTACTGTTTTCTTCGCTTCTGCAATCTTTTTTTGCGGTTCCGTCGGAAATACTACCACCGTATCTAATACTTTTCCCGTAGCATCCACTACTGCCAGCTTACATCCCGTTCGAAAAGCAGGATCCCATCCCAATACTACCTGTCCGGCAATTGGAGGCTGCATAAGAAGCTGTGTTAAGTTCTTTCCAAATACGGCAATAGCTCCATCCTCTGCATTTTCTGTTAAGGAACTTCGGATTTCCCTCTCAATTGCTCCTGCAATCAGACGTTTATAGCTGTCTTCAATTGCAGATCGCAATAAATCCGTTGTATAGGGATTATCTTTTGTAAGAATCTTCTTTTCCAGATAACCCAGAATACGTTCTTCTGGAGCCGTTATCTTAACGGTTATAAATTTCTCCTTTTCACCACGATTGATTGCAAGTATACGGTATCCGGCAGCCTTATTAACCGGTTCTTCAAATTCATAATACATCTCGTAGACAGACTTGGCTTCTGCATCCTTTGCAGACGTCACAATCCTGCCTTCTTTCACAGTAATCTCTCTGATATAAGCTCTATATTCTGCTTCGTCAGATATATTTTCCGCAATAATATCGAGAGCTCCCGCAACTGCATCCTCTACAGTATTAACCTCTTTTTCTTCCGAAAGAAAAGCTTCTGCTTCCTTTTCAACAGGCTTGTCTGTCATTTGCAGATAAATAATATTAGCTAACCCTTCTAATCCTTTTTCCTTCGCAATGGTTGCTCTCGTTCTTCTCTTTTGCTTATAAGGACGATATAAATCCTCAACCGCAACTAATGTCATTGCTTCCTTAATCTGTTGTTCCAGTTCTTCTGTCAATTTATCCTGTTCTGCTATACTGGCTATAACCGTCTCCTTACGCTCCTCCAGATTTCTCAAGTAATTAAGACGCTCATATAAATCACGCAAAACCTCATCGTTCAGGGAACCTGTAACTTCCTTCCGGTATCTCGCTATAAAAGGTATTGTTGAACCTTCATCTATAAGCTTGATTGTAGCTTCCACCTGGCTTACCTTGATTCCTAATTCCTTCGCGATTACTTTTGCAATATCCATTTGTTTAAAACCTCTAACTTTCTTAATTCTTTTTCAGACTACCTCTTACTGATGTCCGGCTCTGACCGTATCTTTCATAATAGGGTAATTCTAGTATATTATATAAAATGTCCCATTTTAAGGACTATAGCTCTAACTCTATCTTTTTATTTTTTGAATCAAATGGCCGATAAGCCACTCCCGCCATATTAAACATCATTTTTGATGCCACAGTAGCTTCTGTATCGGAGTATTTATCTGATAAATATACAATCTCCTTAATCCCGCTTTGTATAATTGCCTTTGCACATTCATTACAGGGAAATAATGTAGAATAGCAGGTTGCACCTGCCAGGGACCCCCCGCTGTAATTTAAAATTGCATTCAACTCCGCATGACAGACAAAAAAATACTTGTTCTCTAACGGTTTTCCCACCCTTCCCCATGGCATTTCATCATCATTACAGCCGGAAGGCATACCATTATAGCCAACGGATAAAATTTTATTATTAGCTCCTACAATACAGGCTCCAACCTGTGTATTGGGATCCTTGCTACGTTCCGCTGACAAAAGTGCAATCCCCATAAAATATTGATCCCAGCTCAAATAGTCTTCTCTCTTCATCCTATGTACCTCCTGCCTTTGTAACCAATTTTGCTTTGCAGACTTCGTCTGATGCGATAGTCGCCAAATGTATATACAAGTATCTACGCTTGGCTCGTTATTCGCACAAATTAATTGCCTGCTTGCCCGTCTATCTATTTGTTATAACCAATTGCAAAGCAATTGATTATCTACTCACGTACCATTGCGAAGCAATTTTCTGCATGTGATACCTTGAATTAAGTAGATTTTAATGCGGGCAATTCCCATCGCATAGATTTTATAATCTACTTTACACTACCATTTGTAACCACTCATTCCCGCCACAAATACTTTTTTGCAAGCATATTTTTTATCATAACACAAAACAAGTGTCTGCGTAAACATTCTAATTAAAAAAAATCCAAAGACATAAGATTCCCTCATGTTTCTTTGGATTTTTAATCTTCCATATTAACCATGTGCAAACCAGATTACTGGATAGCCTGCATATAGGACTGCATCATCTGCTGATACTCCGGACTGTTAAATCCAATCCAAAGCAAGATAATCGTAAATACGATACCAACGATGGAACAAATCAATCCCGCAATTGAAAGCCCTGACTTCTTACCCGTTGCCAATGCCACAATACTAAGCACCAGACCTACAATACCGAAAATACCGTAGCAACAGCAACATACGATAGATAAAATTCCGAATACCAGCGAACAAATCTCTAAAGCTTTGCTCTCCTTTTTCTCTTCTGCCGCATAATAATTCTCTTCCATTTTAATCTCCTCCTGTTTCCCCATTTATAAATAATTAGAATCTGTCCAAAAAAATACACATGAACAATTCCGGTTTAAATGATATTAATATAATATTCGGAAATATCTAAATAGTCAACCTCAATTTTCAGTTTTTTCTCCTGTAATTTATAAAAGCCGGACAGCAATCACGTACAGCACTAAATGCAACACCATAAAACACGGTACTAAAATCTGAAATTTCCAGTGCTTCGTCTTATGACGGAACAAATACATTCCCAACAGTGCACCTAAACCTCCACCAAACAGTGCAGCACCTAACAATGTTCTTTCAGAAATCCTCCATTTTCTTTTAACAGCCTTTCTTTTATCTATTCCGTATATTATAAATGTCCCTATATTTAATATCATATAATAAATCATCATATTTTTTCTCCATCAATATCCGTATACATATACCTTATCTGATTGTTCGTAAGTCAACGCTCCCGTTACCAGCAGGAATCAATAACGTGAATAGTCTAAATCAATCGTCACTACCTTATCCTCAAATGTCATGATATCAAAATAAAAAAATGATTGTTCATCCTGACTGTATTCTGCATAGTACAAGGTATAATCTTCTTCTTTTTCTACTTCATATTCCATTTCTGTCAATTGTGCTTCTAATGTCTTGATATCTGTTCCCAATTTAATGTTGCCAATAAATAATACTTCCATAGCCTTCCCATAAAAAATCTCATCCACCTCTATACCGACTACGTCCGCCTCCTCTACACGATCCAGAGTTTCCTCCGTATCATTCCTAAGACGCAGCCGTACACCATTTTCCACTCCGTCAGTTACTAAGCGCAGTGCCAAAGATTCCTGAGATTCCATTGGCATTTCCAAATCCTCCATATTATAATCACTAATCTCAAAATCGTCCTTTATATCAGCATATTTACATGGAATTCTTATCGTTTTTCCGCCTACTACCACTATGCCCATTTCATTAGGCACAGCACTTTCGTCATCCTGCTCTTTTTCTGCAAATACAGGCTTTACTTCCTTATCTCTGACATTTTTTCTCCCTGCTTCTTCTGTTTCCCCGGTAATTATACCTTTAACCGCTCTGGTGCTGCTGTGTTTTTCAATTTCACCATAAACTCCCTTTCCGACCTTCTCTTCCATGTGCCGCCCCGAATCCGAATCAATACAGACCGATAAGCCATAACAGCAAAAACCTGCAATACAGAGAATACCAAAAACAAGTATATAAATGCCCTGTTTTCTGTTCTGTTCCGACTTTAGATTTTCATTTTCTTCCTTCATATATTTCCCCCTCTCAAATCTCTTATAAAGTAAAAGAAGCTGCCACACTAAAAAAACATAATACTTTAGTGAAACAACTTCTTTATCTACCGTAAAATTACTAATCCTGCTAAAACGATGATTAATTATCACCTAATCCAAATTTATCATGTACCGCATTCATTGCTTTTTCTGTATGTTTTTCATCAATCAGTACGGAAACCCTGATTTCAGAAGTAGAAATCATCTTAATATTGATTCCTTCATCATATAAAGCTTCAAACATCTTTGCAGCAACGCCTGCATTACTCATCATTCCCGCTCCAACAATAGAAACCTTCGCTACATTTTTCTCTACATCAATCTTCTCATATTCATGGAAATGTCTTTCGATAATCTCTACTGCCTCATCAGCATTATCAACAGCAACCGTAAATGAAATATCCTTTGTGCTTTCACGACCTACTGACTGTAAAATCATATCTACATTAATATTATGTCTTGCCAAATGATTAAATAAGCGGAATGCCACACCAGGCTCATCCTTTAATCCAATCAACGCTACTCTTGCTGCATCTTTATCTGCTGCCACTCCACTAACAAGCATTTTTTCCATCTTTGTATCCTCCTTAACGACAGTACCTTCTGAAGTATTAAGACTTGAGCGAACAACCAACTGTACACCCTGTTTCTTTGCAAGTTCTACTGAACGGTTGTGTAACACACCTGCCCCAAGGGTTGCAAGCTCTAACATCTCATCATATGTGATCTGCTCGAGTTTACGCGCCTTTGAAACTTTACGCGGATCTGCTGTATACACACCATCTACATCCGTATATATCTCACAGGAATCTGCATTCAATGCTGCTGCCAATGCAACAGCAGTCGTATCAGAGCCACCGCGCCCCAAGGTTGTATAATCATCATATTTATTAATTCCCTGAAAGCCTGTTACAATTACAATCTTCCGCTGGTCTAATTCATGTCTGATTCTTTCACTGTCAATTCTTTTTAATCTTGCATTGCCATATACTGAAGTTGTATGCATCGCCACCTGAAATGCATTCAGTGAAACAGCCGGAACCCCTAAATTATTCATAACCATTCCCATTAATGCAACAGACATCTGTTCTCCAATTGTATAAAGCATATCCATCTCACGCTTTGGTGGATTAGGATTCATATCCTTCGCCATATCAATTAACTCATCCGTGTATTTACCCATTGCAGATAATACAACAACTACATCATTGCCTTTTTTGTAGTCTTCGATACATCTGCTTGCAACATTATACATTCTTTCTTTGTTTGCAACCGAAGTACCGCCAAACTTCTTTACGATTAACATTTAATTCGCTTCCTCCTACCTGTTTATGTTACACTAGGTTACTACTTTTCAAACAAATGGTCAATCATTTCATAACCATTTTTTATATAAACACCTGATTTTTTTGCATCTTTTTCATTATAAAGTAAATCAGAAGCTTTCCGTTTGGTACTATCATACAGTAAATAAGGCACCGGCTCTCCCACATGGGTACGAAGCCTGATTGGTGTCGGATGATCCGGCAGAACCAATAAGCGAAAATCTTCACCTCTTGCCTCTAACTGATCCTTTACCACCCGAATCACTTTTTTATCCAGATTTTCTACAGCCTGCAATTTTCGTTCCAGACTTCCCTGATGCCCCATTTCATCCGGCGCTTCCACATGTATATATGCAAAGTCATAATCCTCATTACAGAGTGCTTCCACAGCAGCCATCGCTTTTCCTTCATAATTAGTATGAAGACCTCCATTAGCACCTTCTACTTCTATCACTTTCATTCCTGCACCGACTGCAATTCCCTTTAACAGATCCACCGCTGATATCATAACGCCTTTTTTTCCGTTTTTGGCTTCAAAATCAGAAAGAGCAGGGCGTGTACCAGCTCCCCAAAACCATATGGAATTTGCCGGATTCAACCCTTGTTTTTTTCTTTCTATATTGATTGGATGATTTACTAAAATAGCATAGCTTTTCTCCATCATTTCATGGAGAATATTGTCCGCTGGAAGATATTCACCGATTTTCTTTCCCAGAATATCATGTGGGGGCGTAAGCGGCAACACCTCACCGTGTTCCCATATAGTCAGATGACGGTAACTGGTTCCCACATAAAATTTATAACCAGAATATTCTTTTTCCAGTACATCACTCACTGCCTTTAATAAAACTGCTGCATCTTCTGTGGAAATCTCAGAAGAACTATGGTCAATAATAACTTTATCCCCATAAACAACTTCCTCTTCACTTACGGTAACAATATTGCAGCGAAATGAAATATCAGTAGGTTTCATATCCACTCCAATCGATAAAGCTTCCAAAGGAGAGCGCCCTGAATAATACTTCTTCGGATTATAACCAATTACTGAAAGATTTGCCGTATCACTGCCCGGACTCATCCCTTCCGGTACCGTAAGTACCATTCCCACTTCTGATTCTTTGGCCAGTTCATCCAAAGTTGGCGTATCTGCGTGTTCTATGACAGTTTCTTCTCCGATCTGTTCAATTGGATAATCTGCCATTCCGTCTCCTAAAACTATTACATATTTCATGTTTTTCTCCTCATACCGGATCCATAAGATTCCTATAATCTCCTGATCCCTGTTTTCCCTGCCTCTTATTCTATATTAAAAATCCACACGAAGAACACTGTAAACATCTTCAAATTTCTTAATATGCTCTGCGAAATCTCCCTCTCTCATCGGTTCTGTAATAAATGCAAGCTCATCTGTTACATCCGGTGCTTTTACATATAACACATTCCCAAAGGCATTTTTAATATCCAGCATCTGATCATCATCCAGACCTTTATCTTTCATACGGACAAAAAATTTATTCTCAAACTCTTCAAATTGTCCCAGCTTACTCTTTCTCTCCTCCCAGATTGTCATAATATTGGTATTCATATGCTTTACTGCATCTACCACATCTGACACTACTGCACTGGCTGTTGGAAGCTTTCCTGCACCTCTTCCGTAAAACATAACATCATCCAGAACATTACCATGGACAAAAATTCCATTAAACACGCCGTTTACTCCTATCAATGGATGATTTTGCCCGATCATAACGGGAGCCACCATAGAATAAAATGTATTATCCACCTTTTTACTGGTCCCAAGCAGTTTAATGGAAGCATTTAACGCCTTGGCATACTTGAAATCCACTTCTGTAATCTTAGTAATACCTTCTGTATGGATATCTTCATAATCCACCTGTTCTCCCGCTACCAACGATGTAAGAATTGCTATCTTACGGCAGGCATCATGTCCTTCCACATCAGCTTCAGGATTTCTTTCTGCATATCCCTTCTCCTGAGCATCCTTCAATACATCCTCAAAAGCAGAACCCTTCTCTGCCATCTCTGTCAAAATATAATTAGTAGTTCCATTAAGAATACCAGTAATTTCAGTAATTTCATCTGCGGTCAAAGAACTGTTGAGCGGACGAATAATGGGAATACCACCGCCGACAGAAGCTTCAAACAGATAATTTAATTTATTCTTTTTTGCTATTGCAAGTAATTCTGCACCATGCTTAGCCACTAATTCTTTATTGGAAGTACACACACTTTTTCCTGCCAGCAATGCCTGCTTTGTAAAGGTATATGCAGGATCTACTCCTCCCATAACTTCCACGACAATATCTACTTCAGGATCCTCTAAAATAATATTAAAATCATGAACCAAAATCTTCTGTACAGGATCTCCTTCAAAATCCCGAAGATCAAGAACATACTTTACGTTAATATCCTTTCCAGCTCTTTTGTTTATGCTGTCGCGGTTTGTATTGATAACCTCCACCACTCCAGATCCCACTGTGCCATAGCCTAAAACTGCAATATTAACCATATTTACCTCCTTTATACCCTGTATCTTTTTCTTATGATAATTCTTATTTATTATCCTCAATTAACTGCTCCACCATATTCCTGGTATCCTCAGATAATACTTTATCTACATTAATCGCAATGACAATATCATTTCCTATATGCAATACCTGTTCCATAAATATTGTCTCCTCATTTGAAGCAACAGACGGCATTTCGTTGATATTTTTCTCTGTGATTTCTTCAATCTCAGCCACTGCATCCACTTCATATGCTAATGCCGTGCCTGAGCTGTTTGTAATCAACAGACTCTTTTCTGGATTATCAATCCTTTTATCCATACCAAACCGTTCTCGTAAACTATACACAGGAATTACAGCTCCACGCAGATTGATAATACCTGTCACGCCCTCTGGTGCATTCGGTACCGGAATAATATGATAATCCTGTTCTATACCATTCACATGCATCAGATTCATCGCATATTTCTGTTCTTCCAACTGAAATACAACATATTTTAATTCCTCCATACGCCCACTACTCCTTATTAAGACTCATCCACTTCAGGTACGCATTCATAAATGGTTCCACATTACCGTCGAGTACCCCGTTTACATTGCTTATCTCATTGCCTGTACGATGATCCTTTACCATCGTATACGGCTGCATAACATAGGAGCGAATCTGGGAACCAAATCCATTCTCTGACACGTCACCTCGTATATCGTCAAGTTTTTCCTGCTGCTCCTGCTGTTTCAAGACATAAAGCTTGGACATCAGCATTTTCATAGCCTTGTCTTTGTTCTGATGCTGGGAACGCTCATTCTGACATTGTACTACAATTCCAGTTGGTAAATGTGTAATACGTATTGCAGAAGAAGTTTTATTAATATGCTGCCCCCCCGCCCCACTGGAACGGTAGGTATCAATTCTCAGATCATCTTCCTTAATGTCTATCGTTATCTCATCTCCGATATCCGGCATCACATCACAAGAAGAAAAAGAAGTCTGGCGCTTACCTGCTGCATTAAATGGGGAAATCCGAACCAAACGGTGAACTCCCTTTTCTGACTTCAGATAACCATATGCATTCTCTCCGTCAATCTGCATGGTAACAGATTTTACTCCTGCTTCCTCTCCCTCCAGATAGTCAAGAACCTCTATCGTAAATCCTTTTTTCTCTGCCCATCTTGTATACATACGCATCAGCATTCCTGTCCAATCGCAGCTCTCTGTTCCTCCTGCACCTGCATGAAGAGTCAAAATTGCATTATCCTTATCAAATTCTCCTGATAACAATGTCTGAATCCTTAGCGTTTCAAAATGTTCCTTAAAAGATTCAAACAAATCCGCAATCTCCGGAACCAGCGAAGAATCATTCTCCTCCTCAGCCATTTCAATCAGCACACCGATTTCTTCATATTCGTCTGATACCGTATCAAATGCCGTTAACGTATCTTTTAGATTTTTCACAGTCTTCATAACTTCATTAGAACGCTCCACATCATTCCAAAAATCCGGAGCCTCCATATCAGATTCTAACTCTGCCACCTTATCCTTCTTGATAGGGATGTCAAAGTGAATCCCTCACTTCCTGTAATGGAGTTTCATACTGAGCAAGCTCAGACTTAAATGCATCTGTCTCTATCACAAAAATCACCTCTTTCTATATTCGCAAAACAATATGCTGCATCTAAATAAATATGTTATATCATGAACAATGCCCATAATCAGCATTCAGAAAAATCACTCTTGCAAGCAAGTGCTTTTTCTTCTATTAAATTATGCATTTCTGCCACAACATTGTTTATACTTAAGTCCTGAACCGCACGGACAAGGATCATTTCTTCCAATCTTTGCACTCTTACGTTTTACCGGTTCTTTCACGGATGTATCATCTTTATTGGTTCCTGTCACCTTAGCAACTTCTTCACGCTCTACCTTTTGTTCTACCCGGATATGAAGCATAGCCTTTACTGTATCCTGACGAATCGCAGCTTCCATCTCTTCAAACATATCAAAGCCTGCAAACTTATATTCCACCAGCGGATCCCTCTGTCCGTAAGCACGAAGCCCTATACTCTGACGCATCTGATCCATATCATCTATATGATCCATCCATTTTCTGTCAATGACCTTTAACAGAATAACCCGTTCTGCCTCTCTGATCATTTCTGCCTCGGGGAACTCCGTTTCTTTTTCTTCATAAAGTTTATTAGCAGCCTCTTTAATTTTCTGAATTAAATCCTGCTTTTGTATCTTTTTAAGTTCTTCATCAGAAAGCTTAATTTTTTCAATCGGAATAATATCCAAAAGCTCCTGATTCAAAGATTTCATATCCCACTCAGAAGGGTCCATGTCTTCCAATATATTACGATTTACAATCTCTTCCACTGTATCATTAATCATTTTAAAGATAACGTCACGCATATTCTCCCCTTCCAATACACGCCGGCGTTCCTTATAGATAACTTCCCTTTGCTCGTTCATAACCTGATCGTAATCCAGAAGGTTCTTCCTGATTCCGAAATTATTATTCTCTATCTTCTTCTGGGCCTTCTCAATAAAGTTAGTTATGGTTTTATGCCGGATTTCTTCTCCCTCCGGAATATTCAATGCACTATACATTGCCATTACTCTTTCCGAGCCAAAAAGCCTCATTAAATCATCTTCCAAAGAAAGATAAAATTTGGACTGTCCCGGATCCCCCTGACGACCGGAACGACCACGCAGCTGATTATCAATACGGCGTGATTCATGACGCTCTGTACCAATAATACGGAGACCTCCTAATTCCTTTACTCCCTCTCCCAATTTGATATCCGTACCACGACCGGCCATATTCGTTGCAATGGTCACCGCATTCATCTGACCTGCCTGTGCCACGATTTCAGCCTCCATCTCATGGAACTTGGCATTTAAAACCTTATGTGGAATATGCTTTTTTGTAAGAAGTCTGCTTACTTCTTCCGAAGAATCAATGGTAATCGTACCCACCAATACAGGTTGTCCCTTCCTGTAACATGCATTGATATCTTCAACAATCGCATGTAGCTTCTCCGCTTTTGTACAATACACGGAATCATCTTCGTCTATTCTTGCCACCGGAAGATTCGTCGGCACTTCTACGACATCCATGCCGTAAATTTCACGAAATTCATTTTCTTCTGTAAGGGCCGTACCTGTCATACCGGCCTTTTTCTTATATTTATTAAAGAAATTCTGGAATGTAATCGTTGCAAGCGTCTTGCTTTCTCTTCTTACCTTCACATTTTCCTTTGCTTCAATTGCCTGATGCAGACCGTCAGAAAAGCGTCTTCCCGGCATCACACGTCCGGTAAATTCATCTACGATCAGCACCTCATTATCTTTTACAATGTAATCTTTATCTCTGAACATCAGGTTATGGGCACGAAGTGCAAGAATGATATTGTGTTGAATCTCCAAATTATCAGAATCCGCAAGATTCTCAATATGGAAGAAATTCTCCACTTCCTTAACACCCTGCGAAGTAAGCATAACCTGCTTGTCTTTCTCATTTACAAGGAAATCACCGTTTTCTTCAATATCATTTCCCATTATGGCATCCATTTTGGAAAGTTCACCATCACCTTCCCCCCGCTTCATTCTGCGAGCCAGCAAATCACACATTCTATATAACTCTGTAGATTTACCGCTTTGTCCTGAAATGATAAGAGGGGTTCTCGCCTCATCAATCAATACCGAGTCGACCTCATCCACAATGGCATAATGCAAATCCCTTTGTACCAGCTGCTCTTTATAAATCACCATATTATCTCTTAAATAATCAAAGCCCAGTTCATTATTAGTCACATAAGTGATATCACAATTATAAGCATCCCTGCGTTCTTCATTAGAATAACTGTTAAGAATGACACCTACTTTAAGCCCCAGAAATTCATGAATCTGCCCCATCCATTCCGCATCACGCTTTGCAAGGTAATCATTTACCGTAACAATGTGAACTCCTTTTCCTTCCAGAGCATTCAGATAAGCCGGAAGTGTAGAAACCAATGTCTTACCTTCACCAGTTCTCATTTCCGGAATCCTTCCCTGATGCAGTAAAATTCCACCCATAATCTGCACCGGATAATGTTTCATTCCAAGGGTTCTCACAGATGCCTCCCTTACAACCGCAAATGCTTCTACTAAAAGATCATCTAATGTCTCTCCCTCTGCCAGTCTCTTTTTAAACTCATCCGTCTTTGCTTTTAATTCATCATTGCTTAATGCCTGCATAGATTCATCCAGAGCTTCTATCCTGTCAACCAGCGGTGTAATTCTTTTAATTTCTTTCTCACTATGTGTCCCAAACACTTTCTCGAAAATACTCATCTTAACACTCCTATTATTTAAAGATAATCATACGAATCTCATTCTAACATTATTCCAAAAAAAAGTAAAGGGCTGCCATAATTGGCAACCCTTTTAAAACATATTATTCTAATTAACATTCCGGTTCAATCAATCCGTATGTATTCCCCTTTCTCTTATAAACCACATTTACTTCATCCGTATCAGAATTGCGGAATACAAAGAAATTATGTCCCAACAAATCCATCTGCACACATGCTTCTTCCGGATCCATCGGCTTTACTGCAAACTTTTTACTTCTTATAATATTAATCTCGTCATCATCAGGAATATCCTCCTCAATGAACGACTTCTGGAAAAATGCTGCACTCTGGGCCTGATCTACCAGCTTCTTCTTATGTCTGGAAATCTGGCGTTCTATAACTTCTGTTACAAGATCAATCGATACATACATATCATCACTAACCTGCTCTGCACGAATAATATTGCCTTTAATTGGAATCGTTACCTCCATCTTCTGTCTGTCCTTCTCAACAGAAAATGTTACCTGAACCTCTGTATCTTCATTAAAATACTTTTCCAGTCTATCTAATTTCTCATATACTGCCGATCTCAAACCGTCTGTTACCTCAATATTCTTCCCGCTTATTATGTACTTCATAATCTGTCACTCCTTCTCGTCTTAATTCCAGTCCGTCTTTCCCCTCTCTCCCACGAAAGGGTTAATATCACAGTTATTTTCCTGCACCTTCCGCATCAACCGACTGTACAATTATTATACCATATCTTGTATTTTTTTCAATCTATATCCGTAAAAAATTTTCGAATTTTCATTTGTTTTTCTGCAAAATATCTGTCAATTCTTGAATTTTTTTCATTTTTTTCGACATCTAATTTGTCAATTCTTTTTCAACAGAAGTTTCTTTTCAGCAATTTTACACAGAACATGCATTCTTATTTTCCCACTTATTTTTACAAAATCCCACTTGTTTTTTGTGGAAAATGTGGATAACTTTGTGCATAAGTCCATTTTCCAAGCTTTTTTATGAATATATTGTGTGCAAAACTAGGTTTCATAATCACTTTACATAATATTATCCACTTTTAAAAGTGGATATTGTGGATTTTTTTGTGCATTTCCTCTAAAGCTAATTTTGCAAACACTAATTAAATGTTAAGATTATTCTGAAACAATTATAGAATTGTGTGGCAAATCAAAATATAGTGAGTCCCCTGCTACAAACAGCAGAGCATCAAATTTGCACTCAAAAAGGACTGCCACACCCGAATCCATCCTTTTCGCAGTGTAACAGTCCCCCGCTTATCTTATATTTAAAAAACTCATCAATCCCAGATTACTCTTGCTGCCGCACAAGGAGTACGATACCCGACACCGGAAATGATAATACCGGTTGTACTGCTGCTTGCATGGACAACCTGTCCTCCACCAATATACATGGTAACATGTCCGATTCCACCACTCTTATCCTTATAGAATAGTAAATCTCCCGGTTCAATGGAACCTAAATCCACACTGGATAATCCCTGCATCTGTGCTGCCGCTGTTCTCGGAATACCATAGCCAAAATGTGCATACACACTCATTGTAAATCCTGAACAGTCTGTACCGTTTGTAAGACTGGTTCCTCCGTAAACATACGGATTCCCCACAAACTGCAATGCATAATTTACGACTTCCTGTCGCTTGGTACTGGTCATTTCTGCAAGTCTTGCTGCTTCTTCCCGTTCCTTCTGCAGGCGAATCTCTTCTTCCTCTGCCACAGAAATTGCATGAGAAAAACCATATGATACATCTACATATTCTGAAGATACATAACCTTCTATATCGGAATCCACTCTGATGTATGTCCAGTTATCCACATCATCATCTTTTGGAATCACCTCATAAGATTCCCCTTCCGGAATCATAGTCAGACAGTCACTGTTCTCACTTTGTTCAGCACGTACGTAAAGAGTTGTCGTATTTACCTTTGCCCGCTTCGGACAAGTTTGTTCTGCATAGGCACCCGCTGCATCTCCAAACAACAGATAATCATTACGGACATAGCCCATTGTGATTCCTGACTCTATCTTAGTCCATGTATCCCCTTTTTCTACCACTAAGGCAATGCCATGTACCGGAAGACTTCCCGCACGCTCTGAATTCTCATCTGGCTCCGTACGCACATTTACTGCTTCTTCCACATATGCCAGACACTTTCCTTCAAACTCCGGATATTTACAGGTGGGCTGCTCTTCTTCCTGAACAACCTCTGATTCTTTTATCTCTTTTATCTTAAGATTGGACACATACTGATCTAATGCGTATGTGATTCCAACCGTAGAATCATCTAAAATCTCTGCATTACTCGTAACAGACGGCATCAATACTCCAACTACACCTACTGCCATGAAAGTAAAACCTAGAATTGTACTCTTTCTCACAATAATCCTCCTTTATATCCTGATATCAATATTCTGTCCCACCATGGGATTAACAGAACGTTCCAGCATACTGGCCAAGAAATCTCCACTTGCCTCATCTGCATCTAATGCCTTGTTAAGCAGTGCCATTCCTACAGAAGACTTGACATTCGCATTAGACAGCACAGTTGATGATAATCCTAATCCCTGAATCTCCATAAAACTATATCCCTTCCCATAATATCATTTATATAAATACTCTATTAATTATAGAGCATTTTCAGTCAAAAGGCAACATAGAAATAGTAAATCTTTATTCATTATTCCTCTTCATCTCTCTTGTATGCCTTAAGAAACCATCTCTGCCTGCACCAGCCTCCTGCAAAATTTATCTACTTCCTGATAGACTTTTTCATTCTCCTCTTCATTATGAATCTCGTGACGCATTCCTTCAAAACGTTCAGCCGTGATATCCGTATAGCCTAACCGGCTCATTCTTTCAAGTGCCTGAGCCCATTTGTTCTCACTGATGTAACAGGGATCGTCCATTCCAGAGAGAAACAAAATCGGAAGCTGCGGATTTTTCATCTGGTACCCGCCTTTTTTATAAACAATGCTCTCTAAATGAAGCAATGTATCAAATCCATTTAATGTATAAGTAAACTGACATAACGGATCCGCCTCAAAATCCTCCGCCACGGATTCTTTTGCTGCCAGCCATGCACTCTTCCTGTTTTCTTTTCGAAATCTTTTTTCAAAATTTCCAACTATAAGGTTCTGAAAAAAAGAGGAACGCCAGCGATCTCCTTTTAATAAAGCAGCTGTTTTTACTAAAAATTCACCAAAAGGAACCCCATCATTGTACGCTGGACATCCTGTCACAACCAGAGCGTCTATCGCATCATCATGCTGTCTGAGATAAGCACGCACAGCAAGCGAACCCATGCTATGTCCATATAAGATCAACGGAAGCCCTGGAAACTCTTTACGAATCTTTTTCGTAGCCGTAAAGATATCCTCCACAAATCCTTTTTCCTTCGATGCATAACAATAACCCATATCTTCCGCTTTGATCACACTTTCACCATGTCCCCTGTTATCATGCATCAAAGTAACATAACCTTTACCTGCCATTACTTCCATATAAGAAAGATATCTTTCTTTATGTTCATTCATACCATGTACCATTTGCAAAATTCCAATCGGCTGCTCCGGAATCATGCAGATACCGTGAATGACTACACCATCATATTTTGATTGAAACGAATATTTTCTGGTTACGATTCCCATCTCATATTCCTCCTATTCTATCTCAACTATAAATCCTGTACTAATCCGTTTAGATACTTCCAACATTGCAGCTTCCATTTCCAATACATCAAACTCCCTAAGTACTCCCACATATCCATTAATCACAAATGTTACATATAAATGATGATGAAAATAAGCGTCGGAATTCACTTTCATTCCTGCTGCCACAAATTTATTCATAATCGTATCAATAACGGTCCTCTCAAATTCCCGCACCAGTGAAGACATCCCCGGTTTCCTCATCAATGCTCCAAGATCTTTGGAATCCTTAAAATGTGCCTGTGCAATTCTGGACCACATTTCCGGTGCCTTGCTGATAATTTCATTATAAGGATATTCATCAATAACCGCACAGACATCCCGTATCAGAATACTCTGAATTGAATTTGCCAGATCATAAATATCGCGGTAATGCAGATAAAATGTACTTTTATTAATATCTGCCCTGGCACAAAGCTCTTTTACCGTAATTTCATTCAGTTTTTTTTCTTCGATCATTTCACAAAAAACATCCTGTATCGCTTTTTTTGTCTTTCGCACTCTTCTGTCTTCTGCCACCATTTTATCCTCCTTTGTATAGATTCCATCTTTTGATATATATTAGCACAATAGTAGACCTTAGTCCAGTAATATACTCCAAAAAGAAGTTACTTGCAAAAAAACTGCCGCTGCATGAAATATATAAATAATTCACATAAAACGGCAGTTTTATCTTTCTATCATTTTCTACGCAGTCTGCGATATACGGTACCTTTTTTTAAGGCATAACCGCGATATTTAGCCAGCTCGCCGACCGTCACAAGCTGATACCCCTCCTGCTTAAGCTTGGGAATCAGAAAACAGGCAGCATTTTTTGTAGGCTCATAGATATCATGCATTAAAACAATGTCCCCATCTTTTATATCACGCATAACCGCCTTAATCGTTTTATCCTTGCTTCTTGTTTTCCAGTCTAAGGTATCAATCGACCATAAAATAATCGGTTTACCAACAGTACTATTTACAGTATCACTAATGGCACCTCCCGGCGTTCTCACTAAATCCGGTGTCTTTCCGATTACATTTTTTACCTTTGTATCCGTCTGGCTAATCTGCTCCCGGATTTCCTTTTCAGATAATTTAGTAAGAATCTTATGATTATAGGAATGATTTCCTATCTGGCATCCTATCTTATCTGCTGCTTTCAAAGCATTTTTATAAGAATCCACATTGCAGCCCAGCACAAAAAAGGTTGCTTTTCCGTTATTCTTTTTCAGGCAGTTTACAATATCTTCCGTATATCTCCCCGGACCGTCATCAAATGTCAGTGCAACCATCTTTTTATCAGGATCAAAGACATCGGCCAGAACCTTACACGCTCTGCTCTTTTTACTTTTCCTGGTTATTCCTTCTCTGCTGTATGCTGCTGTTACCTTATATTCATAATAATTTCCTTTTTTCACCTTTTTATCCGTAAAATATAATTTATTTGTCGTACCTAACTTTTTATAAGTTCCTTTACTGTTCTTCTTATAAACATAATAAGTATCTGCCCCCTCTGACTTTTTCCATGTAATCTTTATCTTATTTTTCTCATAGCTTCCCATTACCACCGGAACACATGGTTTTAAATAAACAGATACCGTATCACTGGGATTACCGGAAACCGGTTTTCGCTTCTTTTTGACCGCTTTAACTCTATAATAGAGTGCACCCCCTTTTACATTTTTATCCATAAATTTTGCCTTTGCCGTTTCCCCTATTTTTTTAAACCCTTTTTCCTTGTTATTACTTCTATAAATAATATAGCCTGTTGCACCTTCTACTTTATTCCATGAAAGTTTTATTTGTTCTTCTTCTAATTTTACGATATTAACATTTACGGGTGCCGGCAGCAATATTTTCATTTTAATCACCTGGCTCTCCTCTACTGCCTGATTCTCGGTAACCTTTACTACTTTATAATAATACGTATCTCCAAGCACAACATCATGATCATAGCTGGAAACTACTCCCGTTTGCCCTGATATTGATGTTAACGTCTCAAAAGGACCTGTTTTCTTGTGTGCCCGTTGTATTTGATAAATATAATCCTCCCGGTCAGATTCCCATTGCAGTAATACACTTTGATAACCGTCAATCCGGCTCTCTATAGTAAATGCACCATGTGCATCAACCCTTTTCCCCATAAACAGTAATCCGACAATCAACAAAAAAAGTACTCCTGTCAGCTTTCTTCCTTGCAGCTTTCTTTCTTGCAGCTTCGCATCATATACTCTATTCATAACATCCACCTTCCCTTTACATCCAAATCCATATGTAAATTGACTGCTCGTATATTACTATATTATGTTCCAAATCGACAAAAATCAATAGTTTTGTCGGAATTTGTTGAATCTTTATTTTTACTTAATAAATGCAATTTTTTTTGATATCTTTGAAATTGTCAGTTTTTTATATATTTTTTTATGTTTTTTCATTCATTTTGCTTGCACTCTCCATAAATTTTAAAAAATTAGCACTCACCTCTTGACAGTGCTAATAATAAGTGCTATAACATAATTACAGGTTAGGAAATTACAAAAAACTAACCGGAATAATAATAAAAAAAGTCTACAGACTAATCTATAGACATTCAAAAAAGGAGGAATTTATTATGTTAGTACCAAGTATCTTCGCAAATGATTTATTTGACAATTTTTTCAATGACACTTACAGACCAAATGGAAATCTGATTCATTCCGCCAATTCCAGAGACCTGATGAATACAGATATCAAAGAATTTGAGGATAAGTATGAATTAGGAATCGAACTTCCGGGATACGAAAAAGAAGATGTTTCAGCCAGTCTGAAGGACGGCTATCTCACCATTGAAGCAGAGAGACATGCAGACAACGAGATTAAGGATAAAAACGGTAAATATATCCGCAAGGAATGTTTCACCGGAAAGTGCCAGCGCAGCTTCTATGTTGGCGACCAGGTTACCCAGGAGGATATTCATGCGGCTTTCAACAATGGTATCCTTTCCATTACTGTTCCCAAGATCAAAGAACAGCCTAAAGTAGAGGAAAACCGGTATATCGCAATTGAATAAATGCATTTCCAGCACCCCTTAAACCAAAAGGTACTGTCTGATTTCACTTTTTACACAATCAGACAGTACCTTTGTTACTTATAAAAACGTACCTACCTAAAGAATGCATATACTGCCTCTTATACTATTCCGTAAAAGGCTCCTTCTTTTCTATTGTCTTCTTCCCTTTCAGCAGCTGGATTCCGACAGGCGTAAATACGACCGCCATCACACCTAGTCCTATCAGAAAGAACACACCTGATTTTTCGTCATTAAAAAATGCAATCCTATCTCCATAATATAAAACAAATACCGAAAATGCATTATTAAGAAAATGCATCATGGCGGAGGCAAATATGCTTTTGCTTCTATACATGGCATAGGCTAAGCCTGCCCCCAAAAACGCTGTCGGTATCAATTTGATCAAACTCATATGACTGATGCCAAACAAAACCGATACAAAAAAAACCGCCTTGGAAACATCCATTTTCTGCCTGAATGCAGTAAGCATATACCCTCTAAACAGCAGTTCCTCACAGACAGCTGGAACAAAAGCTATCAATAAAAGTGCCGGGACAAAAGATACTCCGTCCAAAAGCTTTAGATATTCTTCATTTAGCCCCTGGCTGCTTTCCGGAAATAAATACCCCAGCAGATTGCTTAACAGCAACGTAAAGCTGCCCAGTCCGAGATAAAGGCAAAATGCTCCTATGATATCTCTACCTTTGGGAAGCCTCAGTCCAAAAATTACTTTGGGATTGCCTTTAATATAAATACAGGCAAGCACCGGAAGCACACCGATGAAAAACTGTGGCAGGATCACACCCATTAAAGGCTCAGACAGACTCATAATGCCACCTACATAAACCATCAAAAGCAATGCCACTATCAGAATCAAAAGACTTTCCTGTATTGTAGGCAGACTTCCTTTTTTAATATTTTTCCTTCTCTCAAACAGCTTGATTCCGCTGGCTGACTCCCCAAATAAGATAGATTCACTATTATAAATCTTTCCTAAAAACCAGACTGCAATAAATGCATATATAATATTGCTTAACAAAACCATTAAGATCAGCGTAAAATCATACTTAAATACCAGAAGATTTTTCATTAACAGACAGATATTGGCCACAGGAATCAATGCTGTTTTGGCAGTCAATTCAATATTGGGGATAAACCCAATATATCCGGTAAGGATCACCACCAGTGTCAGCGGCGTAATATAGTTATTTGCCTCTTTAAAACTCTTGGCAAATGCGCAGACACACATCACCAGTGCACTCATAAACAGGGCGAACGCTATGATACAGATAAAAGAGATTATGATTGCCGGCACAAAGCTTCCCAGACGGAATTCTCCTGCCCCTTTTGAAAGTGCATGAATGGTCGCATACAGATATGCTGCTATCCCTCCCATAGACAACACATTAATAAATACAGATACCACGGCTACCGTTGCTACAGAGAAAAATTTACTCATGATCAGCTCCATATTTCCAATCGGAAGCGTCAGCAATGTTTCCAGTGTCCCCCGCTCTTTCTCTCCCGCAGTCGCATCAATGGCAGGATACATCGAGCCCATCAAAATACTGGTAATCAAAAGAAAAGGAATGATACTTCCCAGAATACTTCCGATAGAACTCTCATTACTGGATCGGTCAGTATTTTTTACCTTTACCGGATATAAAACTTTTTCAATATCCAGTCCCTCTTTCCTGACATTCATTTCCGCAATCTTTTTTGAATAGGATTCAATCTCTTCTTGCAACATATCCATTACTGTCACGGAATTCGTCACAGCCGACAGATAATGAACCTCGTATATTATCTGGCTTTGTGTCACAGAGGCTGTAATAAACGCATCTATTATCTCGTTATCCAGATCCTTTTCCGGATCCTCCGATTCCACTTCTTTTATCACATACTCCAGCTTATCCTCATCCCCTGCAATCCAGTCATTCAATGCCTGGCGTTCCTGATCTGCCACCTTATCATATGCTATATAATAAGTTCTCTCCTGCTGGGCAGTACTGATCATTGTCATCACCTGCATAATGACCAGAAACAGCACAGGATACAAAATCACGGGCAGCACTACCATAGTAAGGACCGTTTTTTTATCCCTGATGACATCCATAATTTCTTTCTTATAAAGAGTCCGTAGCTGTTTATAATTCATCTCCAGTTTCTCCTTTCATATACGCAAAGAAGGTATCCCGAAGATTACCCGTGCCTGTGGCTTCTTTCAATTCCTTTGGTGTCCCGGAAGCAATAATTTCTCCTTTATCAATCATAATGATACGGTCACACAAAAATTCGGCTTCTTCCATATAATGCGTGGAATAAAGAACACTCTTCCCTCTTCCTCTTTCCTGTTTCATAAAATCAATAATTGCCTTTGAGCTTATGATATCCAGCCCCAGAGTAGGTTCATCAAATATATAGATATCCGGATCATGTACCAGACATCTGGCAATAGAGGTTCTTTGTTTTTGTCCTGTAGAAAGTTTTTCAATCCGGTTATCCAAAAACTCTGCCATATTCAGCAAATCACAGGTCTGATCAATCCTCTGTTCTATTTCTTCTCTCGAAAATCCATACAATTCCCCAAACACAGAAAGCAGTTCCCTCACCGTAAACCTGCCATAAAGCTTTGTATTTTCCGAAAGATAACCGATATATTTTTTTAAAGTTTCTTTTTCGGTAATCTGCGTATGGTTTTTATCCGTTATCACTACCTGCCCGCTGGTGGGTTCCATCAAAGACCCCAGCATGCGAAGCAATGTCGTCTTTCCTGCTCCATTGGGACCTAAAATACCCAATATTTCTCCTTTGGCAGCAGTAAAACTCACTCTGTTCACCGCAAAAAACTCCTCTTTTTTTCCCTTTTTCTGAGTTCTGACAAACTGTTTTGTAAGTTCCCTAGCCTCTATCAAATCAATTCCTCCTTCTTTACCCGCCAGGCACTGCTGCCGGTAAAGTGTGCCTAAACAACCACTTTAACCACTTTCATCCTCCAAGCATATTCATGACAGCGATAACAATGCAAAAAGCCCAGCCAAGTATCAGGAAAATAGTAACGGGACCGTTTTTTTCTACCCCTTTCTCCCTGTCACGGAGATATGCCCATGTAAAGGGACGCTTATTAATCCCCGCAATTGCCTTCAAGAGCAGGATTGTCAGCACAATACCGCCTATCGCAAAAGGTGCCAGTACTACAAGCATCAAAAAAAGATTCGTATTAGAAGGCGTCTGTTCAAAAACAGCTTCTATATCCATATCTGCATATTCCTGTGAATATCTGCCGAGCCACTCATACATCTTAGGCAGAATATAGACATAGCTTGTATTAACCGCATTAAACAACATATGCAGAATCATCGTGGAAACAATAGAGCCGGTAGCCTCTACAATCAGTGCAAATATGACTCCAAGATAAATCGCATACAATATCTGATTAAAGTTCATATGCATCAGTCCAAAAGATAAAGCACTCACAATAATACCTGTCAGCACGGAACGCTTGCGAAATGCCGTAAACATAATCCCCCGATATAATGTCTCCTCAATAAATCCCGGAAGACATCCGATTATCACTATCCCAAAAAACATCGGAACATTCTGTGTCACCTGATAAATGGCACCACTGGTCTGGTTTTTTGCAAACAGCTGGCTGAATACATTCAGCCAGGTCGCCATCGGCGATGCAGTTATCAAGACTACCAAGGATAAAAAAAATGTGGATATCCGGTATTTTTTCACCTGTAAATCTGCCACAAAATGCTGTCCGGTAATGATCAGATACAAAATTGCCCCCAAAAGAAGATAACCCTGCGTCATCAAAATCGATATCGTGGTACTGTATCCTGCCGGAAACACTGACTGCACCATCGCAATCAAAACAGATACCGGCAATTCAAATAACATTAGCAGAAAGAAAAAAAGACCGGCCTTTTTCATACTGTTCCGCGGATTCATCTTCCATGTATCATCTGCTGCATTTGTTTCTTCCATTTCCATAATGTACTCCTATCTGCCATGTATAGGCATATTTTCTACTTCTTCAATGCAATCGCTTCCATTTCGATCAGTACATCCTTCGGAAGCCTCGCCACCTCTACGCAGGAACGGGCTGGAAAATCACCAGTAAAATAATCGGCATAAATCTCATTTAGTGCAGCAAAATCATTCATATCCTTAATAAATACCGTAGTCTTCACCACATCATCACAGCTAGATCCCGCTGCCTCAAGTAACGCTTTCATACTCTCAAATACACGAACTGCCTGTACTTTGATATCTCCCTCTACCACATTACCGGTCGCCGGATCAATCGGCACAACCCCTGAAGTATAAACCATACCATTTACTTCTATCGCCTGTGAATATGGTCCTATCGCCTGTAGTGCCTTATCTGTCTTTACTACATTTTTCATAATTTTTGTCCTCCTGTTTTTATGATTTAAATATTTTTATCATTTATATAGTAAACTGCATTCATATACAGTAAACCCTTTATTTTACAACAATAGAATGCTCGCTAATCTCAACTCTGCCTTCCTTAAGCAGCCTTCCAATTGCACGCTTAAATGCATTTTTACTCAGTCCCAGTTCCCTTTCAATCACCTGGGGCGATGCCTTGTCCGTAAAAGGCAGTACCCCGTCAAATGCGAGAATCGTCTGATAAACCATCTCACTGTCCTCTTCTATCTGCTGGTATGCAGGCTTCCCCACAGAAAGGTTAAGTTTTCCGTCTTCCCTCACTTCACTGATACGCAAAGAAAGTGAATCCCCGACATACACCTTTTTATGCAGTTCCTGTCTGGGAATCATTCCCTGGTATTTATTATCTACCGCCACAAATGCTCCTATATTTTCATTTACCTGATATATATATCCTTCCACCTGATCTCCCTTAGCATATGGGGAATCCACAGATAAATGATCATATAGCCTCATTGATACACAGGGACGACTGCTTTTATCCATATACATATATACCAGATATTCTTTTCCCTCATTTACCTTGCCAACCATCTCCTTAAACGGCATCAGGATGTCCTTTTCCAGTCCCCAGTCCATAAATGCACCTATACTATTAATACCAGCCACCTTCAGTTTTGCAATCTCGCCCAGCGTAATAAGCGGTTTATTCACGGTTGCAATAGGTCTGTCAGAGGAATCCAGATATACAAATACCTCAATTTCTCCTCCCGCCTTCAACCCTTCCGGAACCTGCTTTCTCGGAAGAAGTACTGCATCCTTATCTCCTTTCTCCTGTGCTAAATACACACCAAATTCTTTACTTCTGACAACCTGCAAGGTCTGCCACTTTCCAATCTCAATCATATTATCTCCTGTTCTCTTTTGACTTGTTAATTCCATTACTCCATTCACGGAAAATTCATTCCGAAGTTTCTATAATCACAAACGGTATTCCCTCCTCATCTAAAAAAACCACCTGACAGATATCATCTTTTACATAGACCGAGGGATACATCTTATCTCCTAATGCCGCTGCCCTGCGATAGTCCACCCTCATTTTTTTGACGTTCTTTCCTTCCGGAATAAAATCCATGGCTTCTGCCACATACCTGCCATTATTTACATGATAATTTGAATCCAGAAAGGAATTTTTCACGATAATCGGAGTTTGTCCGGTGTCCTTAGACCGATATGTTTCCTCTATTATCTTGATTTTTCTGGGGGCGTATTCCATCTCCAGCTTAGGCTCCATATCATAACCCGCCAAATCCTGATCTGAAGGTCTTGTCGGATGCATGTTTTTTAAATCCATAAAAATCCAAATAGAATTTGCCTTTACGATCTGTCTGCCCCCAGCGTCTAATATATCAAAATTACGATAACCATACATCCCCTTAAAATCATAAGGCCATGTTCTTACTGTAATTTGTTCTTTAAACCCGGGGTATCTCTCTGCTTCAATCTGCCATCCGGACAAAAACCATGCGGTGCAGCTTCTTTGTACCTCTTCTAACCCTTTTCCGATCGTTTCTGAATGAAATAACGTACAATCCTGAAAAAAATGCGCAAGCCCTGCCATATCCATTTTCAAATCACTCGCCACCTGGGAATAGGTTATCTGCCGCTTCATTTCATACATATTCTTTACCCCTTCTAAATTTGTAACAGCTTATAGTATAAAACAAAATTCAAAATAAATAAATAATTTTTTATTTTTCTCTTGATTTTTATTCTGAAATGTGTATAATAGTGTCTTGTGAGTAACAAAAATCTTAATGGGGTATCGCCAAATGGTAAGGCAACGGACTCTGACTCCGTCATTTCAAGGTTCGAATCCTTGTACCCCAGTTTGAAAAAGTAATCGGTTTTCCGATTACTTTTTTTGTGTTTTTTCAATCCTTTTCCCTGCCTCATCTTCTAACTGCTTTGACAGCCATACGGGCTTTATCACTTCTACATCCGGTCCAAATCCCCTGATCCACCGTATCACATCCGGTGCCAGTGCTACCTTCTGATAAAAATACAATCCTTCTTCTGCCTCTTTTATCCGTCTGGCTCTTCCCGCTTCATATTCTTTAATATATCGGATACTATCTCCGGTAAATAAAAGCTCCATTTCCTCAACACATTTTCCTCTAAGTTCTAAGAAAATATCCTGTTCCTGTCCTTCTCTTACTTCCACCTGTTCAAATCTGTCATCCAGCAGCCGGCTCTCTTTAATTCTGGAAAGTCTGAATCTTCTGACCTCTCTGCGCAGTTCACAGTAGCCCTCCACACAGAGATAAGAGTCTATCAGCAGCAGCCGGTAAGGACAGATAATTCTTTTGGTACATTCGTCACTGGTAAAACTGTAATATTCTATTTCCAGCTTATTCCTGTTATCAATTGCATTTTGTATCATTTTTTCCGTTCCTGCATCTACATAATCACCACTGCCATTTCTTTTATTTCCTTTCTTAAAATGACCACAAAGCTTTTCAAACTGACGTCCGTTAAGGGAATCCGAATGCTCTACAATCTTCTCAATAAAAGAAACTGCATGCCGCCCAATATCCAAATGAATATATTCCGTAAGCATTTCCCTTGCAAATGCAAGTGATGCAAGGTCCTCAATTGTCAGGTTTACATTTTTTAACGTATATTTATCCGCAAAATAATAGGTCCTGCCACCTCGTTCCTCTTCACTAATTCCATAATTTAAAGAAAGTTCATCAATATCTCTTGTTATAGTACGTCTGCTTACCTCTATATCCCATACCTTCAGACGCTCCCTGATCTCCTCTGCCTGATACCCTTTGGGATTTTCTGATAACAATGATAAAATATAAATCTGTCTCTGGGATACCGAAACATCTTTTCCCTGATATTCTCTCTCATCCTGCATAGATTTTCCTCTTCTGTCTGTTATTTATTCGTTATTTCTATTCCTCTGCAATCAGTTTTCTGTTCCATTTCATACGAAGAACCCTGGTTACTGATTCATTGATCTGCTGTTCGGCTAATTCTCCTTTTTCCACCGCCTCTACCGCACCCTTCATGGACTCCCCAAAATCTGCGGAAAATATCATGTCATTACCTGCAGCAAATGCTTTTGCAGTGGCCTCTTTTATTGACATGCGGTTAAGAATCGCTTTCATATTCAGATCATCTGCAATCACAACTCCTGTAAAATCCAACTCATCTCTCAACAATTCATGTACTTTTCCTGATAACGAAGCCGGTTTTTTTTCATCTACAGCCTTCATCACAATATGAGAAACCATAACCATATCTGCATTTCGTGCTATTCCTGCCTGAAACGGTAAAAAATCTTCCTTCCGATAGGCAGAAAGTTCTTTTGCATCCAATGCAAATGTCAGGTGCGTATTTACATTATTGCCATACCCCGGAAAGTGTTTCAGGCAGCTGCCCATCTCCGCTTCCTGCATGACCCCAACCACTGTTTCCACATATTCAGATACCTGCAAGGCATTTCCAGCGGCTGATCTGTCGTACATATATGCCTTAGGATCTGTAACAATATCTGCTACCGGATCAAAATTCAGATTGATTCCCATTTTCTTTAGAAACTCTGCCTTAACTACAGTTTCTTCCTTTATGGCTGTAATACCGCCTTCTTTATACAGGCTTCTTACACTTTTAAACACCGGAAGGTTTTCTTCTTTAAGTCCCGATACTCTGCTGACTACTCCACCCTCCTCATCCACTCCTATAAATAACGGAAGATCTGCATAGGATTGCAATTTATCTACTCTTTCCTTTACTTCCTGTATTGTCTTTCCGTTAAAATCTACTCCAAAAAGGATAATCCCACCAGGCTGGTATCGTTCCATATTATTTTTTGTGATATCTTTTTCATTCGTGAGTATCATCAGCTGAGCAAGCTTTTGTTCCAGCGTCATTTTTCCGATACACCCTGCAATATAAGCTTCTCTTTTTTCTTCTGCCAGCTTTTGTTTTTCTTCCTCCTCTGCCTGTTTGGAAAGATCAATGCCGATTGCCATCACCTTTTCCACTTTGGGATATCTTGTTCCTTTTTCGTGTACAGTATGTCCCCAGCCTGACAAGCCACCTGTCCTAAATTCAAAATTTTGGAATATCATCTTCTGTAAGGGTTTTCCCGCAGCAATAGCCACAGTTAAAATACACAATATGATCACAAGCCTACGTTTCATTCTTTTCCCAACCCTTTTTATATAATCTTTCAAGCTTCTTTAAGTACACTATCGCTTACACAAAGCAAGTTTTTTTCTTAGACTAACTGCTTTCCATATAGCCTTTCTCATTCCATGCAGCAGGCTGCGTAATGTTTTTATTTCCTCATTTGAAACGTTCTTTGTGCTAAAACTAATCTGTTCCAGCCATTGGCATACAGTTTCCTTTTCAATAGCGAAACTGTAACGGCTGATAATGAACTCCAATTGTTCCATATGACTTCTGCAAAGATTGAAATCATCATCACATACCCTTACCATATCACAGATATCCGCATAAGAAGCAATCACTGCTTCTGTCAGATTCTTCTGATTGCATCTTTTGTAACGTACCACTTTTCGTATTCCAATCTTCCCTATCATAAAAATCAGAATACATGCTATCACAATAAAGATTACATAAATCAGCCATTTATATTGTGAAAGATTCAAATCTCCCCATCTGATTCCTCCATCTCCATTGCCTTCTGCATTGTTACTGAGAAAAGCAGTAAACGCAGACCAGAAATCATCTTCATCCGTAGTCTCGTTGCTGCCGGGAGTAACCTCCACTACCTTCCAGCCAAATCCGTTTACATAGATTTCCACCCATGCATGCGCCATTGCATCCGTTACCTCTACATCCATCACTGGTGCCTCGCCGATGCCAGAGTATCCCCGATAATAGTCTGATGCTTCTTTTCCCTCGTTCATCTCTGAGTCCAATACCGCCTCTAATGAAAATGCATAGCCTTCCACATAACGTGCCGGTATTCCCATCTGCCGGAATATCAATGTAGCCGCCGAAGCAAAATGTGCGCAATACCCCTTCCTGTTACGGGTCAGAAAATAATTGATGAAATCTTCATTTCTTGGAGTAGCACCCGGTTTTAAGGTATATGGTATATTATCCTGAAAATATTGTCTGACAGCCTCTACAATCTCATTTTCTGTCATAAAAGAAGCGAGCCCTATCTGTCTGCACTCCTGTTCAATTACTGCACGGTTTTTTTCCGGTACATCCAAAAAATCCGGATTCACCTGGCTGCTGTCTATTTTTTCCGGAATATCCTCTCCTAAATAATCTTCCCAGACAATTTTAGGATAATAGTAATAAACTGCCTCCTGCTGTGCACCGATTCCCTGAGTAGAAGAAAGAAGATTATGATTATTATAAATAGAATAATCGTCGAATAATGTATAATACGGATAATACAGATATGCTGTATTTGCACCCACATTTTTTATATCCATCCTGCCACGGGCACTGTATGTATTCTTTGCCTCGCTAAGAGCAATACTCTGTTCCTTCATGCTCTCCTCTTCAAAAATGGTGTTATCATCCATCTCATTCTGTGATACGGCATCAGGATCCCCATATAAACTCTCCCATTCATTATCTCCATATATACCGCCTGTATACGCTTTCAGATATACCGCCTCATTACTATAAGGCGTATAAGAAACTATCAAATCCGGAAGGTAATCCGGTCTCACATTGGATACTCCCCCCAGTTTTCCCCCGCTCATGCCTCCGGTAGAAGCATACTGATTATATAATCCTGCAAATCCCAGCAAGATAAAATTACCGATCGAATCAGCAGTAGCATCCCGTAAGCGGTCACTTTTAAACCGATGTTCAAACGCATTTGGAGAAAAAAAGGATTCTACTAATATAACCATGCAAAAGCCTAATAATGTTAGTGTTATAAGTATTTGCCTGAAAATCCCGGAATCCTGTGTATAAACAACCCGCCTTTCCTTGAATCCCTTTATTTTAAATGGAGTATCCCATGCAAAGGCAAGGTAGTGTCCATTTGCCTTAAAAATAACAACAGCCATATATCCGATTCCCAAAGCAATCATATAAAAAGAATCTGGTGTTAATTTCATATATAAAGGAATAAATAATAACGGAAAAGTGAGAAGCACTGTCCAAAAAAGGCTCATCATAGAATATATCCATATATTAAGAATAATAATACTTACCATACCGATAAAAATAGCTACAATGGCAACCGTCAGATAATCATTGCTGATCTGTGATTCATATTCTCTCACACCGGACAGGTTAAAAAAAGTCTGCGCACGGTTAAGCACGGCATTTACACAAACATAAAAACCAGAATTTGCATATAGCTTTAATGTATAAATCGCCAAAACAAAAATCCCAAAAAATAGTATATATCCAATATCACGGTATACAAATCTAGGCAATGCATAAAGAAACGAAAAATACATGGAAATCATCAAATAAACCACTATGACCAACAGATAATTATAAGATATATCAAAAGCAGATAAAAAACCTCCGATAGAACCAAGCACAAGCAAAAAGACGATCAGTGAACGCAGAAAACAATTAAAGATAATATTGCCATTATTCATCATTGGTTTTTCCAGATAAATCCCTTTTGCAAGAAAAATATCTCCCTTATGCACTTCCTCCTTTTTTTTCTTTCTGAATAACATAGCAATCTACCCCTAATCCATTATTTCAATAACTACCGCATTGTCCTTTACCGAGTTCTTATCCCCGTAATACTGCTGCCGCTCGTTTTTCCCCTGATATTATATTGCCTGCTGCCGCATCTTCCAGGGCATGACCAATATATAAATATGATCTGGCTGCTAAATTCTGTTTAAAGAACATTTCCTCTGCCAGACCTGCATCCTCATAGCACCGGTCGTATAAAAGCATTTCCAGCCACTGAATCCGTTCTATCTCATTTCCGATATAGCATCCCTTAAGTTCTCCCATGTTTGTACTATAATAGTATATCGTAAACGGCAGATTCTGCATCACAAATGCTTTTGTAATACTGTCCGTAAGCTCTAACACGGATTCCAAACACATATCCTTATCATTCGCCAGTTCCACCAAAACATTTAACTGCATCGCTGATACACTGACCCTCTCCTTTACCATTAGTTCATCTTTTTTCACCGATAATTTCCAGTGAATGTTTTGGAGTTTATCTCCCGGAATATATTCCCGGATGCCACTTACCTCCGAAAAATCATATCCTTTTTCCCTGCTTTCCATCGCTTCAGCAACACCCTGCATATAAATTTTCCCCGCCTCCTGATTACGCTCTTTTCCACCCGGAAACACAAGACATTCCGCCTCTACATTTATGGGAATCGTAACCTCATAGATTCCAAGCAGATCTACCAGACAGATACTCTCAGAACTTATCCTGAAACATCCACTGTAATCCATAATAACAGGATAAACTACCTCCGTCTCTTTTTTTGCTCGTATCGGCAAATTCAAATAATGAATTCCTTCTTCCTGATAAAATTGATTTCCCACTTTTAGTTTAAGCGTAGCATTGACAACCGGAAACCATGTGGAATTTTTAACAAAAAAGTGCAGATAAAATCTGCTGCCTCTCTCCATGTTTTCATCCGGTGCCACAATCCGCAGGGTAAATGACTCTTTTACTTTATGTATACCATATATACTATAAAATGGAAACAGAATAAGACCCACCAGCAATATCAAATTTACATAACTGTGAAAAACCAGCATGATAAATACATTTAATACTATAATAAATGCATATCTTACCATATTGCACAACCTTCTCATATTCTGCCCCCCTTTATTTGTTCATCATCCATTTTTTATATTCATCTTACCCAATCACTTTCATAAACACTAAAATTTTCAATATCATACAAGTAAACAGACCAATTGCCATAATAAACCAAAAGAAGTAGGTCCAAAATAACCCCTTCCTTTTTATGATTATAGCATTTTCATTTTTTATGGGATTATAGCAAACAATGACCTCATTTCCAATCCCGCAAAGTTTAATATTATAATGTGTTTTATCTGCAATCTCATAGATTTTTCCCTCCCAAGTAAATTGAACAACAGGAATCTGCACAATTCTTGCACCACCACGACCCTCTATTTTCATATCCTGCTCCCCACCACGATTCCGTTCAGTTCTACATGATTCTTTCCATAGCGGACTGGATACATTTTGTTAAAGCTAATAATCCCCAGTGCAATACAGCAAACGGACATGCCTCCCATCAATATTGTAGTCATAATCACATCCAATATAGCCATATTATATTCTCCTTTGCCCAATCAAATCATTCAATCTTCACATGTTCAGCTACACCGCCTTTCATAAAGCATTTTTATGTCCGCGGCACCTTCACACCACTGAATAATTCACCAAGCGCCCCTTTCGTATCCCTGCCTTCCGCTCTTGCTTTCGTACTTAATTTCACTCTGTGTCCCAATACATCCATAAATACATTACGAATATCCTCTGGTGTTACATAATCCCTTCCGTTTAATACTGCCATTGCCTTTGTCATACGCAAAAGGGCAATACTCCCTCTTGGACTCGCTCCCATTGAAAACAAAGGATTCTCTCTTGTACCTTCCACCAAAGTCACAATATACTCATAAATGGAATCATGCACATACATATCATTCGTCTTCGTCCGCAGCTCCATAAACTCTTCTACCGTAATTGCACTCTGAAGCAGGGATAGCGGTTTTTTGGCATTATCCTTCAGAATATCCACAGCAGCAATATGCTCCGGATACCCCATGGAAAGACATATCATAAAACGATCCAATTGGGATTCCGGAAGCATCTGGGTTCCGGAAGACCCCAGCGGATTCTCCGTTGCGATTACCGTAAACGGTTCCGGAAGCGGTCTTGTAATTCCGTCCACCGTAACGTTCCCCTCCTCCATAACTTCAAGAAGTGCCGACTGCGTTTTTGGTGATGTCCGGTTTATCTCATCTGCCAAAAACAAATTACAGTATACTGCACCCTTCTGGTATTCAAATGACTTTGTATCCTGATTATACATGGAAAATCCCACAATATCACTTGGCAGTACATCCGGTGTAAACTGGACACGTTTGTAACTTAAAGACATCGACTTCGCAATTGCCATGGCCAGCGTGGTTTTACCAACCCCGGGAATATCCTCTAACAAGACATGTCCACCTGCAAGCATCGCAGCAAGTACTTTCTCCACTGCCTCATCTTTGCCTTTTACAGCCTTCTTAATCTCATCCTTTACTTGTAGCATTTTATTTCCCATATACACTATTTTCCTTTCCGTTCTTTTACATCCGCGTCTTATGATTCACATATCTTGCCTTATATTTAGAATACACAATCGTCTGGTCTTTATAAAGACTGTAATAACCCGAAGCAGCGTAGCTGATAGAAACTGCGATCAGATAATAGGCCACCCCATCAAATCCAAACAACTCAAAAGCAATCAGTATTGATGTAATCGGGCAGTTTGTCACTCCGCAAAATACTGCTGCCATTCCCGCCGCCGCGCATAATGAGGGGGATAATCCAAGCAGATGCCCCATCACACAGCCAAAAGAAGCTCCGATACAAAAAGAAGGAACAATCTCTCCCCCTTTAAAGCCAGCCCGCATGGTAATAACAGTAAGCACCATTTTCCAGAGAAAAGCAAAATTGTCAGTCTTTCCATATTCAATAGCATTGGTAATAATGCCAATACCCGCCCCCATATAATCCGTAGTCTGTAATAATATTGTAATCAATATGATGACCAGACCTGCCACAACAGCCCGAATATATTTATTCTTAAGTTTCTCATGAAAAAATACCCCTGTCTGCCTGAGTGCCACACAAAATACAACACTGACTGCCGCACATCCGATGGCGATCGTCCCCATCTTCAATGCATTTATCATGGTTATTTCCGGAACATCCATTACATGAAATGTTTCCGGATGAATCCCCAGACCAGCAGCAAACTTAGTTGCGATCAATGCAGCTACTACGCAGGGCATCAAAGCCGTATAGTACATTACACCAACACTGACAACCTCCAAAGCAAAAATCGCTGCTGCCATTGGCGTTCCGAATAAAGCAGAAAACGCAG
This sequence comes from uncultured Lachnospiraceae bacterium, assembly GCA_910585605.1. Classification (GTDB taxonomy): domain Bacteria; phylum Bacillota; class Clostridia; order Lachnospirales; family Lachnospiraceae; genus CAG-590. The sequence goes on along the minus strand of CAJUFL010000016.1, from coordinate 25,276 downwards.
CACTCATTCCACACATTACCATCACATGCATGTCCTCTTCATCCAGCTTCATCCATCTTCCCAGCTGGTTACCGATACTCCCGCCTAACTGAATTGCGGCTCCTTCCCGCCCTGCTGAACCTCCCACTAAATGTGTAAGCACAGTAGATACAAATATCAATGGTGCAGAGCGAAACGGCACCTCATCTTTTGCCCGTACCGTAGAAAATACCTGATTGGTTCCGCCATCGTCTTTTCCCATTGTTTTGTATAAGAATACGATAACAATACCCATAACCGGCAGGAATAAAAACACCCAGAGATGATTTTCCCGGAAAGATGTAACTACTGATAAAACAAAAGAAAACAGGCTGCTGATTCCTCCAACTATATACCCTGTTAAAAATGCCAGCAGTAGCCATTTCACCAGACTTCCTGCATCCTGTTTAAATTTTCTGTAATAATACCAAAGCAATACATATCCATGATGCTGGTGTTTTGAGCCTGACATGCCGTCTTCCTCCTCTAAGACTAAATTATATCACTTAAAGTTAACTTTAAGTCAATGGCGGAACTCCATACTTCACAAACTTATCACACTTTTACTATTTGCACTTCCTGACAATACATTTGCCGGAATTTATAAATTTCTGCCATTCCATCCCCAATTGGCAACGACTTCGTATTTAATATATATGTGATCTGGTTCAATTCCTAATATTTCGTTAAAAATCTTTGTAATCTCCTCTGTTAGCGCATCAAAAGCGGAACGGTTTTCGGAACCGAATGCTTTCACCTCGATAAAGGCTATAGGCTGACTGTTATCTCCTCTAAAATACAAGTGGTAATTATCTTCAAAACCTGTCATCAGCCACGCTTCGCTCTTGCCCGGAATCAGCGTAACCGCCTGTCCCAGTCTCTCCTTTAACGCCTTCTCTTTTTCCTCACTAATCGAAATATTCACTTTTGAATCAATAAATGGCATATCTTCTACCTCCTATAATCGTAACCAATTTTACACTACCACATTATGGTCATTCAATATTCTCTAATCCGAAAGACCGGATTCCCAGTTCAAGCTGCCAATGCTGCTTCAAAAGGAAACCCGGTTTTGTCATTCTACTCTTTCATTTTTTCAGTATAAGACTTTACAGTAAAGACTTATAAAGCTCTGTAATCTCCTCCACACTGGTATCCCTCGGATTACCTGGACGGCAGGCATCATCATATGCTGACTGGGCAAGGAACGGAATATCCTCTTCTTTTACAATCTCCTTTAAATCCGCCGGTATTCCCACATCAACAGAAAGCTGTCTTACCGCATCAATCGCTGCTTTTCTTGCCTCCTCCAGCGACATTGCATCAACACCTTCCACACCCATTGCCTTCGCGATATCTCGGTATTTCTCACCGGTGGCCGGTGCATTATATTCCATAACTGTTGGAAGTATAATTGCATTCGCCACACCATGAGGCGTATCGTATAAAGCACCTAACGGATGAGCCATAGAATGGACAATTCCAAGTCCTACATTAGAAAATCCCATTCCTGCAACATATTGTCCAAGAGCCATTCCTTCCCGACCTTCTGGAGTGTTCTCTACAGCACCTCTCAAATGCCTTGCAATAATCTCAATTGCTTTGATATGGAACATATCCGACATTTCCCATGCACCTTTTGTAATATATCCTTCAATGGCATGTGTCAACGCATCCATACCAGTTGCTGCGGTCAGTCCCTTCGGCATGGAACTCATCATATCCGGATCCACGACTGCCACAACCGGAATATCATGTACATCTACACAAACCATCTTACGGTTCTTCTCTGCATCTGTAATCACATAATTAATGGTAACCTCTGCTGCGGTACCCGCAGTTGTCGGCACAGCTATAATAGGAACACATTTGTTTTTGGTTGGTGCAACCCCTTCTAAACTTCTTACATCTGCAAAATCCGGATTTTTAATGATAATACCGATTGCCTTAGCTGTATCCATGGAAGAGCCGCCCCCAATCGCAACAATACAATCAGCTCCTGAAGCCTTAAATGCTTCCACACCTGTCTGTACATTTTCAATGGTCGGATTAGGTTTGATATTAGAATAAATCTCGTATACGATAGATGCCTGCTCTAATACATCTGTTACTTTCTTAGTAACACCAAACTGAATCAAATCCGGATCAGAACAAACAAATGCTTTTTTGTAGCCTCTTCCCAGAATCTCGTCTGCTATCGCACTGATTGCCCCTGCCCCATGATAACTTGTCTCGTTCAGTACAAATCTGTTTGCCATAAAAATACCTCCATATAAAATTATAGTCTGGGAATCTCCATCCCATATTCATTATTTTACCAAACTAACGGTAAATATTCTACCTGTTTTTCTCCGATACATCAAAATCTGCAACGTGACAGAAGACACCAAATGAATGATAAACACTTCTCACAGGCACATTGCCTGTGAGATTCAAATATCGGAAACTTAACGTAAAAATGCATCCACATATGCAATCAAGGTCTCCAAAGTTTTATCAATACCAAGCGTAGAACTGTCTACACAGATATCATAGCTTCTGGAATCTCCCCATTTCCCGTCTGCATAAAAATTATGATATGTCTTCCTCATTTTATCTTCTTTTTTCATTCGGTTCAAAGCACTCTTTTCATCCAAACTGTATTTTTCCATGACACGTTTCATTTTAGTTTCTTTATCACCTAAAATAAATATACTGATCATAGACGGATTATCCCGCAGCACATATTCGGCACAACGCCCTACGATTACAAAGGATTCCTTTTCTTTTTCTCCCTTCATCCTGATAAAATCAAAAATATGATTTGCTACAGTTTGTTCTAACGGAAGATAACTGCCATCCATAGCAATAGGGTAAAAAACCGGATTCACCGGCTTCTCATCAAAATATTTTGCCACATCCGCACTGATAGAGCCTTTTTCTTCAATATGATCAAATATTTCCTTATCATAGAGAGGAATATTATAGTGCTTTGCAAGACGCTCTGCAATCTCATGTCCTCCGCTGCCAAACTCTCTGCCTACTGAAATAATAATTTGTTTACTCATAATCATACCCTCTTTCTCTAACGGTCAATCATAAGACAATTGACCGCTGCTGCCATCTCACGGTTAGCCTTTAATTTGCCTGCATTCCATATAGTATCGCTTTTCATTTGCTTCTCCCATGGAAAATGTCTTTCTTGGAAGTACTCCGTCTACAATAACACCTTTGAACAGGTCTTCCTTTTTTACCTCTGGAAGCAAAAAACCAGTATTGCCTTCTTCCATCCCCAAGGATTCCACAACATCTGCTCCATGAATATAATCAATCCTGCATTCCTTATGTTCTTCTAAAAAAGCATCCAGAAAATTTTGTAATGTAGCAGCAGCAATCCCCCATACCGGATGTAACACCTTTAAAGTTTTAAAACCTGCTTTGCTACAGACCCCAAAAACATGTTCTTCCGTTTTGGCAAAAGGCTCTGTCTTACCTTCTTCTATCAGAATCTGACATCCCTTTGCTTCATAATATGTCTTTGCATAATCAAATAATTCCTTTTCCTCTGCATGAAACACTACCCTATGAATCGGTTCCACTTCAAGGCTTTTATCATGTATATTCACAATCTCACACAAACAATATCTTGCGGGACAATCCTTCTGTTCTTCTGCACTCAGATTTTTTTTGATTTCCTCCCAAGCAGCCTTAGCAGTCGCCATGGAATGATTGCCATCTCCTACTGCAAAATTAAGCAGCGGATACTCTTTCTCCAAATGATACTTTTTCCCGAATACATCTGCATCCGCAAGCTTTTCTATTTGCTGCATAATTGCTTTGGTCTCTGTGCCTTCTTTAATCAGCCAGCCGGAGATATGACCGCCTTTTTGCATTAAATCCGTATCATACACCTGTTCAAATTGAGCCTTTTTCTCCATTAAAGGCTCAATTACCGTACAGTCTGGATCATCGATCAGCAGCATAATATGGGGAAGTTCCACAGATGCCGCCCGCCGTACCTTAAGACGGGGAGGAATTCTCTCTTCTACCGTCATTTCTGTAGGACGTGTAAGGCTTTGCCCCCCCTTTTTATACTCATAAGTTTCCAGATCTACTTCAACAACCAGGCCACATCTGGAATTTTCCTTTCCAAAACTCCGTTCTACCAGCATAAATCCTTTTGGCAGTTTCCGAAGTGTACCGTCCGACAAATACTGCTTCATGGTTTCATGAATCTTTTGTATCCGTCCGTCTTCTTCCTCTCCTTCCAGATAAACCTCAGGCAGAGTCAGGTGCAAAGTTGAAGGAGCATCTCCTACAATCCGTTCTGTCTCTTTCCAGTACTCCGGTTGTGATGTATACTGGTCACAGGCGATAACAGACCATTTGTATAGATCTGTTTCTTCCTTAGGCATTAAAATATGCGGCACACGCAAGCAATTCATATCCTGTTCCCCTTTCTTTTGTAATTATCATTTCTCCAAATATGCCATCATGGAACCTCTCCACACCTCTGTCAACCGTTCCAGAGAAAAGGCTGCATTGGCCGGACTTGTAGACGGCAGTTCTATCATTGGCAGTCCGATATCCTCTGCCTGATATTTTTTATATAATTTCCCTGCCACCCTGCCGTTTGTAAAAACCACCTCTATATTAGATTCCGCAATTATACTCCGGATATCTGCCGGCATTACATTGCGGATACTACTGTCACTGGAACCTTCTATTTCGCAGCTTTCAATCACATCATAAACTGCGAGATAATTGTCTGTCAGCATTTTCTTTTTCTCGCTGATTGACTGAGGTTCCCTTACCTGACAGATAGCAGCTAGCACCTTCCAGAACCTGTTTTGAGGATGGCCATAATAAAATCCCTGTTCCCTTGACTTTACAGAAGGAAAACTACCCAATATCAGAATTCTGGAGTTCTCGTCATACACCGGACTAAAAGGCTGACTAAAATAATTTGACATCGTGCTCCTCTATATATTTGATTATCTCTAAACTATGCGTACATACTTTTTCCAACTCATCCATCTGTTCATTTTGCGGCAAACTTCCTGCCCGAAGCACTTCCACAATAGGATTCAACACATCCCCCACTGCTACCAGGGAAAGATTGCCCACCACTCCCTTCATGGTATGTGCAACCTGAAAAGCACCCTCTGCATTATTCTCATCTACCTGTTTTTTCAATTCTCCATATCTGTTTTCCTGTGGAAACCGCAGTAAAAATTTCTTGAATAAACCTTCATTTCCCATGAAGCGTTCTTTTGCTCCTGCCAAATCTATATTTGTTGCTATCTCGTAACTAATGTCCATCTCTCATACTCCTTTTCCTTTTATTGATGTGTATCTGAAAACAGCTCTATTACTTTTCTTGCTTCCTCAAAACACTTTAACATTTTCGGTGAAAATATACCACATTTTCCGTTCATGATCATATCATAGGCCTCATCCTTGCTGAATGCTTTTTTGTAAACACGCTCACTGACTAATGCATCATAAACATCCACAACTGATACAAGCTGTGCCGACAATGGTATATCATCACCAACCAGCCCATCCGGATATCCCCTGCCGTCATATCGCTCATGATGATGCCGGCAGATATCATAAGATACCTGATACTGCCCTGAATCCTGAACTTCCTCCAATTTGGAAAGAATCTCACACCCCTTAGTGGTATGGCTCTGCATAATCTTAAACTCCTCATCCGTCAGGCGTCCCGGTTTTAATAAAATATTATCCGGTACTGCTATCTTACCAATATCATGAAGTGCTGATGCCTTAACAATCATATAGATGTCTTCTTCCGTCAGACCCTCTTCCGGATAAAGCTTAGCATATGCCTGTGCCATAATCTGTGTAAGACCTTTTACACGTTTAATGTGCATACCGGATTCCAAATCACGAAACTCCACAATATCACTGACTGCTTCTATCAGATAATCATTAAATGCTTCCAGCTGTTGCTCTTTTTCCCACAACTTCCGATTGGAACTCCGTAATAATTTCTCCAATTTCTCTTTATTCTGATACATTTCAATCGTATTCAAAATACGTCTGTGGATAATTTGTGCCGTAAACGGCTTATTGATAATATCTACCGCACCCAGAGAATAACAATCCAGTGCTGCCTGGACATCTGTATTAGCTGTAATCAGGATAACTGGTACTTTTTTCAGTACTCCTTTTGTATTTAATACCTGTAAAACATGATACCCATCCACTACTGGCATAACCAGATCAAGCAAAACAACTGCCAGCTCTTTTATATGCTGGTCAACAGCCAAAATAGCTTCCTTGCCATTCTCCGCCATGATGATTTCATAATCTTCTTCAAAAATCTGTTTGAGCAACTCTCTATTCAATTCCTCATCATCAACAATCAGAATCTTGTTTCTCATTTTATCCTCCTTAATATCATTATAGTATTTCTTTCGTTACTGTCAGCTGTGATGTGACATCTGCTGTTGTAAAACATTCCTTAATAATATCCTTTATTCATTATATATTAGTTTATCATATTCTCTTTTAAATTTCATTATAATTATATATTATTTTGTAAAAATAACACTTTCCTTCTCTGTCACAATATAACTCCAAGCAAAAAGGCAGATATTACCTCCTCATAATAGGAGTGTAATATCTGCCTTCCTAAATTAGTCCTGTTTACATTGTCTCATGAAACGTTCTCGCAATCACATCACTTTGCTGTTCCGGAGTAAGCTTAATGAAGTTTACTGCATATCCTGATACACGAATAGTAAGCTGAGGATAATTTTCCGGATGTTTCTGGGCATCCAGAAGGGTATCTCTGTTTAATACATTAACATTTAAATGATATCCTCCTTCTGATACATAACCATCCAACATATTTACTAAGTTATCAACCTGTGCCTGTGCCATAATCATTACCTCCTATCAACACTAAAATTCTAATTAGACTGCTGCCATTCATCTTAGATGACTTATTATTTTGTTGTCTATATTATAGTAATGATTCCTATTTTATTCCGTAACATTTGTTACATTTTTGCTATTTCTATGTGCTTTTTATATTTCACACATAAAGCTTATCCAAATCAAGTATTCTTATCTGCTTCTTATCAACTGTAATCAACTGTTCTTTTTGCATTCTCATCAATTCTCTGGAAAGACTCGGTCTGGTCACTCCAAGGTAAGCCGCCAGTTGTTCCCTATTCATTGTAAGCTTAACACTGCCATTCTCCATATTTTCAAGAAGCCATACACAGATTTTCTCTCTCAATGTCACACTACTTAAAATATGGAGCTTCTTCATCATAGAAAAATTTTTTGCAGATAAAATCTCTAGCATATTCCGATTGATCTGCTGATGGTGACCACAGGCATTGCTACAAAACTCAAAGAAAAATCTCCATGGAAAGAGCAGGATTACCGCCTTTGACTCTGCTACTGCGTCAAACCAATAACCCCGCTGCCCTGTTTTTAAAAAATCCTCACCAAACACATCTCCTGTAGACGCAAGATATAAAATATCCTGTCTGCCCGAAGCAAAATCCTTTACCATGGAAACGCTTCCTTCTAATATCAGATATAAAAATTCCGGTATATCCTCTTCCCTGAATATGTACTGTCCCGGCTGATATTCCTTTGTGACTGCTCTCGTACACTTCATAATCTTAGCAATATCGTCCTGATCAATATCACGAAATAATTCTGTCTGAGCCAGTTTTAACATAATATATATATACCCTCCTTTTCCAGTTGCATTTAATTCAACAAATACAAGTATATATTAAGGTTGAATTTGTGTCAACTTCTTTTGCAGGATTGTTGAATTATTTTCCAATCCGTGATAATATGTTCGTAGAATGAGGTGATGCACATGTTGCAATTATACAAAAATATTAAAAATCGTCGTATTGAACTGGGAATGACACAATCTAATTTAGCTGAAAAAACAGGCTATGCAGACAAAAGTATGATAGCCAAAATAGAAAAAGGTCAAGTAGATTTACCTCAAACAAAAATAGAATTATTTGCAAAAGCCTTAAACACCACTCCAGCAGATATAATGGGATGGAATGATGGTGAAGAAAAAAACTATTATATTGACCCAGAAACACACAAAATAGCACAAAGAATATTTGAAGATTCTAATATGCGTACTCTCTTTAATATAGCTAAAGATATGAAACCAGAAAGATTACAGGCTCACATTAATTTTATGAAATCTTTGAAAAAATCAGAAGAGCATGACGTAAGCTGACACATCACCATGTCATACTATCTTTATAAAATAATTGAAGGAAAATGGATGACACGTAACGTAAAGATATTTTACGGCAAATCATTCTGCTAATAGAATATTGGGAACACACGGTTGGAGAAGGAGCTAAAACATGAAAAAGGTTGGAGAATTCACAGAAAAGGTAATAAACCAATTACAATTAAATATCCCTATCGGAACTCCAATCTTAATAGGAGAGAGTAATGAGACTCATATAAAATCTAGGCATCCTTATGAATATGACCGATATTATAACCGAATTCCAGATATTATAGCAAAACCAAATTATATTGGAATCAGTCCAAAAGATGGTTCTATACAGTTTGTAAAAGAATTTTTTGTTAATTCAGAATATATCCGTGTTGCAGTGAAAATTACTAAAAATACAAAATGTTATGTTAAAACACTTCATCTGCTTAGTACATGTAATGCTGAAAACTATATTAAAAAAGGAACTCTCAAAAAGGCTTGACAACATTTTATATTCAGGTATAATGAAGTTATAGAAAACGTACACTATATTGAATGGAATCTGAGGACGGAACAGGCGGCCGTCACCCGTTGTTAGGAGATGTGGATTGTCACCCACCTATTTCATTCGATATTGAGGGGCAGGTAACTTTGGTTATCTGCCTTTTACGTTCCAATAACACATTCAACAAATCCTCAGAATTGATGCAATCCAAAAAGTATAGATGCTGGTTAGAACTTTTTGACAAAAAGGACAGCCCTGCAAATAAACGGAAGTTTAAAAAATTCTGTAGCGAAAACAGAATCAAATTATAAATTCGTGGAATATTTCGTGGAATACTTTACCACATATGGAATACTTTTTAAGCATATTTACACTTTCCAGGCAAAAACAAGAGAACCGGCAATCCCTTTTAAATTAAGGCTTTGCCGGTTCTCCTACGTTTTTTAGAAAAAGCAGATAACGGGAGTCGAACCCGCCTCGCCAGCTTGGGAAGCTGGAGTTCTACCGATGAACCATATCTGCACTTTCTATATTATAAAAGTTTTACAGTCATTTTGCAAGAAAAATTTCTCCTGAAATTATCTTTAACCTCTCTGGCGGTATTCCTATCTTCTGCCAGTCCATATTGCAATATCCTTTGGACACTCTGCTATATGATCTGCTCCTGCCTGTTCCAATTCTTCTTTCGTGCCATAACCGAATAACACACCGATGGAATCCATATTATTTTCCTTAGCACCTTCTATATCATGAAACCTGTCCCCTACCATAACCGCAGATCGTGTCCGGTTCCTGCATTGCTCCAAAGCATAAGCAATTACTTTGCCTTTCGTGTCCCGAACCCCTTCAAAATCACTCCCTGCAATTATATCAAAGTATTCTGCCAGCCCAAAATGCTCTGCAATTTGTCTTGCAAACAATTCCGGCTTGGAGGTTGCAATCAATAGAATTTTACCCTCTCTCCTAAGGCATTCCAGAAGATCCACAATCCCTTCATATACCTTATTTTCAAAAATCCCCTTTTCCCTATAATATTCCCGATAATACGCGACTGCCGCTTCCGCCTTTTCCCTGTTAAACCCATAAAAATCCATAAACGACTGATGTAGAGGAGGTCCAATAAATTTATAGAGAACCGACCGGTCCTCCACAGCAATTCCCAACTTTGCAAGTGAATATATGACGGAATTTGTTATTCCGATTCCAGGATCTGTCAATGTTCCGTCTAAATCAAACAATACCGTGTCATACATCTTCTTACCCGCTTTCTATAATTATTTTTACCAATATACACTTTTCCCCTTCTTTTTGCAATATGATAAAAATCCTTTCGGATACAACAGATACGAAACAATTTTCCTTTTTGTTTCTCTACAGTTGACTAAATAAACCAAAATCGACTTATAATCCATTGTTTTATTCCCCGACTCTGTATATACTAACTTCAATGACTATCCGTCCTGCTATTAAGCTAAGCATGATGATACTGTTAGACAAAAAGCTGGCTCATATGCAGAACACTTATTTTCGCAGGCAATGAGCCAAGCAGCCGCACCAGCGCGGCTATTTGGTGAATTCTGCGAGTTGACTTAAGGAGATGACTTATCATGAATTCACTGTCCATTGCAGAAAACATTATAAAATTGCGGCATGAAAAGGGAATTACCCAGAATGAACTTGCCGCATTTTTAGGAGTTACAAAAGCTTCCGTTTCCAAATGGGAAACAAAACAAAGCTATCCTGATATCCTTCTAATTCCCCAGATTGCTACCTTTTTTAACGTCACTACAGATGAATTGTTAGGCTATCATCCCCAGCTGGCAAGGGAGCAGATTCAGAAACACTATATAAATCTGGCAGCTGATTTTACCAGACTTCCCTTTGACGCAGTTATTTCCAAATGCGAAAAGCTGATAAAGGAATACTATGCCTGTTATCCCTTCTTATCCCAGATGGCTCTGCTGTATCTCAATCATTTTATGATAGCAGAAACTCCTGAAAGACAGAAGGAAATATTAGAACAGTGTATTACACTTTGCAGCCACATTGAAACAAACTGCAAACAACCGCTTATCAAAGAAGAAGCATGTATTTTTAAAGCCATTGCAAATCTCCAGCTGAATAAGCCACAAGAAGTAATCGAAACATTGACTCCTTTTGAGGACCCAAAGCAGGTCCGGACATCAGCAGAAAGCCTGCTTGTGCAGGCATATCATATGTTGGGACAGACTGAACAGGCTGACTATCACTGCCAGTTTTATATATACTCCCATTTATTGTCACTGATATCTGAAAGTACCCTCCTGCTGTCTCTCCACATGGAGCAGCCGGATTATTGCAGGGAAACCATCAAACGTATTGAACAGATGATTATTATTTATCAGTTAGAATATCTGCACCCCAACGTCTGTCTTCAATTTTATTATCAGGCTGCTTTGTTTTATGCAGGTCTTTCAGATAAAAATAATATTCTGCCCTACTTAAAATGCTTTGCCTCGGTATCCATAAATCTTTTGGAAAACAATCTCACATTACACGGTGACCGGTATTTTACCCAGATTGATAAATGGGTTTCCAATCTTACGCTCGGTGCCCAGGCTCCCAGGGACAAAGAAGCTGTCGCACAAAGCTGTATAGAGTGTATTACAAACCCTGCATTTTCCATACTTTTTGAAGATGTCGAATACAAAAACCTCAAATTAGAATTAGAAAGGAAGTTATTTATATGAATACAGAATTATTACCGTTTTTAATTCCACTTGTCTTTGCACAAATGGCACTGCTCGCCTTCAGCCTTCACCATATTCTGACCCATAAAACCTACAGACGGGGAACCCGGACGCTCTGGGTCATTATTGTAATCGTCGGAATGCAGTTTATCGGACCAATTTTATATTTTACACTGGGAAAAGAGGATGATTAATATGCTGACACTAAAACATGTATCCAAGCACTTTGGAAGCCATGAAATTATAAAGGACTTAAGTCTCCATGTCAAAGAACACACCATCTATGGATTTCTTGGACAAAACGGTGCCGGGAAAACCACTACGATGAAAATGATTCTCGGTCTGTATCCTGTGGACAGCGGTGAAATCCTGGTCCAGGATACCCCGGTCACCTATGGGGAAACAAAGACCAACCACTATATCGGTTATCTTCCGGATGTACCGGAATTTTATGGATTTATGACACCAACAGAATATCTTACACTTTGTGCAGATATTGCCGGGCTACTGGATACAGATAAAAAATCCCAAATTTCTGAGATCCTGGAATTGGTTGGTCTGATTGACACCAATAAACGAATCCACGGTTTTTCCAGAGGGATGAAACAGCGGCTCGGTATTGCACAGGCTCTGCTTGGAACACCAAAGCTTCTGATATGTGATGAGCCTACTTCGGCTTTAGACCCAGTAGGACGAAAAGAAATACTGGATATCCTGCATACAGCCAAAAAGAAAACTACTATCATTTTTTCCACACATATTTTATCTGACGTAGAACGGATTTGCGACGAAATCGGCATTCTTCATAACGGCAGACTGGCACACTCCGGTACAAAGGAAGAATTATTAGAAGACCGCCCGGATAACGGCTTTTTCATAGAATTCCAGACTCCTTCCGATTTGGAAAAATTCCACACTATTTATCCGGAAGGAACCCGGTCTGATATCACAACTTTACAATATCCAGACTCAAAAAATGCGGATATGCTTACTGCTCTTTCCCTGCTCAGCACACATTCCATCGTGCCAAAACGTGTAGAGCAATGGGAACCGACTCTGGAATCTTTGTTTATGGAGGTAATAGAAAAATGAAACCCTTGACTGCATTTATCAAAAAAGAATGGATGGAAATGTTTCGAAACGGTAAACTCACAATCCTGCTTATCCTTTTTATCCTGTTTGGCATTATGAGCCCTGCACTGGCAAAACTTACCCCTGCACTCTATGAAATGCTTGCCGAAACCATGAAAGAACAGGGGATTACCATATCTCAAATGGAAGTAACCGCACTGACCTCCTGGATGCAATATTTTAAAAATGCATTTATGGAACTGATCGTACTGGTCTGTATGTTTTCCGGTATTTTGACAAACGAATACCAGAAAGGTACCCTGATTCCGATGTATACACGGGGGCTTTCCAGAAGCAATGTACTGTTTGCCAAATTCCTCACTACCGTAATAGTGTGGACGCTCTGCTATTACCTATGTTTTGGCATTACTTATGCATATAATGCTTACTTCTGGGACAACAGCATTGTTTATAATCTGTCGCTGTCTGTATTCTGCCTGTATCTGCTCGGTATATGGCTGATTACAATAATCTTTGCTGTTTCCGCCCTATTATCATCCGGCGCAGCAGTCATGCTGGCAACAGGAGGAATATTTGCGGCACTGTATTTTATGAGTCTGATTCCAAAGATTTCAAAATATCTTCCTGTCAGACTGTTAAATGCAGGTGAACTGGTAACAAAAACCTCCTCGGCAGCTACCTCCTCTGTGCTTACTGTAGATACCTGCTATCCTGCTATCGCCGTGACATTAATTTTATGTTTATTTAACTATATCATTGCATATCTTTTTCTCCGGCAAAAAAAACTATAAACCTTGTTATAAAGCTACAGAGATTCGTTGATTTTTTTATAATTTACTTATATAATATATGTGGCTTAAGAAACCAATGTTTCAATTGGTATTCAGTCGCATTTTATTTCAAAAGAAAGGGGTACTATCATATGCTATATACAGTCGGCGAAATGGCAAAAAGATTAAACGTGGCACCCTCAACACTCCGCTATTATGACAAGGAAGGTCTACTGCCTTTTGTAGAACGTTCAGAGGGCGGTAACCGGATGTTCAAAGAGGAAGATTTTGAATGGCTGCATATTATAGAATGTCTAAAGAAAACAGGTATGTCTATTAAGGACATTAAAACCTTTATCGACTGGTGCGTGGAAGGCGATGCTACTATCGCAAAACGCCTTGATCTGATCGACCGCCAGCGAAAGGCAGTATCAGAACAGATTGGACAAATGGAGGAGACATTAAAAACTTTAGATTTTAAGCACTGGTATTATGAAACGGCAAAGGCAGCCGGAACCTGTAAAATTCATGAAACCATGAATCCGGAAGACATTCCGCCGGAATATAGGGATAATTATCTGCAAAGTCAGACTACATAAGGTTCCTTAAGATTTATCTCTATTTTTTGCTCCATCATTCCCCTTAACCTTTTAATACCCTGCTATTTTACCATCTGTCCAACAAGCCCTGTAAACCTTCCCTTTCATAAACATCTTTATAAAAATCCACCTCGTCTTTAATGATAGCATCAATCACCCTCATTCCCAACAATTCCACGGGTGCCTTGTCATCGGTCATCAGATAACTGCCCGATTCATAAACTGCCAGTCGTCCAGAAACATCCCTTATCATATTAGCCAGTTCTCCATCCTTACAGTTTTCCAGATTGGTCTGCAATACATCCAGCATATCATCTGCATTGGAAGCAAATAATTCCCGATTTGTAGACCCTATTACATCTACGGTATATACCTCACTGAACACATTGGAAATGGTATCTGCCAGATACTGATTAATATTTCCCTCTTCCTTCCCCCGCATATTCATGTTCACTACCATAACACCGTCTTCTGTCAAATGTTCCTTTACAAGGGTAAAAAATTCTATGGAAGACATCTGAAAAGGAATGGTAATATCCTGATAAGCATCCACCATGATAACATCATATTTCCTGTCAACTGCATTTAAGTACGCACGTCCGTCATAGGTTGTAACCGGGATATCTTCCGGCAGTTCAAAGTACTGCTCCGCCAGTCTGGTGATCCTCTCATCAATTTCCACACCTTCAATATACATATTATCAAAATAACGTCTACACTGGGCTGCATAGGTACCAGTCCCCATGCCAAGAATCAACACATCCATGTTTTTCTTATCATTCACCCCTGCCATAAAAGGTGCTGTCATGGCATAATCATAATACATTCCTGTTAATTCCCTGTCCTTTTTTAATATAGACTGGACACCAAATAATACATTGGTAGACAATATTACATTTTTTTCATCCTCTTTTACCTGAAGATAATTATAGATGGATTCTCCTTCAAATGTTAATTCTTTTTCCCAAAAAGCAAAACTGTTGTTATGCCCTAAAAAACAGCACAGGAGAAACACAAAGACACTGACAGCCACTCTTTTCTTTCCTGTCTTTGTGCTGATAAAATAAATGACTGCCAGCACCAGTAAAACCCCTGCAAATATCAAAAAAGTAATCGACGTTCCAACCGCCGGTATCGTAACAAAGGTAGGCAGAAACGTTCCAATGATACTTCCAATCGTATTAGCCGCACCAAGCGTTCCCACAATCTTCCCGTTATCCTCCAAATCATCCACCGTATATTTGGCCAGAGACGGTGTAACTGTCCCTAAAAGAAACAATGGAAACACAAAAACCACCATACAGGCGGCAAACGCAGCCCAGATTAAAAAATTATGATTGACCGAAAATATCATTACTGCCGATATTCCAAGAATAATGTATTTGCCTGCTACCGGAATTGCCGCAATCCAGATTGCTGCGATCATCATTCTTCCATATAGCTTATCTGGATTGGGATTTTTGTCTGCACTTCTTCCACCGTAAATATTTCCCAATGCCATAGCAATCATAATCGTACCGATAATGATTGTCCACACAATCTGGGAAGAACTGAAATATGGAGCCAGAAGCCTGCTGGCTCCTAATTCCACTGCCATCACCGCCATACCTGCAAAAAATTCCGTTAAAAACAAATACAGTTTATTCTTTAATATCGCTTTTTCTTTCATAAAACTCCCTTCTGAAATAGCCTAATCTCCATTTTCAAATATTTCCGAAACTTCTTTTAAATAATCCCTGACAGGCAGATGCTGCGGACATACATGCTCACATTTTCCACACCCGATACAGTCTGAGGCTTTCCCACTTTTACTTGTATGTACACCGTAATAAAAATCACTGTTCCAATCCTTATATTGTTTCTTGGCATTATAACAGGCAAACAAATCCGGTATCGCAATATTCTTTGGACATCCTTGCACGCAGTAGCGGCATGCAGTACATGGTATGGTATCCTGCTTCTTCAGTATTTCCCGTACCTTCTCTACCGCATCATATTCCTCGTTTGACAAAGGAATAAACTCCTTCATATATCCGATATTGTCCCTCATATCCTCCATACTACCCATACCACTTAACACCATTTCCACCCTTGGAAAGGATGCACAAAACCGGATTGCATAACTGGCATAGCTTCCTCCCTTCAAAACATCAAAAATCTCCTTTGCCTCTTTTGGAAGATCAACCAGCCCTCCTCCTTTCAACGGTTCCATAACAATAATCGGTTTCCCGTATTTTACGCACATACGATAACATTTGTAACTTTCAATCTCCGGCGCATCATAATCAGCATAGTTGAATTGAAGCTGTACCACCTCGATTTCCGGATGTTCTTTTAAAATTTTTTCCAGTACCTCGGCTTTATCATGAAAGGACATACCAATATGTCTTATTTTTCCCTTCTGTCTTAATTCCTTTACAATCTCAAAAGCATTGCATGTTTCAAATTTCTGATAATATTCTGCGGTCATTGCATGATGCAGATAATAATCAAAATATTCCACTCCTGTCCGTTCAAGCTGCAATTCGAAAAAGGGGAGAATATCCTCCTGCTTTTGAAAATAATTTTCTGTCAGTTTATCTGCAAGCAGATAAGAATCTCTCGGATATCTCTTTACCAGACAGTCACGGATTGCCGTTTCGCTTTTCTCCTCTAGATAGCCATGGGCTGTATCAAAATAACGAAAACCAGATTCCATAAAATAGTCAATCATCCGATTAAACTCGCCATAATCTACTTCTGCACCCTTCATCGGAAGCCGCATACAACCAAAACCAAATTTCTTTTCAGTTATTACATCCATATTTTGTACCAAGTCTTTCAAGTACAAGCCCGCTTGTATTTGAAAGGCGCAAATCAAAGGTTGAAAGGTGATTTGCATATTTTCCTTTCTTCCAATATTTCTTCCAACCCTGTCACCCGGCATTTTTAGCCAAATGCTTTTTATCTATATGCACTGCCCTTTTCCTTTAAATCCTGCATTGACAAACCTTATTCACTTCCTTTCTTCAATCAGCATAGCTCTTAAAAGTCCGGGACATTCGTATTTTCTTTTACCTGCTCCAAGTCCAATCTTTTTAATAGTAAATTTCTTCGGTAATGTCTCTGTAGTCCTTATTGCCGCAACAATTGCCGCACCAGTAGGAGTGACCAGTTCCCCTGTAATATCTGTAATCTGCACAGGCAGAGCATACGCCTGCATAATATTGACAGAGGCCGGTACCGGCACTGGCAATATCCCATGCTGGCAGCGTACCGTTCCCTTTCCTTCCCATAATTCCGAGGTGACAGCTTTCGTAATACCCAGATTATCCAGACACACTGCTACAGATATAATATCTACTATGGAATCTAGTGCCCCTACCTCATGAAAATGAACCTCCTCAACCGGCACATGATGTGCTCTGGATTCTGCCTCTGCCAGAATCGAAAATATTTTAAGGGCAATCTCCTTTGCCGTCTCCTTCATACTGCTGTTTACGATAATCTCACGTATTTCTTTCATACCTCTGTGTATATGTGGGTGCGTATGATCTTTTTCATGTATATGCTCATGTGCTGATACCTCATCATGATGATATATCCCATCATGTGAATGTGCATGCTTTGTTTTCCCATGCTCTCCATGATCATGACTATGTCCATGGGAATTCTCTCCATGATTGTGATATCCTTGGCTGTCTTGTGAACCATTATGAAAATGTCCATGCATATGTCCATAGAGATATTCCATATCATGGTCATGATTATCATTCTCTTCCAATATTACATTAAAATCACAGGCATCAATTCCTGATTTCATCACTCTGCTTATCTCTATTCGGAATCCCTGCACAGGAAGACTCTTTAATACTTCAAGCAGCACATCTTTATCTGCTCCCAAATCCAGTAATGCTGCCACTGTCATATCCCCGCTAATACCGGAAAAACATTCTAAATATAACATCTGCTCCATTTTTCTCCTCCTCTCTGCCACTATCTATCCATACTCCCGGAACGAAATCCCTCTAAATCTGCTGTGATATACCGATACCCCAGATTTTTCAAATACTCTGTAATTTCTTTCCGCCTGTCAAAAAGTCTGTCCATCTCTGCATAGTCCACTTCAAGCCTCGCAATCTCTCCATGCACCCGAAGCCTGACATTATAAAAACCCAGTGAACGAAGATAATTCTCTCCCTGTTCCACCTTTTGAAGCTTTTCCTTATCAAAAGAACTTCCATACGGAAATCTGGTTGCCAGACAGGGCGTCGAAGGACGCCTGGCCACGGAAACCCCATATTCTCCGGCCAGCGTCCTGACCTCTTCTTTGGTAAATCCTGCTTCTCTCAAGGGACTTTTCACTCCCAGCTCCTCCACCGCTTTTATACCCGGACGGTATGCCTGCATATCGTCCATGTTTGTACCTTCCAGTACAAAACCAGCCTCCAAATTAACCGCCTGTTCCTTTATCTTCTCAAAAACATGCTTTTTACAACGATAGCATCTGTCAATCGGATTATCATAGATTCCAGTCTGTTCCAATCCACAAATCTCCAATACCATATGAATCGCACCGGTCTCCTCCGCAACCTGCCTGGCAATCTGCAAATCCTGTACCGGATGTAATTGGGTATCTGCTGTTATGGCATAAACCTTTTTTTCCGATTCCCTGGCACATAAAACTGCCAGCTTTAGTAAAAGGCTGCTGTCTGCTCCCCCGGAAAATGCAACCACAACATTTTCCTTCGTATATCTTTTCATCAGTCGTTGAAGTGCTTCACATTTCCTGATATATCCCTCTTTCCTCATCTCTTATCTCCTGCTGCAAGCCGGTTAATCTGGGTTGCCATATATCCGGCTCCGTATCCGTTATCAATATTTACAACTGCAATACCATTTGCACAGGAATTTACCATAGTCAATAATGCTGACAGACCATTCATACTCGCCCCATATCCTACAGAAGTAGGAACGGCTATAACCGGATTGCTTACCAGTCCGCCTATCACACTTGCCAATGCCCCTTCCATACCGGCCACGGCCACAACACAGCTGGCACTTTGCAGATTATCCAATTTGGATATCAGCCTGTGGATTCCACTAACACCCACGTCATAAATCCTCTCTACATAAGACCCAAAGAATTCCGCTGTCTGTGCTGCTTCCTCTGCCACCGGAATATCTGCGGTTCCCGCCGTACAGACTGCAATTTTTCCTATATACTGCTTATCTGTTTTCTCAATTTTTAAAATATGCGATAGAGAATCAAACGTTAGTGAATCAAAATAAGGTCTTAATGCCTCATATTGCTCTTTGGAAGCTCTGGTTCCCAGGACCTCCCCTTCTTCCTGATAAATTCTCTCATAAATGTGCAACAGCTGTTCTTCCGTTTTTCCACTACAGTACACTACCTCGGCAAAACCGGTTCTCTGTCTGCGTGCAGTATCCAGTTTGGCATATCCCAGTTCCTGATAACCCGCCGTACCTTTCTCCCTTTCTTCTGCCTTTGCTGATTCACGGTCATATAAATTTTCCTTTATTATCTGCAAATCCAGTATCCGTTCTTTCGCTTCCTCTATTGTCAGTTTTCCCATGCGGACAAATTCCAAAATCTCTTCTACGGTCATGCCTTCAACTCCTCAGCCTTTTCTCAAAAAACATAGCACCAACCAGAGTTGATGCTATGCTTATGCACTAAATCCTGTTCCTTGCAAATATCAACTGTCTATTTACGTCCAGAACTATTTCATAAATCTATTCCCTTTCACAATGCACTGTCTATCCTCTAAACAATGTCTCTTTTATTACATTTCTCGGATCCTTCACAAACAAAATGATGAGCCATATCACCAGACCAAAAGCTGCCACAGAAAATCCAAGAAACGCATCATTTAACATATCCGATGCTGCCGGCATAAAGAACTCTGTCTTTGACTCGGTATATTCAAAAACCGCATCCACCATCCACATCAAAGACGCTCCCCAGTATATCAGACACAACGTACCTATGCACATATCATCATTGGGAGCTTTTCTATACCATACGATCGTACTGATCACTGCCGCAAATACTGTAATCAATAATGTCATAACACTCTACTCCTGTTTCTATGTAATCATTTGCTGCGGATATCTGCCTTGGAAATATTATTCTTCTCTACTCCCTTTTCCATTGTTTTCGATACCATAACCATAATTCCCCACACTACCGTCACAAGTACTGCCATGGATACACCTACTGTAGACATCTCATGAAGCATTGCTGCCGCTTCGTCTACATTCTCCATTGCTGTCAAAAACGGAAACCATGGCACTACTTCACCATGCCAGATATGCTCAAATGCCAACAACGCAGATCCGCCCCATAACATCTTATTAAGCCATGATAATTTTTTAGAAAATGGAATCTTTGCTTCTACAGCCTCTTTGACATCGCCTACATCAGGATTTAATGCTTCCTCTTTTTCCTTAGACCGGAAAGCTTTCGTCATTATCGTAGTTACAATTGCCTCTCCTGTTGGTACTAAAAAACATGCCATACCGATATATCCTCCTTTTACAAATATTAGTCAGCATTTAGAAAATCACTCTTGCAAGCAAGCGATTTTTTTCATTATATCATTAAAGCTTACTTTAAAGTCAAGCCCTTTTGGCTATTTTTTCCTCCCCTGCTAATATCCAAATATCTCAGCTGCTTTTCCATCAAGACTTACTCTTTCTAATATCGTTATGCCAGCAATTCGTCACATACAAGTCTCAGTTTCTCTCTGATTGCAATATGCTGCGGACAGGCTTCTTCACATTTTCCACACTGAACACATTCTGATGCTTTAGCTTTTCCATGACTTCCTACCAGCCATCCCTCCTGTCCTTTTGCTGCTGCAATATCATTGTATAGGGTAAGATAATTCATTGCCATAAAAGAACCGGAAATTCCAATATTTTTCGGACATACCTTCGCACAATAATTACAAGTTGTACATGGTATAAGGGGAATGCGTGCCAGCTCCTCCTGCGCCTTTTGTATCATTTCCTTCTGACTATCTGTCATTCCTTTAAATTCTCTCATATAGGACAGGTTATCTTTCATCTGTTCTATATTACTCATTCCTGAAAGTACAGTGATAACACCCTCTAAATCTGCTGCAAAACGAACTGCCCACGAAGCAACAGACGCTTCAGGCTCTTCCTTCTTAAATATATCCACTACGGATTCCGGCGGTGTTGCAAGCATGCCTCCTTTTACAGGCTCCATAATGATAACCGGTTTACCATGCTTTCTCGCCACCTCATAGCAGCGCCTTGACTGCACTACAGGGTTATCCCAATCTGCATAATTAATCTGCAACTGTACAAACTCCATCTCAGGATGACTATTTAAAATTGCGTCCAGCTCTTCTGGTGTAGAATGAAATGAAAAGCCAACATGTTTAATCAGTCCTGACTCCTTTTTCTCCTGAACCCAATTCCACATATCATAGTCATCGAAATAATGCGATCTAGCTTCTCCAAGATTATGAAGCAGATAAAAATCAAAATACCCTGCTCCAGTCTGTTTTAAAGAGGTATCAAACTGTGCATACGCTTCTTCCTTTGTCTTGCAGTTAATCCACGCTGCATTTTTGGTCGCAAGCTGAAACTTATCTCTGGGATAACGTTCCACTAATGCCTGCCTGATTGCATCCTCTGAACCTGCATACGCCCAGGCCGTATCAAAGTATGTAAATCCCGCATCCAAAAACAAATCAACCATTTCTTTGGTCTGCTCTACATCAATCACTCCCTCCTTCTGTGGCAGACGCATAAGACCAAAGCCCAATTTTTTAATGTCCTCACCCAAATAACCCATACCAGCTTCCTCCCTTTCCTAATCAACTAATTATGCTAAAAAATCTATTTGTTTCTGTCTGACTCACTGTTTACAAAAGCAAATAGATTTTTTGCATTATAGCATTAAAGTCCGGTTTAAGGTCAAGTCTTTTTTAATGATTTTATTTCACCCTGCCATACTGCCTTGTCATATTCAAAATAAATTTCTGAAGTTTCCCTGTCAGCTCTGTACCTTTTAATCTCCACTTCCAATTCTTGCCTACTGTGGATGGATGATTCATGCGGGCCAAATTGTCGTATCCCAGATAATCCTGCATCGGCACAATACAAAGATTTGACCGGCTCCGCATGACCAGACCGATGAATGGAACATACAGCTTATCTTCCGGTGTATATGTGTCACACATATAGGCCCTTGCCATATTCCGCTCCTCTTCCGATATACTCGCAAACCAGCCGGTTACAGTTTCGTTATCATGGGTTCCCGTGTATGCCACTGAATTTTCCGGATAATTGTGCGGCAGATAATCACTGGCACAGCCTGTATCCCTTGAATCAAATGCAAATTCCAGTACTTTCATTCCCGGAAATCCGCTTTCCCACACCATCTGCCTTACAGAATCCGTCACATATCCCAAATCCTCTGCAATTACCTGCTTCCAACCGATAGACTCTTCTACTTTACGAAACAGTTCTATTCCCGGACCCTTTTCCCAATGCCCGTTTACAGCTGATTCTTCTCCATACGGAATAGAAAAATATTCGTCAAATCCTCTGAAATGATCAATTCTGACCACATCATACATGCAAAAACAGTATTCCAGACGACGGATCCACCACCGAAATCCTGTTTCTCTGTGATAGTTCCACCGATATAACGGATTCCCCCATAGCTGCCCTGTAGCCGAAAATCCATCCGGAGGACAGCCCGCCACAGCTTCTGGAACATTTTCCCCATCCAACTGAAATAATTCCGGATGTGCCCATGTATCTGCACTATCCATGGCAACATAAATGGGGATATCACCAATAATCTGTATACCCTTTTCATTGGCATATGCTTTTAATGCATTCCACTGCTTAAAAAATACAAACTGCATATACGTTTGAAACTCAATATCAAAATAAAGCTCTCTTCTGTAATAATCCATGGCATTTTCCCACCTAAAACGGATATCCTCTGCCCAATCCGTCCATGGTTTTCCACCAAATCTTCCCTTTACCGCCATATACAGTGCATAATCATTCAGCCACCAGTCGTTCTCCTGCAAAAAAAGCTGGTACTCCGTATTATTACTGATATCACTTCTCTCATATGCCTTGCGAAGCAAAATATATCTGCTCTCATAAAGCTTCTTATAATTGACCGTACCTGCACGTTTTCCAAAATCAGTGTTATCACACTCTTCCTCTGTTAACACTCCCTCCGCAATCAGTGCTTCTAAATCAATAAAATATGGATTCCCCGCATATGTGGAAAATGACTGATATGGCGAATCCCCATATCCGGTAGGACCAAGGGGCAGAATCTGCCAATAACTCTGCCCTGCTTCTTTAATCCAGTCCACAAACTGATATGCCTCTTTAGAAAAACATCCGATTCCATATTTGGACGGCAGACTACTGACTGCCAATAACACACCCGCTGATCGATCCATGGTACACCTCCATATCAATTATTCTTCCTTTTCCTAAAGTCAACAACCCCGCTACAGAGCAGCGGGGTATGTGACCCTCGCGGCAAGTCAAAAACAGGCAGTCTGTTACTCTGGCATAAAACCGTACGACTGCCTATTCTCAAATTGCCTATATTATTATATCTTCTATCTCTTCCACACCGTTTGAAATTACAATATATCATGTGTCACCAAATTTCAGAGAAAATCGATAACCTACTTATGCATCAGCACAATTCATTATATCATGGGTATTGCTCATAATCAGCACTCAGAAAATCACCCAGGTTTTCCTTCATTATATCACATTAATGCACAGTAGCGTACACCCGCTTATGCTCCATGGACAATACACAGACATGTAAAATCGCCATAACTACTTTGGAACATATCCCCACGATATACTTACAGTCTTCTTCTACGGAATGGATTCCCCGGCGGATATAATTCTTATGTTCCTCCTTTAGGAAATCACAGATATCTGCAACACTCTGAAAGCGGTTCATATCCTCAAGCTTTAAGTTCGCCTTCCACGTATATAAATCTTTTTCACTGATTTTTTTAATATAGGAACGAAGCTTATGTTTTAATTCACCCTCATATACACAATGCTGCTTCATACTTCCCCTATATTCCTTGTTATGCGGAAAAGTAAAATAATCTGCAATATAATGAACAACCTCACCTAATCTTGTAAAATAAGCTGTTGACAAATCCGTAATATCATCATATCCCTGGGTGAGTTTCTTAATCCCACCTTCTACCAGATCAAAGGTTCCTGTAATTTCATGCCTTTTTGTTAAGAATGATGGCTTGCAGTCCGGCAAAATACTTCCAACATAAAAAGCTTTCCGATGCTTGTCAAAATTAGGGCTGTTTGAAATATTTACAATATGCTTTGCCAATGAAATATGTGACTTTTTACGCATCACTGCCTCCTTATCAATACATAACCTTCTTTTTACCATTAAATATTATAATCTTATTTTAAACAAATAACAATATGAATATAGCCGAAATTCTTTGGTAATTTTTGAAAATACAAATATATATTCTTCAAACTTCTATATTTAATTACATTAATATCCTAATTCCTCTCCCACCAGAATTACCTTGATTCTGCCAGGTATTCTGGATGCTCTTGTTATAACGGTCTGACAACAGATCGTATCATTCAGGCAGTCACCGCACTGCCCTGTTTTCGCACATGGAGTATTACAGTTAAGGCGAACCGTATTTGGCGGTGCCGCAAAATTACGCACCCTGTCAATCCCTTCCTCTACGTTTGCCACCACTTTATTCATTCCGGTCAGTATGATAACTTCTTTCGGACCAAAAGCCAGACAGGCTACACGGTTGCCGGCACCGTCAATATTAATCAGTTCCCCATTCAATGTAATGGCATTCGTACTCATCAAAAATACATCTGCAGTTACCTGTTTTGCATAACAGGCGGCTTTCTCCTCTGGCGTTACATACTGTTCCCTTCGGAGCAGATCATGACCTGCCGCTTCCACTGCATCATAGATTCCCGCTTCCTCTAAGGACATGGAACCACCGTAAGTTACCAGTTTCCTCTCTTCACCAATCAATTCTAATACTTTGGATCTCGCTGTCTCTTTATCAGGACAATAATATCCTTCCATCTTCCTCGCCTGCAATTTGGCAATAATCGAATTTGCCTGATTCTCGTAAAATATATGCTTCGGCATCTTCCTGTCCTCCTTCTTCTATTCTATTTTATAATATACTACTATCAAAAATTTATGTCTATATTAAATTCACAGAATCAAAAAGGGGCTGTCGCTTTAACGAAATGAGATTCGTGAAGCGGCAGCTTCTTTTTAT
>CAJUFL010000015.1:14449-68369 GCA_910585605.1 uncultured Lachnospiraceae bacterium | reverse complement strand
TGAACGCAAGTGTGTCTTTCGTAGAACCCTATATCCATAGATTCCTGCGTCCGTCACCAACTCGCCATGGAAGCGTCCCCAGTAAGCTAAACAAGAATTTAATACAATTTTTCTAACACATCATCGCTGATGGTGTACTCATGCTCCTTGTCCGGAAATGTACCCGCTTTTACCTCTGCATCATAAGCAGCAAACGCACGCTTCATAACCTCTCCGATATTCTCAAAACGCTTGACAAACTTTGGGGTAAAATCAGTAAACATTCCAAGCATATCCTGATATACCAGTACCTGTCCATCACAGACATTACCTGCACCAATCCCAATGGTAGGAATTGAAAGCTCCTTTGTCACAAGCTCTGCAAGCTTTGCCGGAACACACTCCAATACCACGGCAAATGCTCCCGCTGCCTCTACCGCTTTTGCATCCGCAATCAGCTTCTTTGCCGCTGCCTCAGTCTTTGCCTGTACCTTGAAGCCGCCAAAAGCATTAATGGACTGCGGCGTCAGACCTAAATGCCCGCAAACAGGAATTCCTGCATCTACGATAGCCTTTATCTGGGGACATACCTCTTTTCCCCCTTCTAATTTAACTGCATTTGCACGACCTTCCTTCATAAGCCTGCCTGCATTTACCACAGCATCATACACAGATGTCTGATAACTCATAAATGGCATATCGCAGATAACCAGTACATTTTGGGCACCTCTAGCAACTGCCGCTGAATGATGAATCATATCCTCCATCGTTACCGAAATCGTATCCTCATAACCTAAAATAACATTTCCCAGAGAATCCCCAACCAAAATGGAATTTACTCCTGACTCATCAATCAGTCTCGCAGTAGAATAATCATACGCTGTCAGCATGGACAGCTTTTCACCCTTTTCTTTTGCCTGTTTAAAGGTTAATACTGTATTCTTCATCGCTTTCCTCCTATTATCTAACCTGGCACAATGAATATTAAGTGGCTGATAATTCCGACAAGTCAAACTGTCAATTACTTATGATTCCATTGTGCTAACCTTCCCTATAACATTTCTGCAATTTTCCGGTAATCCCTGCCCGGATTCTTTCTCTTTGCAAGCTCTAACAATTCTTTTCCACAGGATTTATAAATACTCTCCTGTCTGCTGTCTAACACTGACAAATGCCTTGCAACTGTCAATTCATCAGCTCTCTCAATGGGTCCGGTCAATGCATCTACAGTGCCGTTTTTGACAGCGTGTTCTACATTGCCTCTCACCAGTACTGAACTGAAATCCCTCGCCTCTTTTTCAGAAAACCCGCATTCCGATAACAGCTGATAACCTGCTTCCAAAACAGCCAGCACATGGTTGCTCAAAAAGCTTGCCGCAGTATGGTATTTGGGCTTTGCCTCTTTCGAAATCACAATCACAGGGTTACCAAGTGCTTCAAAGATTTCTTTCCATCTTGATACTGCATGGGACTCCCCTTCCAAAGTAAAGCTTACCTGATTCAATTGCTGATATACGGATTCTCTATCGCTGAATGCGAACATTGGATGAATAGAAATCGGATATGCACCGTAATCTTCTATTCCTGAAAATACATCGGATGATAAGGAGCCACTTAAATGGCAGAAAATCCTGCCCTGAATCTTATCTTTATCAATCGCATCCCATACCTTCTTTATCGCTCCATCCGGAGTCGAGAGAATTATGGCATCGCTTGCCGCAATCACTTCCCCTGCTGTACAAAAATGCCTGGAATGTGTAAATGCTGCCGCCCATCTGGCTTCTTCTTCAATCAAACTATAATAACCGGCAACCTGGATTCTGCCCTGCTCAGCCTTAATGGAAAAATATTTTCCAAGACTGCATCCTGCTTTTCCGGCGCCAATAAAACCTATTTTCATGTCATCACCTCACTGTCATGTGACAACACCTATCACTCGATGCAGTTTCTTACGAATACCGCTCGAATAGTAATGTACCATTTCCTTCCACATATTTCAAGAATTTTTTTTCGTACATTCCATATTTTTATATCTTCTGATTCGTTTTTTCTTTAAACCGTTTTCTTTCCTTTTTTCCGGCTTTCCTTTTTTTCTGTCCTCTCCTGTTTTTTCCTCTCTCTCTGCATTTCTGTCTTTCTTCTCTTTTTTTCTGATATCTTGCAACTGCTGCAGGAGAGTCGATCCTGTCATCTTTTAGTGCATACTTTAAGCTGTTTAATACGACTGCCGAACAAAATGCTGCTGCCATCAAAAAGATATAAATAAGTGCCAATGCCCACTTACGGTCATATACTTCATAAAAGTCCTTATAGGTAAAAGCCATCAAAAAACCAGGCAAAAATCCTGTTATCGTCTGACAAAGTACTTTAATCATCATGCCTCTGACGGTCATTTTCTGTTCCACAAAATATACCAGCACAACGATCATGGTAATTTGTATCAGCATCAGCAAAATCCTCTCGTATCCTGATAGATACAATTCTATCGTAGTGGTAGTAAGCTCTGCCTCCGTTCCTTTTATCATCTCAATAATCGTGAAAATACTTTTGGCGCCTGTCAGCATCACCGCCTCTGCCATTGCATAACCAATCCCCATCGCCACCGCCTTCACAAGTGACATCTGCCTTTTAAACAGACATATAATAATCAGAATTTCAGGTATAACTGCAAAAACTGCTCCTGCCAGTGCAACAACAAATAAATAGGCAATATAATGATCTGCCATAAACTCCGTAAAATCCGTATGATTAAAAAGATACTGAAGACCTTGTTCCTTGATCACAAACTCCATGAGGAGATATACCAAACCACCCGAAAGAAATAACACAAATATTCCTTTTCTCTCCATTGGATTTTTAAAAAATAACACTCCCAGTAAGATAATCGGTATTATGATACAAATTATCGTATTTATAATCAAAGCTGCCATATCTGCACCCCTTTCTGCTGTAACCGTTACTTAAGTGCCTTTTTTAAAGCCTCCAGATTTTCTTCCATCAGACTAATGTAATCAAGCCCTTCCTCTTCCTGGCTGGCGGTCAGTCCTTCAATCGGATTTAACACCATCGTCTCGGCACCGATTTCCTCCGCGATGGCATTTGCAACCTTAGGGCTTACCAGTTCTTCAAAGAAAATAACCTGAATATCTTCTTCCCTGCAAAAATCAATAATCTCTTTCATTTTTGCAGAATCCGGTTCGGATTCTGCGGTCAGTCCTTCCACGGCATTCTGCTTCAATCCGTATGCGGCACACAGATAACCAAATGCTTCATGTGCTACCACAATCGTGTTTCTGGATAAGCCGGATAACTCTTCTTTATAAGTCTCATCCAAAGTCTCCAGCCTGTCTTTGTAATCCTCAAAATTCTTCTCATATATTTCCTTATGTTCTGCATCTATCTGTATAAATGTGTCTTTTATCACCTCTGACTCTGATATCGCATTTTGAACACTAAGCCATGTATGAGGATCTGTCTTCTCGCCAGACTCCAGCGTTTTCACTGTTCCGGCCGCCTCTACTGCTATCAGTTCTTTATTGGATACGGCGTTCAGCGTTTTATCCACAAAATGTTCCATACCAGCACCATTGTAAATAAATAAATCCGCTTCCTCCAACAGCTGCATATCCCCCGTTGAAAGTTCAAAATCATGGGGTTCTGTTCCCGCCGGTACCAAATTGATGATCTCTGCTCTTTCTCCAGCTATATTGGATACAAAATCGTACACGGGATAAATCGTAGTTACTACAAGTATTTTATCCTGGCTCTTAAAACTTCTCACTTTGGTTCCACAGCCTGTAATCATAAGACCTGTACACAGTACCATCACAATATAAATAATCCAATTCCTTCGTCTCACATTCTTTCTCCTCTATATCTGTATTAGTGATGGTAATTTGCCATCCTGTTTGAATAATCATCTGCGATTTTCTTATATTTTCTATAATCCTTTTCCTTCAGCGTACCGCTTTTCAGATAATCTTCCAGCGTTCCATGCAGTTTTTTTAATGCATCATGGGCAAGATCTTTATAATTATTTTCCAGATTAATGCGCAGATCATTTAAAATAGAGTCTAATTCTACCCGTACACTTCTTTTCAGCATCCCTGTCTCCTTCACAATCGTTAAATTCTTAAAACCATTTTCGCATAATCACATACAATATAAATATAATCGTAAAATAAAATTTTGTAAAGAGCTGAGGTGTCTTACTTGTCTGCTTCTCCTAAAATTCCTGCTGTCGTATCCGGTGCTGCTCCCTTCCATAAAATTGGAATCACCGGAAAAAATATAACTATAGCCGTTATGGATTCTGGTCTGTCTTATCATCCTGATATTGATTTTGACCGGATTCTTGCTTTTCGTGATTTTATCTCTTACCGGACACAGCCTTATGATGACTATTCCCACGGCACTCACGTATCCGGCATTATTGCCTCCTCCAAAATAGGCATTGCACCAGAAAGCAATCTGGTAAGCTTAAAAGTACTGGATAAAGAGGGAAATGGTTCCTCTGATATCTTTATTGAAGGCATAAAATGGCTTCTTGTCCATCACAGACAATATGACATCCGTGTTGTAAACATCTCTGTAGGCGGAACCAATGCTGAACTCAAAAATGAAAAAAACCGGCTAAATTTATGGGTAACAAGATTATGGGAGGAAGGCATCATTGTCTGCTGTTCTGCCGGCAACAATGGTCCTGCACCGAATTCCATCACGGCACCTGGCAACTGCAAAAAGGTAATCACCATCGGCTCCTCTGACGGGAAGCATTTTTCATCAGCCGGTCCTCTTCTGCCCTATATTACAAAACCCGAACTGACCGCTCCCGGTTTTCATATCCTAAGCACAAAACCCGGCGGAGGGTATAGTATTAAAAACGGTACTTCCATGTCCGTTCCATTTATCAGCGGCACATGTGCCCTGTTGCTCCAAAAATATCCATATCTCACCAACGACCAGACAAAAATCCGCCTGATGGAGTCTGCCCATACTGTCCCTTATCTACCCTACAACATGCAGGGGGCCGGCAGTGTCAGTCTTCCCCATCTGCTCTCCTGATCTCTTCTAAAAAACGGGAAGGCTCTAATTCCTTATTATAATACTCCTTCACCTCATAAATATGTAAATGACTTCTGGCACGGGTCATCGCTACATAAAACATACGGCGTTCCTCCTCTATTTCCTCTGGTTTTAAAGCCTTTTTATACGGTGTCATGCCTTCATTGGCTTCCAGTATAAAAACCGCATCAAATTCCAGTCCCTTCGCACTGTGCATGGTAGTAACCACAACACCGTCTTTTCGTTCTGCGAAATCTGTCCTGCTGTGCCTTTCCAAATCCTTGCGGTATTGGTCAATCCCTTCAAACCAGTCCCCAAAGGTCCGGTACTGTTTTGCCATTTCCTGCAATTCATCCAGTGTACCGGACAAATCTTCCACATTTAAATGGCGATACTGTGCATACTCTCTCAGGTATTCATCATATCCGATGGCCTTACGGATAAAATTCACTGCCCCAAACGGTTTTAACCCTGCCAGTATTTTTAATTCATATTCAAACTGGTCGATATTGTCTAATGCCCAGTTTTTACCTTCTACCATTGTCCGCAGTGCTTCAAAGCTCACAACAGGCTCTGTCAACAGCTCTCTTGACAGATAACGGTTTGGTTTATTCATAATCCGTAAAAACAAAGCCCTGTCCCGGATACCCATGGCTGCCCTGATATAATCCAGTATATTTTGTACGGTAAAATGATCGTAAATACAGGGAACTTTGTCCCTCATCTGAAACGGTATATTGTATTCCATCAGTTTATTCACAATCCCTCTTGCCTGTACATTGGTTCTCAGAATCACTGCCATTTCGGAATAAGGAATCTTTTCCTTATGGTAATCCCGGATAGTTTTCAATACATGATTCGTTTCTTCGGATAATGTCTTCATGTGATGAACTAAAACAGGTTCTTCATATTCCTTTGCACTGACAATTTTTTTATGAAAGCGAATCCGATTATTGGTGATCAGATTGACTGCACCTTCCGTAATATTCCGGTTACAGCGGTAATTAACATCTAACAGCGTCTCAACTGCTTCCGGATAGTCTTCCTTAAAATGCAGCATGATTTCCGGTCTTGCACCGCGGAATCCATAAATACTCTGGTCATCATCTCCTACAATAAACAGATTGCGTAATGGCTCTGCCAGCATTTTGGTAATTTCATATTGAATCTTATTAATATCCTGAAATTCGTCTACTAAAATATAGGAATAACGTTTTTGAAGTATTTCCAAAATATCCCGACGTTCCTTTAATAATTCATAGCAATATACCATCATATCATCGAAATCCAGTTTTCCCATAGATGTGGCTTTTGCTTCATATTCTTTATAAACCTGGCGGAATACTTCTTCTCCAAGGCAGTTGGAATAGAAATATTCCAGTGCGATCATATCCCCTTTCATCATTCCGATTTCACGGATAACGGAAGATACCAGCTCCTCCTCGTCTTCACACTCAATCTGTTTATGCCGGAGGATATCCCTGATAATCAAATATTTCTCTTTTTCACTCAAAATATGTTCACTCCGATATCCATATGCCATTTTCAATATATAAAAGAATACAGAATGAAAGGTTCCAAATGTGGAAGTACACTTAGAACCTTTCATTAATTTTACAAACCGTTCCTCCATCTCTTTTGCACTTGCCCTGGTAAAGGTAATGACAAGTATCTGGGAAGAAGGAATGCCTGCTTCTTCTATAAGATATTTTATGCGATATACCATAGCAGTGGTCTTTCCGGAACCCGGACCGGCCAGTGCCAGCATCGGACCATGTACATGATGAATAGCAGTAAGTTGTCCTTTGTTAAAATCAGGCATCGTTTCCCCTTTTCTCTGCTTAAGCTGTTTCCAGCTTCTTAATTCCAATCTCCATTCTTTTAAGAGATTCTTCCTTCCCAAGAATATCCATGATTTCAAAAGCACCACCGGGAGTCATCTGTTTGCCGGATACCGCTATCCGAACGGGCCATAAGCCTGTTCCGTTTTTGATTCCTTTATTTGCAATATACTCCATCAAAATGTCATGGAGATTATCAAACGACCAGTCTTCTATACTTTTAAGAATTTCATACTCTTCACGGAGAATTTCCAAAGAGTTCTCTGTATTGGTCTTCATTTTCTTGTGAGTATACAACGCAATATCATAATCTGGTAATTCCTCGAAGAAATCGATATGCTCTTTTATATCCGGAAATACTTCAATCCGTGTCTTTACCAGTTCCAGAATAGCATCCGTCTTAACATCCCTTTTGACAATCTCTTCTACATAAGGAAGTGCCATCTCCTTAAAGCGTTCAAAATCCATTTTCTTAATATATTCACTATTCATCCAGCGAAGCTTTACCATATCAAAAACCGCAGGAGACTTGGAGATATGATGATAATCAAAGGCAGCCACCAATTCCTCTAATGTAAATAACTCCTGATTATCTTCGGGACTCCAGCCTAAAAGGGCAACAAAATTCACAATAGTTTCTGTTAAAAATCCCTGTTCCAACAGGTCTTCATAAGAAGAATGTCCACATCTCTTTGATAATTTCTGATGTTCTTCATTCGTGATCGTGGGACAATGAATATAAGTGGGAACCTCCCAGCCAAATGCCTGATACAAGCGATTATACTTAGGAGAAGAAGATAAATACTCCTGTCCTCTCACAACATGCGTGATACCCATCAGATGATCGTCTACTACATTGGCAAAATTATAAGTAGGATATCCATCCGATTTTATCAAAATCATATCATCCAGCTCTTTATTGGGCACTGTAATGGTTCCGTATAACTCATCCTCAAAACTGGTTTCCCCTTCCTCCGGAACATTCTGCCTGATTACGTACGGCATACCAGAAGCAAGCTTCCTCTCCACTTCTTCCTTACTCAAATGCAGACAATGTTTGTCATACTTGCGGACACTTTTACCATCCACAACCTCTTCTGTCAGGTTATCCAGTCTCTCTTTATCACAAAAACAATAATATGCCTCTCCTTTTTCTACCAGCATCTTGGCATACTCCATATAAATACCTTGTTTTTGGCGCTCACTCTGCACATAAGGACCAACTCCGCCATCCTTGTCCGGACCCTCATCATGGATTAAACCCGTTCCTGCCATTGTACGATAAATGATATCAACGGCACCTTCTAAAAGCCGTTCCTGGTCTGTATCCTCTATTCTTAAGATAAAATCTCCATTTTCATGTTTCGCCACCAAATACGCATACAGGGCAGTCCTCAAATTTCCCACATGCATTCTTCCCGTAGGACTTGGTGCAAATCTGGTTCTTATTTTACTCATATTGTCCTCAACTTCTTTTCTATTTATTTTTTCCACAGCACTGCTTAAACTTCCGCCCGCTTCCACATGGACAAGGATCATTACGTCCAACCTTTGGAGGTTTTACAACTGTCTTGGAACTCTTCTCGGTTTTATAGAGCTCTTTTCTTCTCTCCGGTGTAAGCAGTTTGTCCCACTCTTCCAGTGTATAAAGCCACTCCGCGTTACAGCCCACCATATTCATATAAAGCTTTTCCAAATCTATATCCAGAGACACCTCTGTATCCTCGTCCATCTCATCAATATTATTGGGTGTCCGCAGACTCTCATCAATACCATCCAAAAATCCGGTCATTAACTGAACCGTTGTTTCATATTTATCTGCCAGCTCTTTTACGGTGCCCTTTACAATTTCTGTAGGATTTGACAAAAGCTGCTTATAAATTCCCTGCTCTACTCCAAAATAATTCAGCCAGAACTGTTTTCCCTCCGGAGTCCTGTCATCCAATCCGTATGCATAGTCACGCCATTCTTTTAATAAACTCATTTGTTTTACCATCCTTTTACATAAAAAATATATACTGGGGCTGTCACATATAATTTTCTTAGCAGGGCAGCCTCCTATGCACACATCAGTGTGCTTTTTTATCAAATACAGTAAGCTAAATTATAACAAAATGCAATTTTTTTTTCAAGTATGTATAAATCCATAAAAAGGGGACATAATTAAAATATCACTTACAACAAAAGATGTTATGACTTTTGTTATAGCATCTTTTGTTAAGTGATACCGATTCCCTGGATTCAGGGAATCTGATAATACTTTATCCTCCCCTATTGCGGAGCCGGCTTGCCGGCTCCGTTTCCCCTTTAACCTTCTTCCTCGGAATCGTTTTTCCGGTTTGATGCATACATATCTTCTTTCGATACCACGTCAGAATCCCCGTGTATCAGACGGGTAAACCACATAAATACCCATAATACAATAGGCACTGCCATTGCCAGAGCCAGTAAGCCAAAAAAATATCTGCTTCCGGTTATGGCACAGACAACCGCTCCTATAATAAGTCCAGCTATCAATACAATCGTCAGCCATGCCATGATCTGTCTTAATCGTTTCATTCTTTGTATTTATCCTCCCCATATAAATCATTTAACCTGTCTCTTACTATTTTTTCATATCCATTTCCGGTGGGATAATAAAAACAGGCATCTTTTATCTCATCCGGCAGATATTGCTGTTTTACAAAATTATCCGGATAATCATGAGGATAAATATAACCGGTATGTCCCAGATTTTCTGCCCCCTTGTAATGAGTATCCCTTAAATGAGGGGGAACCACACCTGTCTTTCTTTTCTGA
This sequence comes from uncultured Lachnospiraceae bacterium, assembly GCA_910585605.1. GTDB lineage: Bacteria > Bacillota > Clostridia > Lachnospirales > Lachnospiraceae > CAG-590. Next base: position 58,686 of record CAJUFL010000015.1, on the reverse strand, counting down.
ACCATATTAAGTGCATCAAAAACTGCATTGCATACTGCATTGGATTTAGGTGCACTTGCGACATAAACAGCAGCATTGGCAAGCACCAGTTGAGCTTCCGGCATACCGATACGTTCTACTGCCTGTGCACATGCCACTGCAACCTGAATTGCCTGCGGATCCGCAATCCCTACGTCCTCACAGGCACATATCATGATCCTTCTGGCAATAAAGGTGACACTTTCCCCTGCATGCAGCATCTTTGCAAGATAAAAAACTGCTGCATCGGGATCGGAGCCCCGCATACTCTTGATAAATGCCGATATAGTATCATAATGATTATCCCCGTCTTTATCATATCTTACTGCTCTTTGCTGAATACACTCCTCCAGCACACTTGTCGTAATATGAATCCGTCCGTCTTCCAAAGGTGCTGTAGTCAGCACTCCGAGTTCTATTGCATTTAACGCATTTCTCGCATCTCCTCCACTCACATCTGCAAGAAATTCCAAAGCCTCATCATCAATATCCGCATGATAAGACCCCATACCTTTTTCCACATCATATACAGCCCGCTTTATTAATTCTTTGATGTCTTCCCTGTCAAGAGGTTCCAGCCGGAAAATATGGGATCTAGAAAGCAATGCTCCATTCACCTCAAAATAAGGATTTTCAGTAGTCGCACCGATTAAAATTACGGTTCCATCCTCTACAAAGGGCAGCAGATAATCCTGCTGTGCTTTATTAAAGCGATGAATCTCGTCAATAAACAAAATGGTTCTTTTCTGATACATCCCATAATTGTCTTTCGCCTGCTTTACGACTTCTTCCATATCCTTTTTCCCAGCAGTTGTGGCATTTAAAGCTGTAAAAACAGAACTAGTCGTATTGGCAATCACCATGGCAAGTGTTGTTTTCCCGGTTCCCGGCGGTCCGTAAAAAATGATAGAACTAAGTTTATCCGCCTGAATAGCCCGGTAAAGCAGCTTATCTTTCCCTATAATATGTTTTTGACCAACAACCTCATCAAGGGCTGTTGGTCGTAATCTCTTTGCCAAAGGTGATTCCTTTTCCATATTCGCTTCTCTCATAAAGTCAAATAAATCCATGAATATCCCTTCTGCCTCTATGCTATTTTATGAAAACCCATCTTTTCTAACAGCTGCTCAAACTTATCTACAACAATCGGCTTACAGATATAAGCATCATAATCATCACAAACCTGAATGCTGTCTAAGACAACCTCATCCAAAGCACTGATCATTATAACTTTTGCTCTCTCTTCCTCTAACACTGCATATTTGCTCTCGGCTTCTCTTATTGCTTCTAATGTCTTATAACCGTCTAATCTGGTCATCATGATATCTAAACAAATCAAATCAAAAAGCTCCCGCTCTTCTATGCCCTTTGCGGCTTCATCCACGGCAGACATTCCGTTGTCAACCGCAACCACCTCACCATATCCGCTAAATATCCTTTCCAAAAATCTCCTATTCACAAAATCATCATCAGCAATTAATATTCTCATATGGGTCCTCCAAACTATTTGTGCATATTATTTCTGTCTCCACATTACATTTTATGAATCTTCTCTTATTCTCAGCATATCAGCCAGCTTGTCCACTATAGATGTCACTACCTGTATATGTGTTTTATTATCATTCTGGATTCTTCGGTTTAACAAATCTCTGTCAAGGCTCCCCATAAAAATATCAGCCAATTCTTCTGGAGTAAAAATATCTACAATCTCTCTTTCTTTGATTGCTGCTTCTATCTCTTTCCTAATGAAATTTGTCCGTACTGCGATACATGTTGCAATCATTTCCCTTGTATTGACATTATGCAGAAACTCCTCATAATTCAACACAACCGCTGCAATTTCCTTATATCCGCTATAATATGTACTGAAGGTTTTCAATAATTCTAATACCTTATCTAAATGTGAAATATCCTTTGCCTCAATTGTTGCAATAATGCTGTTATCAAATTTAGTAAAGTTATCAACAACTTCTACCAATACTTCTTCAATACCTCCAAAATATCGATAAAGTAAGGACTCTGACATATTCTCTTTCATTGCCAGCGTCTTTGTAGTAAGTGAGGCTAACCCTGCTTCGCTTATAATCTCAAGGGCAGAAGCAATAATCCTATCTTTTCTATTAACAAAATTATTATTCATACACAACCCCCACAATTGTGAACCTTTATTCACCTGCTATTTTATTGTATGGCATACTGTCCTATTTGTCAATAACTCATGATTATTTAATTCTGTCCATATATTATAACCTGATCCTTTTCCCTGTCGTAATAATAAATATGATCGGATAACAGGTCAATAAACCCTACTGCATTCTGATTGGCTTCTATTACCAGCTGTGACAAAAATCCTGGATCTGTATCTTCATCTTCCGGTACTAACATCATCTCATGCACACTTGATGGCAGCAAAAATACATTGCTTTCCTGAACCTTGGCAAAATTCTTAATTACATTATCATATAAAATACAGGTAGCCCCATTTAATCCTGTATCATTCGTAAGAACATACATATTCACTCCATTTTCCATCTCTTCAAAAGATTCCGCTCCACGCAGTACTTCCTTTAAAAGCCTTTCCTTATCCTTTGTCTGAAAACTCTCGAATATGACCTTTGCCAGAGAATCCATACGCCACGGAAATTCCCGCATCGTATTAAAGAGGGCAATCCTGTACAATTCTTCTATTCCGATTCCCCATGCTTCAAATTCCTGGTTGGTTATCAGGGAACTGGCGATTCCCATGGCATCCTTACTGGCAATATACCGAAAAGTAACTGCCAGATCCAGGTATTTTTTGTATGGACAGCATTTGAGCTGTTCCTTGTTCTTTTCATAATGTACCAGCCTGAGTACAATCTTATCCTTTACCAGTTTAAAATCCAATACATCTGCAACCTGTAAAGCATTTTCCGCTTTTGCCCTCTGGTAACAATATATAATCTCCTCCATAATGATTGCTAACGGTTTCCCCATCTGATAACTCTCAAAATAAGAATTCAGATAAATATTGGGACTGATGTTCTCTCCTTCTTTTCTGATCGTAATTCCATCTAAAAAAATTCCGTTATTCTTGATCACTTTATGGAGTTCTACCAGATAGTTCTCCTTTTTCTCCCTTTGAGTATTATTCTTCCTGCCTTCGTCTGTCTGCCCCTTGCTTAACTGTTCCTGCTGTTCTAAATATTGAGCCAGATTATCTTTAATATACTCCAAAAATTCTTGATAATTCATAATACAATTCTCCTATTCCTACAGACAACGCCGCAAAGCTGATCGTCTGTTCTTTCTCCTTAATGTTTGCCTGGAAAAATTCAGAATTGTACGAAAATCACAGATATATCCTGCTATTGTACGTAATATAATTATAAAATGAGAAATCTGATACGAAACTGTATCACAGATAAATAAATATAAATGAATCCGTTATGTGTAGACTTATCATAACGGATTCATTGTCATTTCGTCAAGTGTTTTTCCATTCCTTCACAAATTGTTCAAGAAATGATACCAATACTTTCATTTCTTCATCTGTTCCAATGGAAATACGCAGATAATCTCGAATTCTTGGTTTATCAAAATATCTGATAAATATCTTTTTATTCCTTGCTGCCTCAAAAATATCCTTTGCGGGAATCTCTTTATGCCCTGCAAATACAAAATTAGCACTGGATTCAAAATAAAGAAATCCTAATCTTGCAAGCTCCTCTTTGAACCATTCCCTTGTTTTAACAACCTTTGCCACAGTCTCCCGGAAATATGCTTCATCTTCTATGCTGGCTTTTCCCATCACAATGGTCGGATAATTCATTGTATACGAATTAAAGCTGTATTTTACATCATTTAATACCTGAATCAGTTTTTTGTTCCCCATGGCATAACCAATCCGCATCCCTGCTAAAGAACGTGATTTGGAAAACGTGCGGACTACCAGCAAATTTTCATATTGATCCAGCAATGTACACGCAGACTCCCCGCCAAAATCTATATATGCTTCATCCACAATCACAACCACATCCTGATTATGATCTAATATATCCTTCACAAAAGAAAGTTTCTCTGCAATCCCTGTAGGTGCATTGGGGTTTGGGAAAATCACTCCCCCATTTGCCGCATAATAATCCTTTGCCACCAGACAAAAATCATCATCTAATGCTTTTGTCTCATATGGGATACGAAACAAATCCGCCCATACATCATAAAAACTATATGTAATATCCGGAAAGAGCACCGGTTTGTCAGAATTAAAAAAAGTGAGAAATGACATAGCAAGCACATCATCTGAACCAACACCCACAAATATCTGGTCATTGTTTAATCCATGATACCGGGCAATCGCTTCTACCAGCTCCATTGCCGATGGATCCGGGTAAAAACGCAGCTGTTCCAATTCTAATTCTGCCTCCATCACTTTTGGAGAAGGCGGATAGGGATTTTCATTCGTATTTAATTTGATAATGTCCTTTTCTTTTGGCTGTTCTCCCGGTGTATAAGGAGTTACTCTCCGAATATTTTTTTCCCATGGTTTCATATCTTTATGTTCCTCACTTCTTTTTATGCCTCATTCATTTTTGCGAGTTTTGCCGCCTGGTCAGCAGCCGTCAGACTATCAATAACCTCATCTAAATCCCCGTTCATGACCTGATCTAACTTATGAAGGGTAAGCTTAATCCTGTGATCCGTCACACGTCCCTGAGGGAAATTATACGTACGGATTTTTTCCGAACGGTCACCGGTTCCCACCTGGCTCTTACGGAGTTCTGCCTCTGCATCATGAGCTTTTTGCAATTCCAAATCGTATAACTTGGCACGTAAAACCTTAAGGGCTTTATCTTTGTTCTTAAGCTGTGACTTCTCATCCTGACACGAAATAACAATTCCTGTCGGTATATGGGTAAGACGCACCGCAGAATCCGTTGTATTGACACACTGCCCGCCGTTTCCCGATGCACGGAACACATCAAACTTACAATCATTCATATCCAGTTCAAAATCTACTTCCTCTGCCTCCGGCATAATGGCGACTGTCATGGTAGAAGTATGGATTCTTCCACCGGACTCCGTTTCCGGAACACGTTGCACACGATGTACCCCGCTTTCGTATTTCAAACGTGAAAATGCACCTTTCCCATTGATCATAAAAGAACATTCCTTAAAACCGCCAATCCCGTTTTCATTTAAGCTGATCAATTCTGTCTTCCAATGCATTCTATCTGCATATTTCTGATACATACGAAAAACCTCCGCAGCAAACAGGGCAGATTCATCTCCGCCTGCACCGGCCCTTAATTCCACTACTACATTTTTTTCATCATTCGGATCCTTTGGCAGAAGCAGGATTTTTAATTCATTTTCAATACGCTCCACTGCATCCTTGGAATCATTTAACTCCTCTTTTGCAAGTTCACGCATCTCTTCGTCTTTTTCTTCCTCTAACATTGCAAGACTGTCTTCAATAGCCTGTTTTGCCGCCAGATATTCCTTATATTTGTCTGCAATCGGAGCCAGATCACTCTGCTCCTTCATAAGTGCTGTGTATTTTTCCTGGTCATTCAAAACATCCGGATCACTCAGCTGTTCTAACACGGACTCATAACGTGCCAATATATCTTCTAATTTATCAAACATATTCCTATCCCTCTCTTTTTCTTTTCTGATTTTTCATCATGCACTGCTACAAGTGCCCATATACAACACGGTCAAGACCTGCATAATCCGTTTTCACTGCTATATCCTTAAAACCTTGTGCTTTCATAATCTGTAACACTGCCTCTTTCTGGTTATACCCTATTTCAAATAACAGCCACCCCCCGGTATTTAAATATTCCGGTGCCTGCATTGTAATTTTTCTATAAAAATCAAGTCCGTCCTCACCGCCATCCAGTGCCAGCAACGGCTCATGGTCCTTTACCTCCGGCATCAATGTATCAATCACCCTGCTTTCAATGTAAGGCGGATTGCTGACTATCATATCCATTTTCCCTGTAATTTTCTGGAAAAGACTACTGCATATAAGTTCTCCCTTAACATCATGTTTTTCCAGATTACGCTTTGTAACCTCTAAAGCCTCTTTGGAAACATCTGCCAGAGTAAGTGCGATCCCCTGATGATATAATTTTAAAGAAATGCCGATACAGCCGGTACCGCAGCATAAATCCAATACCTGAACAGAATTTTCAGATTTTCCCTTTTCTTCCTGCTCTGTTTCCGTAGAAAAATTTCCTGTCATATCACCTAATATTTTATTGGCACATTCTACTAAAATCTCCGTGTCATTTCTAGGAATTAAAACATTCTCATTTACATAAAAAGTATAATCCATAAAATGTGCATATCCCAGCAGATATTGTAACGGAGCATGTGCACATCTTCGTTCTATCAGATTAAGATACTTCTTTTCCTTCCCACCGGAAACCTCTTCTTCTCCATTCATCAGCATATACATATAATTGCAGCCGAGGACTTCTTCTAACAGCACCTTCCGTTCATATTTTGCATATTCGTTCCCACTGCTTTCCAGTTTCTCTTTTCCAAGAGTTAGTAATTCCCGAATTGTAGCCATTCATCTGCCTCCCGCCTGTAACTGATTTGTAAAACAGCACCCGGTCTGCCATTCTTTAATCCTTTGATACACCAATTCCCTGTGCCTCGTTAACTGCATCCACATAAGTTTTCCCATATAAGACCGCTTCCACTGAGATAATAGCTACCTGAATCATTTCCTCTTCCGGCTCTTTGGTAGTCAGCTTCTGAATCCACATTCCAGGTTTACTTAAAATATTAAAAAATGCATTGTCGTATCTTCCTGCCAGCCGGATAAATTCGTAAGAAATACCTGCCACCACTGGAACCAGTATCAGTCGCAGTAAAAAACGCAGCCACATCTGTTCAGCCGTGATAAACATAAATACAAAAATACTGACAATCATAACTATGAATAAAAAACTGGTTCCACAACGTTTATGATAACGGGTATGCCTCGCAACATTTTCCGGAGTCAGTTTTTCTCCTGATTCATAGCAGTTAATCGTCTTATGCTCTGCCCCATGATACATAAATACTCTCTTAATATCTTCCATCTGTGAAATTAAAAGCACATAAATAATAAAAATCACAAGACGTATCACACCCTCTATCACCGAAAGCCAGATATGACTTTTTACCCATTTCCCGATAATCTCTGCCAAAACTGCCGGCAGCATCATAAACAGTGCAACTGCGATAATAACGGATAGCAGAACCGTAAATCCGATAATTACATTTTCTGCCTTTTCCTTAAAAATATCCTTAAACAGCTTATCTGCTTTTGTCTCTATCTCATCCTCTTCATAAAAAGAGGACGAATAGGTAAGAGTTTTCATTCCTATTACCATTGCTTCCGCAAAATTTACGACTCCTCGGATAAACGGTACCTTACAAACGGCATGTCTGTCTCCAAATGACTGATGTTTTTGCAGTTTTACTTCTATCTTGTGATCCGGTTTTCTTACTGCGACGGAATAGCTTTTCGGACCTTTCATCATAACGCCCTCAATTACCGCCTGACCGCCAAGTGTTCCCTTTGGTAATCTCTCTTCCATGATACAAACCTCTATTCTTTCAAAAAATCTATCTGTACTTTAATCCGGTATTCGATTATTTTCCCTTTATTCGCATGAAAGCACCTCGATTTTGCTTCTTCTCGGTGATCGTTTGCATTCACATAGTTTTTGTTAAATATGCCTGACAGCAAGCTGTCAGCATATTCATTCAAAAACTGCGTTCATGCTTATAACGCAAAAAGGTTGAGATTATTCAATCCCAACCTAGAACCGTTACTAATTAGCCTGATTAACTCCGTACTTACGATTGAACTTATCAATACGACCACGAGCCTGTGCTGCCTTTTGCTGACCTGTATAGAAAGAATGACATTTAGAACAAATCTCTACATGAATCTCTTCCTTGGTTGAACCCGTTACAAACTCGTTACCACAGTTACAAACCACTTTTGCCTGATAATAATTTGGATGAATTCCTTCTCTCATCGTATACACCTCTCAAAATATATTGGCAGATTCCAACCCGCCTAAACAACTTCTGTATTTTACCATGCTTATCATATAATTGCAAGCACTTTTTCTCTTAATAATAACTTTACTATTTTCTCAACAAAGAACGCTTTACTAAATCCAAAAACTCCTGATTATCCTTCGTTCTCACAAAAAGCTTCAACACTTCTTCTATCGATTCCTCTCCCCTGTTACCGGAGAATTCTTTATGCATGGCATACACTGCTTCCCGCTCTAAAGGAGTTAACAGCAGATCATCCCGCCTTGTCCCTGATTTTGCAATATCAATAGCAGGAAAAATCCTCTTTTCCGAAAGCTTGCGGTCAAGAACCAGCTCCATATTACCAGTTCCTTTAAACTCTTCAAATACGACATCATCCATTTTAGAACCGGTCTCTACCAATGCCGTTGCCAATACCGTCAGGGAACCGCCTTCACGCATATTCCTTGCTGCTCCGAAAAATTTCTTTGGCATATGCAGAGCCGCCGGATCCAGTCCTCCAGTCAAAGTTCTTCCACTTGGAGGAACCGTAAGATTATAAGCTCTCGCCAGTCTGGTAATGGAATCCAGCAGGATTACAACATTTTCTTTGTGCTCCACTAAACGCTTCGCACGCTCCAATACCATCTCAGATACACGCTTATGATGCTCTGGTAGTTCATCGAAAGTAGAATAAATGACTTCCACATTCGGTCCCTCTATGGATTCCCTGATATCCGTAACCTCCTCTGGGCGTTCGTCAATCAGCAGTACAATAAGGTGCATATCCCGGTAAGTTCTGCTGATACTGATGGCAATCTGCTTAAGCAGAGTCGTCTTACCTGCTTTGGGCGGTGCCACAATCATTCCCCTTTGCCCCTTTCCAATCGGTGCCAGCAAATCCATAATACGCATGGAAACACCCTTGGCATGTTCATTCTCAAGCTTTATTCTTTCATCTGGGAAAACAGGCGTCAGATTTTCGAAATTTTTACGTTTCATTGCCTCTTCCACTGAATATCCGTTAATTGTTTTAATATATAAAAGCGCTGCGAATTTTTCTTTTTCTGTTTTAACCTTCTGATTACCAATAACAATATCACCCGTTTTCAAATTAAAACGTTTGATCTGTGCCGGCGAAACATAGATATCGTTCTCACCCGGAAGATAATTCTCACAACGGATAAAACCAAAGCCATCCGACATAACCTCCAATATACCATTAGCTTCTTTGCCACTGTCAAGATTCATATCAACAGCATCTGCTTTTACGGTATCCTTCTTTTCCTTTTTAACAGTTTCCTTCTGATGTCCCTTTACTGCATTCAAAAGATCTATCAATTCATCTTTTTTCATAACCGTAACGCCCTTGATCCCTAGTTCCTTTGCTACATTCTTAAGTTCCTGCAAAGTCATATCCTCATAGTTCATACATACTCCTTCCTCTTGTCCACCTCACATAAAGCAGAGAAAAACACAATAACAGGCATAAATCTAAATCCCTGCCCGCAAAAATCAATTATCAATACTGGGTAAAATCTGAATAATAGATATAGATATTTCACAACTATTCCGATTATAACATACTTTATAGGAATGTAAACCCCAAAATGCCGATTTTCCTAAAACAAAACTCTCTCAAATTTTCCTGAAAGAACCTTGCATTACCTTAGTGCAAATGGTAAGATAAAAAATAATGTGATGATCACAAATTTATTTATATTTAAAGGTGGATAAAAATGGATGTTTACGAAAGAGCTTTAAAATTACATGAAGAATGGGCCGGTAAAATAAGTACAGAACCAAAGTGCCAGGTCAAATCCCGCGAAGACTTATCATTAGCTTATACTCCCGGTGTTGCCGAGCCCTGTAGAAAGATTGCTGAAAATCCAGCAGATGTCTACAAATATACACAAAAAGGCAACACGGTTGCTGTTATTTCTGACGGAAGTGCCGTACTTGGTCTTGGCAATATCGGTGCTGCTGCCGCCATGCCTGTTATGGAAGGAAAGGCTGTACTATTCAAATCCTTTGGCAATGTCAATGCGGTTCCCATCTGTCTGGATACTCAGGATACCGATGAAATAGTGGATACGATCATTCGTATCGCTCCTGCTTTTGGAGGAATCAATCTGGAGGATATCTCTGCTCCCCGCTGTTTCGAAATAGAAAAACGCCTGAATGAAGCTTTGGATATTCCCGTATTCCATGATGATCAGCATGGTACTGCCATAGTCGTTCTCTCTGGTATTATCAACAGCCTCCGCATTACAGGAAAGAACAAGGAAGTCTGCAAAGTTGTCGTAAACGGCGCCGGTTCTGCCGGAATTGCTATTACAAAATTATTACTTACCTATGGTTTTAAAAATGTTACCATCTGTGACCGGGGCGGCATCCTTCACAAAGATTACGAAGGGCTTAACTGGATGCAGCAGGAAATGGTGAAAGTCACCAATTTAGAAGAAAAAACCGGCTCTCTTGCAGACGCATTAATCGGAGCTGACATCTTTATCGGTGTCTCTGCACCAAATATTGTAACAGCCCAGATGGTAAAATCCATGAATACCGATTCCATTTTATTTGCAATGGCAAATCCTACTCCGGAAATCATGCCGGATATCGCTAAGGCCTCCGGTGCAAGAATCGTGGGAACCGGACGTTCCGACTTCCCCAATCAGGTAAATAACGTCATAGCCTTTCCTGGCATTTTTAAAGGTGCTCTGGAAGGTCGTGCTTCCGTTATCACTGAAGAAATGAAATTAGCTGCTGCTAATGCCATTGCCGGACTGGTTTCAGACGAAGAATTAAATGATGATTTTATCATGCCGGAAGCATTTGATCCACGGGTAGCCGATATCGTAAGCGAAGCCGTAAAATCCCATATTCGCTCTTAATTAATGTTTTTTATGCCGTTATTATAGATGGCAGAATGGAGTTTGTATGACAAATGAAGGACTGGTTCTTTACAAGTTAATGGTATTATATATGTTAGACAGAGTAGATTTTCCACTTACCTTTGCCCAGATTTCGCAGTTTGTTCTGGATAAAGGATATACCAGCTATTTTAATCTTCAGATCGCCATTAACGAACTGATTGAAAATGATTTTATCAAACCCACTGCTGAACGGAATCATTCCCTGTATGAAATTACCGAACAAGGTAAAGAAGCAATAGAGTTATTTGAATTTAAAATATCAGATGCGATAAAAATGGATATCCTTAACTATTTGAAGGAACAAAAGATTGAACTTCGCAATGAGTCCGCTATTTCTTCCGATTATTATCCATCTAACAATGAATATATTGCACAATGCAGCATTAAAGAAAGAAATCAGACTTTGTTAGAGATTAAGCTTACTGTTCCCACTCAGGAACAGGCTATTCATATTTGTGACTCCTGGCAGAGTAAAAGCGAGGAAATCTATCAATATCTGATTACACAGGTCTGGCAGGATACTTAATCATCCTGCCAGAACCGATTCAATATAATCAAGTATTTCTTCCCTCCCCTGCTTGGATAATGCAGAATAGGGGAAGATAATATCCTCCTTAGGCATCTCCAGTTTCATACGTATACTCTTTAAATTCTTCTGAAGCTGGGAGCGTTTTATCTTATCCGATTTTGTAGCAATGATAACCGGAGTAAATCCATTATGCACAATCCAGTCATACATCATCTTATCGTTTGCAGAAGGTTCATGGCGGATATCAATCAGCAAAAACACCAATACAAGATTTTCCGAGGTATGCAGATATCTCTCTATCATCTTCCCCCATTTTTCCCTCTCTGAAACAGAAACCTTGGCATAACCATAGCCCGGTAAATCCACAAAATAAAATGCGTCATTAATCCGGTAAAAATTAATTGTCTGGGTTTTTCCCGGCTGGGAAGATGTCCTTGCCAATGCTTTCCTATTGAGAAGCCCATTTATTAAGGAAGATTTTCCAACATTGGATTTTCCCGCAAATGCAATTTCCAATTCTTTATTCTTTGGCAGCTTGCTGGTAACACCACAAACTGTCTCTAACTGTGCACTTTTTATAACCATTCACATTTCCTCCAAATAATTTGTACCAATTCTATTTCCAGATAATACATCCCAATCTATATTTTCAAAGAAATCGTACGCTTTGCTATTCCGTTTTGAATCACCTCATTCATGTGGGAAACATATAAAATTTCCAGTCCTTCTGTAATCTCAGACTCCAATTCCTCCACATTTTTTCGGTTCTTTGCTGGAACCAGTACCTTATTCATACCTGCATTTTTAGCAGCAAGCAGTTTTTCTTTCAGCCCCCCGATTGGAAGCACATTCCCTTTCAATGTGACTTCACCTGTCATTGCAATCCTTCCACTTACCGGGCGGTTTGTCAATGCAGAATACATGGCAAGTGCCATTGTAATGCCCGCTGACGGACCATCCTTTGGAGTTGCTCCTTCCGGAACATGTACATGAACAATGTGTTTTTCAAAATATTCATCCGGCAATTTTTTCACCTCAGAAAGTGTCCTCACAAAAGAAAGGGCAATCTGGGCAGATTCCTTCATCACGTCTCCCAGATTTCCTGTCAGGGTAAGACCTCCTTTTCCTTCTAGCAGATTTACTTCTATTTTCAAAGTATCTCCGCCCACTTTTGTCCATGCCAGTCCTGATGCCACACCAACCTTATCTGCAAAATCTTCATTGTCAGTCGTGTATTTTTCCACTCCCAGCAGCTCCGGCAATCTTTTAGGTGTTACCTTAAGAGACTTAAACTCTTCTGTTACTATCCCTCGTGCAGCTTTTTGCATCAGTCTTCCCAAAAGTCTCTCTAAATTACGTACTCCTGCTTCCCTTGTATAATTCCGTATAATTTTGTAAATAGCTTCGTCTGTAATCTTAAACTGTCTTTTTTTCAGACCATTCTTCTCAAGCTGCTTTGAAACCAGATATAGCTTTGCAATGTGGAACTTCTCATTTTCTGTATAACTGTTAACCTCTATGAGCTCCATACGGTCACGAAGGGGCTCCGGTATCGCGGAAGCATCATTAGCTGTAGCGATAAACAGCACACTACTCAAATCCACCGGCACTTCAAAATAATGGTCCGTAAAATAAACATTCTGTTCCCCATCAAGTACCTCTAATAATGCAGAAGAAGTATCTCCTTTATAATCACTGCTGGTCTTATCTATTTCATCTAATAAAATCAACGGATTATTCACACCTGTCTTTGCGATGGCTGTTACAATTCTTCCCGGCATCGCCCCAATATAAGTTTTCCGGTGTCCCCGGATTTCTGCCTCATCCCTGACACCGCCTAAAGCGATTCTGCCATACTCCTTATTAAGCGAGGCAGCAATGGATCTGGCAATTGACGTTTTTCCCGTTCCCGGAGGTCCCACCAGACAAAGAATCGGTGCATCTTTTTTTCCACTTAAATTACGCACCGCAAGATAATCAATAATCCTCTCTTTGATCTTGGTAAGTCCGTAATGATCACCTTCTAACCGTTCAATCGCTTTTTTTAGATCACGATTTTCTTCACTCGCCTGATTCCATGGATATTCCAGCAAGATTTCAATATAATTACGGATCACTGCACTTTCCGAAGATGCATAGGCTAAACTCCTGAACCTTTTTATTTCTTTTTCTAATTTCTCTCTCACCGCTTTGGGAGGATTTACTTCGGAAAGCCATGCCTGATAACGGTCACCCTCATCTTCCGTATTCTCCTCCCCGAGTTCCTTCCTGATTACCTTAAGCTGTTCTCTTAAAACATAATCCCTCTGATTCTTGTTCACACAGTCCTTAAGCTTCTCGCCAATCTCAGCACGAACTTCATAAATCTCAATTTCATTCAACAGAATCGTGAGCAGTTTTTCCACTCTTTCCGAAATATCTGCGGTCTCCAAAACCTGCTGTTTCAGATGTACCTGCATCGGGACTGCTTCTGCTGTAAGGTCAACCAGAAATTCCAAATCCTTTACTTTGTTCAGTGTGGACATTGTCATTTCATTGGGAATCAGTCGGCATTTTTCACACCGTTTCAGTACACTTTTGATCGTTCGAATTCTTGCAGTACATTCTGTATCTGACAGCTGGTTCATATCACTGACCATCTTCGTAACTGATGCTTTATAATAGTCATCTTCGTAGGACATTTCATCTAATACCGCCCTTTCCTTCCCCGCAAAAAGTACCCTGATCAATCCCTTGGGAAGTTTTAACACCTGTCTCACTGTAACAATCGTCCCTACTTCATATAACTGATCCCTGAAAACTTTATCACCGGCATTGGAAGTCTTTGCTGCAACCACAAATAAATCCTGATTTTTCTCCATCGCCGCATTTACTGCATGGATGGAAACATCTCTTTGTATATCAAAATGAACACTGGTTCCCGGCATGATTACCATATCCCTAAGCACCATCATTGGGATTGTACATCTATCCTGTTTTGTATTTTCCATATCCATTCCTCACTTCACAAACTTATGAACGCAGAAATGGAACCTGCAATCTTAACAAGTTCCACTTCCATTTGATATTCTTTAATCATAACACAAATTCCTGTATTATCACCGTTTTATGCAATCTCTCCATTATTCGTCTTCGGATGGCGTTTTACAAAAGATTTTCTTGGTCTTGGAGATTCTGTATATATAATCTCTGGTTCTCCGGTACCTTCCACAGCTTCTTTTGTAATCACACATTTTGCAATCTCTTCATTGGACGGAACCTCATACATTAAATCCGTAACTGATTTCTCGATAATGGAACGAAGGCCTCTGGCACCTGTCTTCCTCTCCATTGTCACTTTTGCAATTGCCTTTAATGCCTCTTCTTCAAACTCCAGTTCCACGCCATCTAATTCAAACAATTTTTTATATTGTTTACAAATCGCACTCTTTGGTTCTGTCAGAATACGGACAAGTGCTTCTTCATCCAACAATTCCAAAGTCACAGTAACTGGTACACGCCCGATAAATTCAGGAATCAGACCATACTTGACGTAATCCGCAGGAGTCACTTTTTTAAGTAATTCTCCCACATTTTCATCTGTTTTTTCTGCTAATTCCGCACCAAATCCAATAGATTTTTTACCGATACGATTCTCGATCACCTTTTCCAGACCATCAAATGCTCCACCGCAAATAAATAAAATATTGGTCGTATCTATCTGGATAAATTCCTGATGCGGATGTTTTCTGCCTCCCTGTGGTGGCACAGAAGCAACTGTCCCCTCAATAATCTTAAGTAATGCCTGTTGCACGCCTTCTCCAGACACATCTCTGGTAATCGATACATTTTCTGACTTTTTTGTAATCTTGTCTATCTCATCAATATAAATGATACCGTGCTGTGCCCTTTCCACATCATAATCGGCAGCCTGAATAATCTTAAGAAGTATATTCTCAACATCTTCACCTACATATCCGGCCTCTGTCAATGCAGTTGCATCAGCAATAGCAAACGGAACATTTAAAAGCTTTGCCAGCGTCTGTGCTAGATAGGTTTTACCGGAACCGGTAGGACCTACCATAATGATGTTACTTTTTTGCAGTTCCACATCAAAATCCTTATCAGAAAGAATTCTCTTATAATGATTATACACTGCAACAGAAAGTACCTTTTTCGCATCTTCCTGACCAATCACATACTGATCCAGGAATTCTTTAATCTCTTTTGGTTTTAATAAATTAATATCAGAAGACTCATCATAATCTTCTAATTCGTCTTCAATGATTTCGGAACAAACCTCAATACACTCATCACAAATAAAAACATTCTGTCCGGCAATTAACTTTCTTACCTGATCCTGCGTTTTATTGCAAAATGAACAACGTAAAGGTTTTCTATCATCTCCGCGACCTGCCATAGCTACACCTCATTCTTTACATTACTTAATCTACTCACGATTCGCAATTATGGAATCAATCAGACCGTAGTCCATTGCTTCCTGTGCACTAAGCCAGTTATCCCTGTCAGTATCTTTTTCAAGAACCTCAACTGGCTTGCCACACTCCTTTGCTAAAATCTCATTAATTTTTCGCTTTGTGTTTAATATATGTGCTGTCGTAATCTGCATATCACTTGCCTGACTGCCACTTGGCATTCCACCCATTGGCTGATGAATCATAATCTCTGCATTCGGAAGAGCCATACGTTTGCCTGGAGCACCGCCTGCAAGCAGGAAAGCTCCCATACTAGCGGCCATTCCGCAACAAATTGTGGAAACATCGCACTTAATATAATTCATTGTATCAAAAATACCAAATCCAGCCGAAACAGATCCCCCCGGACTATTAATATACAGCTGAATATCCTTTGAAGGATCTTCTGACTCTAAGAAAAGAAGCTGTGCAATTACAATACTTGCTGTTGTATCATTGACTTCTTCTCCAAGAAAAATAATCCTGTCTTTTAATAATCTGGAATAAATGTCATAGGAACGTTCTCCTCTGCTGGTTTGCTCAATGACATAAGGTACTAAACTCATACCAAATCCTCCTTCATCTAATCAATCCTACTTTTCTACCGCAGCCTCGGTTACCAAATCCACTGCCTTTTGTACAGCGACGTCCTGCATAATCGCTTTCTTCTCTGAATCGCCAACTAATCCTTTCAGCTGCTCTAAATCCATCTGGTACATCTCTGCCATTTTCTTTAATTCTTCTTCCAATTCTTCCTCTGTTACCTGAATATCCTCAGCCTTTACAATTGCTTCCAATACAAGACGGGACTGAATTCTTCTTAACGCCTCAGGGGTTGCTGACTCTAAAAACTTTTCTTTGGACATTCCTGTAAACTGGAAATACTGTTCAATCGAAAGTCCCTGATAACTAATCTGCTGTGCAAATTCCTGTACCATCTGTTCCTTAGTCGTTTCCACCATAGGATCCGGAACTTCCATGGACGCATTTTCAATAATTTTATCAATTACCAGACCTTCCTTTGTATTCTTTGCTGCTTTCTCCTTCTTCACCTGGAGTGTTGCCTTAATATCCGCTTTATATTCATCCATTGTATCAAACTCTGAAACCTCTGATGCAAATTCATCATCCAGTTCAGGAAGTTCTGTTTCTTTGATACCATTTAATCTGCACTTGAATACCGCTGGTTTTCCTGCAAGATCTGCCGCCTGATAATCTTCAGGGAAAGTAACATTCACATCAAATTCATCACCGATATTCTTTCCTACAATCTGATCCTCAAATGTATCAATAAAAGAATGAGACCCTAGTGTAAGCTGGTAATTCTCTCCTTTACCACCCTCAAATGCCTCGCCGTCTACAAAGCCCTCAAAATCAATCGTTACTTCATCATCCATCTTCGCTGCTCTGTCTTCTACCGGAATATTTCTCGCATTCTGCTTCTGAACATTTAAAAGTTCTGCTTCCACATCCTCATCTGTTACCTCTACTTCAACCTTTTCAATCTCAATGCCCTTATAGTCACCTAAAGTAACTTCCGGCTTCACTGCTACAGTCGCTGTATAAATAAAGTCTTTTCCCTTTTCCATCTGAGTTATGTCAACTTCAGGGCGGGAAACAACATCCAGCTCACACTCATCAAGTGCCCCTGGATATGAGTTTTCCATACATGTATTTGCTGCATCTTCATAAAACATTTCCGGACCATACATCTTTTCTAAATATGCTTGAGGCACTTTACCTTTACGGAAACCGGGAACGGAAATCTGTCCCTTCTGCTTATTATAAGAAGCTTTCATTGCCTCTGTAAACTCAGCAGCTGGTACCGTAATCGTAAGCTTTGCCATATTCTTTTCTAAATTTTCCACTGTTAAACTCATCTTTAACAATTCCTCCTTAAATATATAACATTTTATTCATTTGCAGTTTCCAAGTCAAGTCTCCTGCCAAAGCAGGCATCCATCTGCACTAATCAGTCAATTATATCATGCAGTATGTATAAATGTCCAGCCCTTTTTAATTTTGATAAAGAAACAGCAAAACATAGACAATTGCCCTGTTTTTAACAGGAAAAGGCCGTAATTCACCTTTTTCATAAAAAGGTAAATTACGACCTTCCTTTCGATGAAATTATCCGATTACTTACCAGAAATCTGATTCATCTGTGCTTCTACTAACTTCTTTGTCATCTGTCCACCAACAGAACCGTTCTCTCTGGAAGTCAAATCACCATTGTAACCGTTCTTTAAAGAAACGCCTACTTCAGATGCACACTCCATTTTAAACTTGTTCATTGCGTCAGATTTCTTACTAGAATTGTTTGACATAACAGTTCCCTCCAAATAAATATATTTAAGACACTTTAATGTCTTGACTATAGTATTTGCAGGGAACTTCTTTTTATTTAGGTAATTATTGCTATTTTCTCATTATTGTTCAATAAATTTATTTATTTTTTTCCGAAAGAAGAAGAATCCTCCCATGGATAACAACATCAGACTTCCTACTGCTGCAATTGGTGTTCCATCTCCTGTCTTTGCAGAACCCGAACTCTTAAGAGAACCAACAGAAGCACCTTTTTGCTGCTTATCGTCCGGACCATCATCCCCTGGATCATCAACCGGATCATCATTCGGTTTTTCGGTAGTATCCCCCGGCTTCTTATTATCCTGATCATTCGGTTTTTCGGTAGTAGCCCCTGGCTTCTTATCATCCTCATTATTGGTACCACCATCTCCGTCAGGAGGTGTTTCTACATCTGCCCCTCTTCGATATAGCACTGCATAAGTAGAGAACTGGTTAGAAGAAATTGTATAGGTATTAGGATTACTGTCCTGATCTACCAGAGATGCCCCAACAAAATTCTCCCCATCATTATGGATTCTGACAATCTCCAAATCCTGTTTACCCGCCAGATCACCTAACGGAATCGTAACCGAAACACTGGCACCGTTAGCAAGATTTGTGACTCTGGTACGCTTCGTCTCACCATTCATATCCGTTACAACTTTGTATAAGGATAAATCTAAATATGCACCTACAATTTTATTCTTATCCGTTACGGCATACATGGCAGATATCTCATTAGCTGAAACACTGGATACCCGCATCAATGTTGCGTGCAATTGAAATTCTACTATACCTCCATCTTCAATCAATGCCTTATCACTGTCCGTAAAGTTAATATTATCATCATCAAAGATGGAATCCATGTTATCAGCAGTAACATGCGGGGTTTCATCCGTCGTAATGATTACCGATGTATTCTGCCCTGAAAGTATCATTTCAATGTAACTGTTCGGATAAACCACCATACCATCTTTTATCAGCAATCTGACAGTTTTTGAAAAAATCCCATCCGTTGCCACAATACTATAGTTACCATCCGGTACATTCTCAAACACAAACTCATCTCCTGCATTTACATCCTGTGCCATAATACAGATATTACCGTCAAATATACCTACTGTAACCGCACCAGATCTGTTATCTGCATATCTGGCTATACCAGAAACTGAAATTCCTGTCTCACCTGCTGCACGGGTTCTGAAAGATCCCTCATATTCCAACACTTCATTGGCAGAAGAAACTGCTGTTACTTTATATATATATGCCGTCCCTTCCTGAAGATTGCCAAGCACAGCTGATAATGCCGCGTTCCCACTTGTATCTTTTGTTACCAATGCATCCGCTTCTGTATAAGTCGTATCTGAGGCTTTACGGTATGCCAGTGCAACCGATGAAATATCAAAAGTTCCCTTTATAACGTTTGCCCTTAAAGTAGCAGACGAATTGGTTATGTTCGTAACCGCTTTAATCTTCATACTCATTGGTCTGAACGCTGCAACATCCGATACATTTCCTGCATAATCAGCCGCCTGAATAAAATAATCCCCTGTCTGACTGACTTCAAAACTTCCTGCATAGCCATTCTCTATCTCTTCAGCTTTTGCCGTAATATCAGTTGTTCCATGCAGTACTCTTATAGTCTTAGCATCTACACCACTTCCGTTATCCGTTACCGTAAAGTTTACCAAAATTGTTGAGCCATTTCCCTTTGTAGTGGAAAACTTAACTGACGGTGAAACGGTATCTACCTTAAACTGATATTGATGTCTGCCTTCACATTCCTGACCGGCAATACTTTCACTCCAGACTTTCAGGTTATAGATTCCCTCACCCGGAACCTCCTCTAATATAGAAGGAACCGTGGACGAAATAGAAACTGCACTACCTGCCGCTTCTCCTTCTTTCCAAAGCTGGTACTTTGTAAAAGCCTGTGTTCCGTCTTCTGTCTGTGTCACATTACTAATTGCAAATGAAGGAATCTGTCTGTACCATCCGTCATTTCCATCTGCATTCTCCGGTGTTACCGTAATCTGTGGACAATCCGGATGCTGATCTGATACCTTATCTAAATTAATTTCCTTTGTAGCAGTATTCCCTGCTTTATCAGAAACAATGATAGAATATTTTCCTTTTGTACTCGTTTCAAAATAACAATAGTATCTGCCCTTTTCCTCTCTTGCATTATGTGAAACCAGATTCCCCTCTTCATCTTTTACTTTAATGCTTTTTATTCCGCTTAACAAATCATAGGTATCAAACTCTACTCTGGCAGTCGCCTCCCATTTATCATTCATTGAAGTAATGTTAATAACCGGAGGCTCACTGTCTGCCCTGAATTGAATGGTATCTGATATGCTGGTATTTCCTGCATTATCCGTAACCACTGCGTATAAACTGTAAATACCATCCTCATTAGGAAGCTTATCGTTATCAATTGGTTTCACAAAAGTCCAGATTCCCTGCTTTTTCTTGGTATCTGTTACACGTTCTGCCTCTAACTGCACACCATTTACATTCCACGCTACACTGTTTACTCCCGATACCGTATCTTTTACAGATAAAACTGCTTCACAATTTGCATAATATTCCGAACTTCCATTTGCAATTGTCTCTCCGTTTTCTCCACCTCTTACAAAGAACTGCTCAATAGCAGGTCCGCCTGTCTCAACACTCCAGTCATCTGCCCCATCACGGCTTAATTTCTTCGGTGCGCTCTTATTACCTGCTTTATCTTCTGCACAAAATTCTATCGTGCCTGCCTTTTCTACAGCACCTTTGTATAATTCAAAAGTAGCCACAGCGTACTCATCATCTGTAGGCTCAAACAGCACAGAACGTTTTGTCACGCTCTCGCCATAAAGACCATAATGCAATGTGGTCAAACCTGAAGTAACATCTTTAAATTTGATTGTTATACTTACAGTATTATTGAAATAATTACCAAAGGAAACCATTCCCTTAGATGGGAAATAAAAGCCTTCTCCTGTACTGTTATATAAAGTATCCTGATCCTGTGTCAATACAAAGCTGTCATACTCGGGCGCCTTCGTATCTACTTTAATATATAGCCTTTTCCATCTGGAAACAGCTCCCGTTTTCGTATCATAAAGCTGTATCCATATTTTATCTTTATCTGAATATTCTCCATCATCTAAATTCACTGCTGCTGAAGCAGTACCACTGGGATTTTCCCCATCTGTAGAAACACGCATCATATTATAATCAACGCCTTTTTTGATAACAGCCTGCGGCGGAGTCTGGAAATACCATTCGTTATTCCCCAGTGTTCCTTTAATCTCAAAGTGTTCACCTTCAATCGGGTCCTCCGCTACTACCTCAAAGGTTCCTACATCTTCCCAATGAATGATAATCTCATAGTTTACAACCTCTGCCGTCTTAGCTGTAATCTCATATGTACCAGGCACCATTAAATCGTCTCTTCCTGTCATAAACTGAATCGGCTCCACATTCTGAATGGAATCACCGTCTAAAAATCCTGTATTACCGGTGTCATCTTTTACCTCTTCCAGCACAAATTTCAGCAGTTCATCTTTTTCACCTGTTCTTAAGTATTGTCTTTTATTCGTTGCACTATTGCTCCAGTCAACATAGGTACGGAAAAGTACTTTTCGTGGTGTAATGCTTCCTTCAACATAGTAATCTCCATCAATAAGCTGCACCACATAATGATTTGTAGGATTACCATCTTCAAAAACCTGTACATTCTCTAATATAATACGATTTGCATCCTTAACATTTGCAGAATTGTAATGTGCGGAATCAAACCGTACTGTAACACCCTGGACCTCTGTGTTCAGCTCATTCGGAAATTCTGCACTCGTCTCATTCGTTCCGTCATATGTCTTAATATGAGAATTATTTGCAGGCGGCTTTATTTTAACGATTTTTTTAGCAATCTGAATCGTTACATAATGCGTTGTCGTCTGCGGTCCGCCCGGTGCATTATTATCTGTAATATCAATTCCAACCTGCATTCCGTCCGGAGCGATATTAGTCGGTGTCCCTCTAAACCAGACTCCGCCATCTTCTACAAGCACTTCAATTCCATATGTATTCTTAATGTTATCGGCAGCCGAAACAGAATATGTAAAATTATCACTTCCTGCTTTGCTGCTGCCTATATAACGCCCCTGCACATAATAATTTTTTTCTTCATTATATACAAATTGTAATACTTTCTCCTCTTCTGTTAAGGCAAGCTCCACTCCTGCATAATCATAATTTGGATAGAGTACAACAATATCTGCTTCTTCCTGCGGATATTGATACAGAAGATTCTGTACCAAACGTACATTACTTCCAGCATCTACCTGCTGACCGCTAACAGGATCCCCAATCTTCCAGCCTAAAACCGCATAACCTTCCTTCGGCTCTGCAATATTTGTCTCTTTTATTGTTTCCGTACCATTATACTGTACTGTCTGCTCATCAGCAATGGGGCTGTCTAAACTATCATTCGATGCATATCTTATCTTGTATTTATTAGCTACCCAATTAAGAGTAATAACCTTATCCAATGAATTACCAGTAAATGTCACTGTCACACTATGATCATCTACATTTGTTACGGCAGTACCTCCTATTGCTGTCGCTCTTCCCATTGTATATCCGGTTCTACTGATATTGGAAATATTGAAAGTATTGTCTGCAATATCTACATAATAATAGTCACCCTCTTTTGTAGCATCTGTATCAAAAGTTACTACATCCTGCCCTCCGTCTGGATTTTCGGCATTTGTATTAATCTGCACTCTGTACTTTGCTAATGCACGTTTTGAATATAAAATAATCTGATTATTTGTTGCCTTCACTTTTGTTAAATCATTCACCTTCTGGCTATCCTTACAAGCCGGATCAGTATACCAGCCTTCAAATATATAACATCCGCTTTCTGTATAATCCGGACCAGTATTTAACATATTAAGTACAGTATTGGATAATGTACTTAAGTCATACTCCCCTGAAGGATTCTGTTCAATTTCTTTATCGTTTAGAATCGAACCCCAGGAACCACTTCCGCTCCCCCTCAAATACCGAAAAACACAATTCACATATCCTGCTGCTAATTTGGAATCCGTATCCTCTTCCAAAACATCAGAATCATCCTCTGTATCTGTTTTTTTATCCTCTGTGGTTACCCCTTCTTCATCAGTAACCAACCCGTCAGCATCTGATTCCGTGCTTACAACTCCTGCCTGCTCTTCCGTTGTTGCTGCAATCTCTCCGGTCTGTTCCAATTCTGTAGTAATCTCAGTAGTCTTATCTGTCTGCTCTGTGGCATTCTCCACAACTTTATTCGTCTCTTCCTCTATCAGTTTTTCCTGTATCTCTTTTTGCACCTTTGCCGCATTCTCATCATCTACCAGCGCTGTAGCAGACGAAGTTAAAAAGTATGACTGGGATACCAGCATAACCAGAACCATTACCATGGCAATTACACGCTTGCCGGCTCCTTTACTCCATGAAAAGAAATAATTAAACACACTGGCAACAGCCACTAATGCCAATACCGGATATGTCAGAATCTTATTCTTTTTTGCCACCTTTAACAATTTTTCAACTAATCCGTTCCTTGTATTCATCCCAATCACCTCATATTTTAATAAACTGCCTATATTCTTATATTATCGTCTTTCTATGTATTATATTTAATACTTTTTACAAAACCAAGTTGCTGTTTTATAAAAAATATATAAATAAACCTTATTTGATGTCAGTATAGCATATCCTACCTAAAATGAAAAGATTTTTTCCACAATTTCACAATTTCTATCATCCCAATTTTTTCATAATACAAGATATTGCGTTTTTTTCCAGTTTGATACATGATTTTCTTTCATCTTTCACATGCAATCCCCTCAAGATTCTCACAGGAATTGCCTTGACCAAAATCTGTCAAGGTGGTACTATATTTTTTGAATAATATTATTATAAATAAGGGTAATTGCGAAACTCCCTATCTTCTAGTAACGATGAACGGTCAAAAACAGAATTTCGCGAATACCAAACAAAAATAATTAAACGAGGTGTACAAAAATGACAAGAACTTTTGACGATTTACTTGCAAAAGTTGCAGCCTGCAGCACAAAGAAAGTCGCTGTTGCCGTTGCACAGGATGATGCCGTTTTAGAGGCTGTTGCCGAAGCAAAAAAAAGAGGGATTGCTGAAGCAGTTTTAGTTGGAGATGAGGCGAAGATCAAAGAAGTTGCTGCTTCCATTAATATGGATTTATCCGATTACGAAATCATCAATGTAGAGGATACATATGAAGCTGCACTGACAGCTGTCAAATTAGTCCATGATGGCAAAGCAGATATGTACATGAAAGGCTTAATCGATACCAAATCTTTCTTAAAAAGTGTATTGGACAAAGAGGTTGGACTCCGCACAGACAAAACTCTGTCCCACGTATGTATCTTCGATATTGAAGGTCATGACGGATTATTGTTTTTAAGCGATGTTGCATTTATTCCATATCCTGATTTGGAAACAAAAGCAAATATCATCCGCAACACAGTTGAAATTGCCCATGCATGCGGTATTGAGTGTCCAAAAGTGGCTCCTCTTGCTGCTGTTGAGGTAGTCAATCCTAAAATGCCTGTCACGGTTGATGCTGCTGAACTTACTAAAATGAATGAAGAAGGTAAGATTACCGGCTGTATCGTGGACGGTCCGCTTTCTTATGATCTTGCAATCGATTCAGAGGCTGCCAGACATAAGGGTGCAACCGATCGTAAAATTGTTGGTGATGCTGATATCTTACTATTCCCTGATATACATGCAGGCAACATTACCTATAAAGCACTTGTTCACAACGCAAAGGTTACAAATGGTAATATCTTAACCGGTACAAAAGCACCTGTTATCTTAACCTCTCGTTCTGATGATTTTGAAACTAAAGTAAATTCCATTGCTGTTGGTGCAGTTGTTGCAGAAGCAATGAACAAGCAATAAGAAACACTTTGCCCACTAAGCTCAAAAATACCTCGCTAAGTGTTCCGGTGTATTTTTGAACTGTATTTGCAATTTGTTTTTTATTAAGTGCTTAATATAAGGAGGATATACAAATGGCTTATACTATTTTAATTATTAATCCAGGTTCTACTTCTACCAAAATTGGTGTATATGAAGATGAAAAGCAGATATTTGAAGAAACGCTAAGACATCCAACAGAAGAGATTGCAAAGTATGCTTCTATCATCGACCAGAAAGACTTCCGTAAGGATGTAATCTTAGAGGTTTTAAAAGAAAAGAATTTTGATATTAAAACATTAGATGTGGTTGTCGGTCGCGGCGGATTACTAAAACCCATTCCTGGTGGTACCTATTCCGTGACAGAAGCCCTTTTGGAAGATTTAAAAATTGGCAAGCAGGGACAGCACGCTTCCAATCTTGGCGGAATCTTAGCAAAAGAGATTGGAGATGAAGTAGGTGTCCCATCCTATATCGTCGATCCTGTGGTAGTGGATGAATTAGAACCGGTTGCCAGATATTCTGGTATGCCTGAGCTTCCCAGAAGAAGCATTTTCCATGCCCTGAATCAGAAAGCTGTTGCAAAACGCTATGCAAAAGAAACCGGTAAATCTTATGACTCTTTAAGCTTAATCGTGATTCACATGGGCGGTGGAGTTTCTGTAGGTGCCCATAAAAACGGTAAAGTAGTCGATGTAAACAACATTTTAGACGGTGAAGGTGCATTTTCTCCAGAACGTGCTGGTACTGTCCCTGTTGGCGATTTAATCAAGCTATGCTATTCTGGCAAATATACAGAAAAAGAAATCTACAAAAAAATCTGTGGCAATGGCGGATTCAATGGATATATCGGAACCAATGATATGCGGGACTTAATGAAAATGAAAGCAGAAGGTAATCAGGAAGCAGCAGATTTGATTGATGCTTTCCATTATCAGATTGCAAAAGATGCCGGTGCCATGGCTGCTGTTCTTGACGGCAAAGTAGACCAGATTATCTGTACTGGTGGTATTGCATATAATGCAGAAACCATTGATGCTTTAAAAGAAAAAATTGGTTTCATCGCAGAATTCACTGTATATCCCGGCGAGGACGAATTACTCGCTCTTGCACAGGGGGCAATCCGTGTAATGAACAAAGAGGAAGAAGCCAAAGAATATTAAAATTATCCTGAAATACAAAAGCATGGAGCTGTCGCACTAAAAATCAGTTTTCTTTTTTAATGCCGCAGCTCCTGTTTTATTCCCTTATCCGATAATCTGGTTTACATACATCCAATTCTGGCGGAACTCCCGCATAAGATTCCAATATCCACCCCCTCTAAATCCATACTCTGCAATCAAATCATATTTAGCCTGGATGCTCCTCACATCTTCAAACCATACCACATGGGCAATCCCATCTTTTGTATAATAAAAATATGGTGCCTGTGCTTCCTCATCATATAATATTTCTGCTCCAAATAATGCCGCTCTTCTAACCGCCTGAAGATTTCCGATTGTTTCCGCTTCTGTCACATTCCTTTCATAAGGAAGCGGCCAGTCATATGCATAATTGGGGATTCCCATATCAATCTTTTCTCTGGGAATTACAGAAACTGCATAGTCTAATACCCTTCTGACACTTGGGATAGGGGCAATTGCCATGGGTGGACCATATTTATATCCCCATTCATATGTCATCAAAAAGACACTATCCGCAGCATTTCCGATAGCCTCATAGTCAATACCCTCATATAAAAGCCCCAGCTGGTCATCCGATATCTTTGGAGGGACTGCAACACTTACCATATACCCTTCCGCATTCAATCTGGTTCTCGCCTCTGCAATAAATGCTACATAGGAATCTCTGTACTCCCCAGGAATAAATTCAAAATCAATATCCAATGCCTTATATTCTTTTGCCTGCATTGTCTGCAATATATTATCCAGTAAAGTGTCCCTCATCTGCGAGTCTGAGAGAAGTCGTACTACCAACTGATTATTGAAGCGTTCATATCGATCAAGAGGTGTAATGACCATTCTTTTCCGATTACCAAAGCGTACCGCCGTTGCCAGCAGCCTGTCGTCATTCATGGGAATCAAAGAACCATCTTCATTATAACCATATGAAAATGGCAGTAATTCCTGTATATAAAGACAGCTTTCCTCCAAGACAGCTTCCTGTATAAATGCATAGGCATACCCAAAAATCTCGATATTCCTCTGCTCTGCCGCCTCATAAGAAATCACAATCTGTCTGCCCGGCAGCAAAAAATCCTCATTTATGAGATAAGAGTTATTCCGTACCAGTTTTAATACTGTTGTCTGAAACCGGTCCGCAATGCTTTGCAGGGTATCTCCATCTTCAATGGTATATACTATCTGTGGCCTCAGTATAATCAATGCCTGACCAACTACCAGTCGTTCTCCTTCCAGTTCATTGTCATATGCCAGCCGGGCAGCTGACACCCCAAATTCTGTGGCAATACCCTGCAGGGTATCTCCCTGTTTTACTACATATATTTCCATACCATATTATCATCCTGCATTGTTATAATAACGTATGCCACATAAATACAATTTATGTAAGATTCCTGTCCCCTTCTTTGCTTGCAGCCCTAATATTTATACCTGCCTCCCATATAAAACAAATCCCCTGCCTGGCATAGTTTCCCACGCCAAAACAGGGGATTTACATACAATAATATTACATCGTCACAAAAATAAATTTTAATATAAATAATGCCGCAATAATCGTAATCACAACATCCTTTTTTTTATATTTACCAGTAAACAGAGCAATGATCACATACGCAATTGCTCCGATACCAATACCGTTTGCAATAGAATAAGTCAGCGGCATCATAATCAATGCTAAAAAAGCAGGAACAGCAGAGGTAATATCATGCATATCTACCTGTGCAAAGCTCTTCATCATCAGCACACCAACATATATTAAAGCGGGAGCTGTTGCAGCACTTGGAATGATACTGGCAAGCGGACTTAAAAACAGACAAAGGATAAAACAAATGGCTGTTATTATACTGGCAAAACCTGTTCTTGCACCTGCTGCTACACCGGAAGAAGATTCCACAAAAGTGGTGCACGTGGATGTTCCTAATGCTGCACCTGCAACGGTTGCGATGGAATCACAAAGCATGGATTTGTTGACATTGACCGGGTCTCCATTTTCATCCAGCATTCCGGCCTGAGATGCTGTACCATAAAGTGTTCCAATTGTATCAAACATATCCACCAGACAAAAGGTAATGATCAGCATAACTGCATTAAATATACCGCCAACCGGCGCTCCGATAAATGCATCACTCCAGGCTTTCCCATCAAACAGCCCAACAATACCGACTTCTCCGAAATCCTTAAACATCTGTCCAATTGCACTTAAATCAAAGCTAGGAACCGTCAGCATACAAAGATAATACAGCACCGTAGAAACAAGAATGGAAATAATCACACTGCCCTTTACCTTATAATGTTCTAAAACTGCAATAATCAGCAATCCCGCAAAAGCGACCAACGCCGGAACAACTAACATTTTCCAATCTGTCCCATTTACTTTTGCATCATTGACAGCACCATGAATATCCACAAACTGAACAAATGTATATGGATTGTCCTGAATCAGCCCCGCATTTTTCATACCAATCATGGCAATAAAAAGACCGATACCCGCAGGAATTGCCTTTTTCAGACAATCCGGCATCGCCTTTGCGATATATTCTCTGGCACCTGTTATGGATAAAACAAGAAAGACCAATCCTGATACAAAAATAATAACCATGCCTGCATGGTATCCTTCAATAACATCCACTCCCCCAAAACAGGCACCTGCAACAAACACTGTACAGAAAAAGGAATTCAGCCCCATACCACACGCCTGTGCAAAGGGCATATTTGCAAGAAATGCCATAAGAAGTGTACCGATAACTGCTGCCAGAATGGACGCTGCAAAAACGGCATTCCAAATCTGTCCCAGCTGAACAGAAACTGCATCATTATCCATAGCCTGTGCAAGCCAGCCCGAAGCCCCCTCTCCTGCCACCTGATTTGGGTTCACAAATACAATATATGCCATGGCAAAGAAAGTTGTTAATCCTCCAATAATCTCTGCTTTTATTGTCGAGCCACGCTCTGTAATTTTAAAAAACTTATCCATAAAATTCTCCTCTTCTCTTTTTTGCTTTTATATTTTTGCATCCTGTTTCAGCCTTTTCCTGCCTCACTATAGCTGATTTTCACCTCCCATCAAAAGTCTTAAAGCTGAATCGGAATACAATATTAATCTTGAAATTATAATCTCCACCTGATAGTATACCATTAAAATCTGCATGACTGAAAAAATACTTATGCCTGATTTCATTTCAGATTAATCTCATGAATCCTTTAATATTCTTACATCTACCAGCCTTTTGAAAAAGCTCCCCAGATATTTTTCCATCATTCTGCCGTATTCCTCAGGTTCCACAATTCCACCAACTCCCATAATATCATAAATCACGGAGGCTTCCTTTATCTTATACGGCATGTCCAGCAGACCACACTTTTCATAAAAAGAATGCCTCTTCACACGCTGTTCATAATTGTCTGCTGTCTGATCAAGAGCTTCCAATGCCAAAAACATCTTACATCCTCTATAATAATCTCTTAACATATCTATAGCTTTTCCACCGTATCTTTTACCTCGTTCCTCTGGCTTGATTGCCAGATAAAAAATATATGCTAATTCTTCATCTTTTATCACATAGACGATTCCAACCCAGTTTTCATTATCGTATAAAGCCAAAAAATCAGCAGTTGAGGGCTTGGCCTTCTTCATCAAAAGCCAAAACGGTGCTCTCTCTTCTATAGGAAATGCCTGCCTGTATAACTTCTTGATCTGTTTATATTCTTTTATGCTTTTTGTGACTCTGACTAACTGCACACTATTCTCCTTCTCATTTTCATTTTTGTTTAACTGGAAATTCTATTGAATCATTATATTTTTTTCCATTAGAATCATATAATTCCTCAAATTCTTCTCTTGTAATAGTACACGCAAAGAAATCCATATCCATATTGATTTCATCCACTGTCGGGACTGGTGCCTCTGTAATAAACCGAACACCTTCTTCAGTTATCTTTTTTATTGTTCTATTTTTATAAACCTCTATCATACGGGTAGCATACCTTCTTCATCAACATCTACCTCATAAAACAAAAGTACAGGTGTTTCTTCATCAATATATTTCCAGAAAAATTTTATATATTCCATAATACAACTCCAAACTGTGTAACTAAAAATCATGACATCGATTTAACAAATGACACATGGTTTTGCAGTTCCTCAAATCCTCTTTTTTTATAAAATTCATATGCTGGCATACCTCTGTCCGTTTGTAAGAAAATTCTGCTTAAACCTTCTGTCTTCATATATCCCTCTATCTGTTTAATAAATTCTGTCCCGATTCCTTTTCCCTGCATATTGGTAGAGATGCATAATTCATCAATATAATACTCTGTTCCCTCATACCAATGGCGGATACATCCCATAGCTAAACCAACCATCTTTGTATCCTCAAAAAATCCTAATGTCATAGAATTAGGATTTCCGATCAAATCCATAATATATAGATCAAGCTGCTGCTCATCGCTCCAATCATCATTCCATGGCTCTTTTGTAAATACTTCTTTAAAAAATATTGTTATTAAATCCTTATCCGCCTTTGACAATTTTTTTAAAATCATTAACATTTCTCACCTTCTTATATATAATCCGAAATCAGGGTATCCATAGCCGTCATATTATATACTACTCCATTCATATTCAGTACAGTTTTGCTGATTATGAATAATGCAGTCCACTAGTACAATGAATATTAAGTTGTACTAGTGGATTTTACTGATTTATTATCATATCATCAATACTCATCAATTTCAATCTGTTCACATTATTTTTTATATAATCCGTAAATGTATATTGAAAAATAATATACTTGATATTTTCTCCCATATAAAAAAGCCCAGAGGATAGCTCCTCTGGACCTTTACTTTTATTCCCTCTATCTTTTACTTATTCGCTATCTCAGCCTTAACAGCTGCTGTAAGCTGTGGAACAATCTTGTTTAAATCTCCAACAATACCATAATCAGCTACGTCAAAGATTGGAGCATCCTCATCCTTATTAATCGCAATGATGATGTCAGACTCTTCCATACCTGCCACATGCTGGATTGCTCCTGAAATACCGATTGCAAAATATACATTTGGACGAACTGTCTTACCGGTCTGTCCAACCTGTAAATCTCTTGGTAACCAGCCGGAATCAACAACTGCACGGGAGCAGCTTACTGTTCCGCCGATTGCATCTGCAAGATCCTGCAAAATCTTGAAGTTCTCAGCATTTCCAACACCACGTCCACCGGATACCAAAATCTTAGCATCCATAATATCCACTGTATCAGATACTGCCTTTACAATTTCAAGAATCTCTACATACTTGTTATCCGGAGTAAATCCAGGATTGTAATCAATTACCTCTGCCTTTGCGCCCTTAACCGGCTCAATTTTTTGCATAACACCAGGACGAACAGTAGCCATCTGTGGACGGTTATCCGGACATGCAATCGTAGCAATTGTGTTACCTCCAAATGCAGGACGGGTCATCAGTAACTGATTATGCTTCTGCTCCTGATTCGGAATTGGATTAATCGGGAAATCACCAATCTCAAGTACTGTACAGTCAGCAGTCAATCCGGTCTGAACACGGGCAGATACACGAGGACCCAAATCTCTTCCGATTGCTGTTGCTCCAACTAATACGATTTCCGGCTTATATTCGTTGATAACAGATGCCAAAGCATGTGTATAAGGCTCTGTTCTGTACTCCTTTAACTCAGGATCGTCTACAACGATAACCTTATCAGCACCATATTCAGCTAACTGGTCAGCCAAACCTTTTACATCAGAACCAATTAAAACTGCGGCTACATATGTATCAAGATCTTTTGCAAGGTCTTTTGCCTTACCAAGTAATTCAAATGCGATTCCGCTAAGCTGATTATCCACCTGCTGAGCGAAGACATATACACCCTTGTATTCTTCTAAATTCATTCTATTCACCACTCTCTTTCTCTAAATTAGATTACATGTTTGGTTGTCAGCTTGTCCATAATGTAACTTACTGCCTCTTCCGGAGAATCAGGAGTAACCTTTTCGCCGGCACCCTTTCTCACCTTATCGGAAGCTTTGGCAATCTTGGTAGGAGAACCCTTTAAACCAAGGTTTGCATCATCAACATCAACAAGATCTGCTCTACCCCAAACGGTAATCTCTGCATCAAATGCATCGAAAATTCCACCCGGAGTCATGTAACGTGGCTCATTTAACTCTGCAAGAGCAGTTACCAGACAAGGCATCTGAGCCTTTACCATATGATATCTGTCTTCATACTGACGTTTTACGACAACACTATTACCCTCAACCTTCAAATCTTCTGCATAAGAAATGACTGGAATTCCTAAATGCTCAGAAATCTGCGGACCAACCTGTGCAGTATCACCATCAATAGCCTGACGACCTGTGATAATTAAATCATACTCTAAGTTACGAATTGCACCGGCAAGTGTGGTAGAAGTAGCCCAGGTATCAGCACCACCTAACACTCTGTCCGTTACCAGAATCCCTTTATCTGCACCCATAGCCATAGCCTCACGCAGAACTTCTTCTGCCTTTGGAAGTCCCATTGTAATTACGGTAACTTCAGCGCCATACTCATCCTTTAAACGAAGTGCTGCTTCAAGACCGGCCTTATCATC
Organism: uncultured Lachnospiraceae bacterium; assembly: GCA_910585605.1. Taxonomy (GTDB): domain Bacteria; phylum Bacillota; class Clostridia; order Lachnospirales; family Lachnospiraceae; genus CAG-590. The sequence continues at coordinate 25,584 of CAJUFL010000015.1, read as the reverse complement.
CGGATTCATAATCGTAAGCATCGCACCTCTATCCAATGTTCCGTCTGGATTAAATTTTACTCCACCCTTTGTATCAGGTACCTGTTTTACACAAACAACAATCTTCACGTTAATTACCTCCTAGTTTAATAGATTTGCAGAGATAACCATACGCTGAACTTCTGAAGTTCCTTCGTAAATCTCTGTGATCTTAGCATCACGCATCATACGCTCAACGTCGTATTCCTTGATGTAACCATAACCACCGTGTAACTGAACTGCCTTTGTTGTTACTTCCATAGCAACCTCCGCAGCATATAATTTAGCCATAGCAGCCTCTACTGAATAAGAAACCTTTGCACCATTCTGGTACTCACCCTTCTTCATAGCAGCCTTATATACTAATAACTTAGCAGCCTCTACCTTAGTAGCCATATCTGCTAACTGGAACTGTGTATTCTGGAACTGGGCAATGGAACGACCAAACTGTTTTCTTTCCTTTACATAATTAATGGTTGTCTCCAAAGCACCCTCCGCAATACCAAGAGCCTGAGCAGCGATACCGATACGACCACCATCAAGCGTATGCATAGCAATACCAAATCCCTTACCCTTAGCACCTAACAAATTCTCCTTCGGAATACGGCAATCTGTAAAGATCAATTCATATGTAGAAGATGCACAGATACCCATCTTATTTTCCTTGGTACCAAATGTAAAGCCTGGTGTACCCTTCTCTACGATAAATGCGGAAATCTCTTTCTGCATACGTCCGCGTTTTTCAATCTTACCGGTTACTGCGATTACGATATATACGTCAGCCTCTTTACCATTGGTAATAAAGCACTTAGAACCATTTAATACCCACTCATCGCCATCTAATACAGCCTTTGTCTGCTGACCCTGTGCATCTGTACCAGCGCCCGGCTCTGTCAAACCAAAAGCACCTAATTTCTTACCTGAAGCCAGATCAGGAATATATTTTTCCTTCTGCTCAGGTGTACCATATGTCTGGATTGGATCTACGCAAAGAGATGTATGAGCAGATACGATAACACCTGTCGTACCACAAACCTTAGATAACTCTTCCACACACATAGCATATGTCAGAGGATCACATCCCTGACCTCCTAACTCCTTCGGAACAGGAATTCCTAAAAATCCTGCTTTTGCCATCTTCTCTACTGTCTCTCTTGGAAATCTATGTTCTTCATCAATTTCTTGAGCAAGTGGCTTTACTTCTTTTTCAGCAAATTCTCTAAAAAGAGTCTGTGCCATTTCATGTTTCTTACTTAAAGTGAAATCCATTTTTATTTTTCCTCCTATATTGAACACTTAATGAGCAACGCGGTTGCGAATTTAGTGTAAAAATACACTTGCCCACTTAGTGAAGTGCTTTTGAACTTAGTGGGCATAGTGTTTCCTGCTTAAACACTTAATAAGCATCGCAGCTTTGCATTTAGTGTCTTTTATTTACTGAGCATCCATTGGTGTCTTTGTACGATCAGCATTATATACATAAAATCCTTTTCCACTCTTAACACCAAGATTACCGCCACGAACCATCTTACGAAGTAACGGACAAGCACGATACTTGCTGTCACCAGTTTCATTGTAAAGCACATCCATAATTGCAAGACAGATATCTAATCCGATGAAATCCCCTAATTCAAGCGGTCCCATTGGATGATTGGCGCCAAGCTTCATAGCAGCATCAATACCAGCAACATCAGAAACACCTTCCATCTTGATAAATGCAGCTTCATTAATCATAGGAATTAAAATGCGGTTTACTACGAAACCGGCAGCTTCATTCACCTGTACAGGTGTCTTGCCAATCTCTTCTGAAATCTTCACGATCTTAGCAACCGTCTCATCCGGTGTATTTACTCCGGCAATTACTTCTACTAACTTCATACGGTCTGCTGGATTAAAGAAATGCATACCGATCATAGGACGTGTAAGACCATTTCCAATCTCTGTAATAGATAGGCTGGATGTATTAGAAGCAAAGATACATTCCGGCTTTACAATCTTATCCAGTTCAGAAAACGTAGTCTTCTTCACGTTCATATCTTCAAATGCAGCCTCAACGATCAAATCACAATCTGCACAAAGATCTTCCTTCAGACCTGGAGTAATGCTTGCAAGAATTCCGTCTACCTTCTCCTGTGTCATCTTTCCTTTTTCTACAAGTCTTGCATAACCTTTTGCAATCTTGTCCTTACCACCTTCAGCCCACTCCTGCTTAATGTCGCAAAGTGCCACTTCATATCCGTCAACCTGAGCGAATGCCTTAGCAATTCCCTGTCCCATGGTTCCTGCACCGATAACACCAACTTTCATTTTCATATCCTCCTAAAAAATTTTTTGATATACCGTTTGATTCATCTACGTTTCGTTCAAACTGCTATCCTTATTTCACACATTTAGGATGATCCAAAGATCACCCTAAATGCGTTAAAATCTTATTATTATTTGTTCTGGAAAGGAACTACCTTTAACTTCTTTTCTTTGTCCTTCTCAAGGAAGTTACCCATACCTGCTTTCTGATCTTCCGTCTCAAAACAGTCACCAAACAGCTTCTCTTCAATTACAATCGCCTGATCCATATCCACCTGCAATCCGTCATTGATTGCTTTCTTACAATTACGAACCGCAATCGGTGCCTGTGCAGCAATACCTGCTGCCATTTTCTTAGCTGCCGCCATTAATTCCTCTGCCGGATATACAGCATTTACAAGACCGATACGATAAGCTTCATCCGCTTTAATATTGCGGGCTGTATAAATCATCTGCTTTGCCATTCCCGCACCTACAAGACGTGCAAGTCTCTGTGTTCCGCCAAAACCTGGTGTAATGCCAAGCCCAACCTCCGGCTGTCCGAAAACAGCATTCTCGGAACAGATTCTGATATCACAGCTCATGGAAATTTCACATCCACCGCCTAAAGCAAAACCATTCACTGCTGCAATTACAGGAAGCGGAAATGTTTCTAACTTACGGAATACATCATTTCCCTTCTTACCAAAAGCCTCTCCTTCTGCCTTTGTAAGAGAAGACATTTCTCCGATATCCGCACCGGCAACAAAAGACTTATCCCCAGCACCCGTTAAAATAAGTGCTCTGGTTGTATTCAAATCCACTGCATCCAAAGCAGCATCCAGTTCATCCAACACCTGACTGTTTAAGGCATTTAACGCCTTGGGACGATTGATGGTAATAATTCCAACAAATCCATCCTGTTCATATGTAATAAATTCCATTCGAACGATCTCCTTATAATTCTCATTCTTATTCCTGTCAATAATATCCTGACTGCAATGATGACTGCCGGAGTCAAAATAAATCCTTTTCTCCGGCTTATCATCTGCATCTATCTAAGCAGATTCCATATGGCTGATCTGCTTACCCGTCAACAATTCCACAGCAAGCCTGAACACAGCAAAGCCGCAAATTATATGCTCTACGGAAACAAAAACATGTTGCTGGCTAGTCACGTTCAACAATAGTAGAACATCCCATACCGCCACCGATACAAAGAGTAGCAAGACCCTTCTTAGCATCCTTCTTTTCCATTTCATGTAACAATGTAACAAGGATACGGCATCCTGATGCTCCTACAGGATGTCCAAGTGCAATGGCACCACCATTTGGATTCAACTGCTCATCTTTAAATCCAAGGTCTTTCTGAACTGCAATAGACTGAGCTGCAAATGCCTCATTTGCCTCAATGATATCAAAGTCTTCAATCTTATAACCTGTCTTAGCCATAACTTTCTTTGTTGCAGCTACAGGACCTACACCCATGATAGAAGGATCCACACCACCTAATGCACCGGCAACAAATGTAGCCATAGGCTTAACTCCTAATTCCTTAGCCTTCTCTTCACTCATAACAACGATTGCTGCTGCACCATCATTGATACCGGAAGAATTTGCTGCTGTTACGATACCGTCTTTCTTAAATGCAGGACGCAGCTTAGCAATGCTTTCTGCTGTTGTTCCCGGACGCGGACCTTCATCTGTATCTACAATAACTGTCTGTTTCTTCTGCTGAACCTCTACCGGAACGATCTCATCCTTAAATGCACCGGATTCAACTGCTGCTGCTGCCTTTTGCTGTGATCTTGCTGCAAATGCATCTAACTCTTCTCTTGTAATACCATACTTCTCACATACATTCTCTGCTGTAATACCCATATGATAGTCATTAAATGCATCCCATAATGCATCATTTACCATAGTATCTACCATAGTGTTATTACCCATTCTGTATCCATAACGAGCCTGCTTTAAAGCATATGGAGCCATGGACATATTCTCCATACCACCTGCAACAACGATATCCGCATCTCCTGCCTGAATCATCTGTGCAGCCATATTAACACAGTTAAGACCAGAACCACAAACAACATTAACTGTAACTGCCGGAGTCTCAATCGGTAAACCAGCCTTGATAGAAGCCTGACGTGCTACATTCTGACCAAGACCTGCCTGAATAACACAACCCATATATACGTGGTCAACCTGATCAGCAGGAACACCCGCTCTGTTCAAAGCTTCTTTAATAACAATAGATCCTAATACTGGAGCTGGAGTTGTACTCAATCCTCCACCCATAGTTCCAATTGCTGTACGGCAAGCGCCAGCTAAAACAACTTTTTTTGACATAATGAAACATCCTCCGTTTATAATTTTTGCCGACAGACATAATAATATATAAATAGCTGGTATACCAGCAGTTCGTCCATCACGCAATCTGCTAATATGATAGCATAATTTTTGTAAAGTTGCAACAATATCCCCTTGAGTTTCCGCAGTTTTATCCGTAAAAATTAATTTGCAGAAAAAACGCTTTAGTCGACCTTAAACTGATCTACCATGGCAGTCAGTTCACCGGATAACTCTTTCAATTTGTCTCCTGCATTTTCCATTTCATCTCCTTTTGTATTGAAATCTTCAGCAATATGCATTACCTGTCTGCAATCCTCCAGCACGCTTTCCGTTCCTGCACTCTGTTCCTGGGTATTGGCAGCCATCTCAGTAGCGAGGTGCTCCATATTCACAAGGGAATATCCCACACTGGCTATTGCCCCGTTAATTTCTTCAGCTATATCATGAATCTTATGGAATGTATCATTCGTTCTCGCCACTGCTTCATTGCCGTTTTGTATCATCTGCATATTATTCATGGCTTTTTCTGTTACCGTCTGTACCAATGTTCCCATCTGCCTGGTTGTTTTTACAATATCTTCAACCGAATTAGCACAATCATCTGCCAGCATACGGATTTCCTCTGCAACTACTGCAAACCCATGCCCCGCTTCACCTGCCCTGGCCGCCTCGATAGAAGCATTCAATGACAGCAAGCTTGTCTGATCTGCTATGTCATTGATCACATATACCATGGTATTGATACCGTTTAAGCCCTGTTCCATATCATCGATGGCGCTTTGCAGGTCAGAGGAGATATCAGAAATCTGAGACATGGTATTTGTCATTTTCTCCATCTCGTCACGCCCGTCGTTAATGACACGAATGGTTTCTTCCACTTTTCCTTCCACAAGGACTGCCGCCTCATTGGTATCCACAATATTATCTGTCAAATGTGTGGTATTATCTGCAATCCCATTAATGGCATTTGATAACTCCGACATCGTACTCATCAGCTTGGTAAGTGCCTGGCTCTGCTGTGCTGCCATATTATTCATCTCTGCTGCGATATCTGCATTCACATCTGCCTTATTATCTATTTCTGATATAGCATTTTTCATCTGCCCCATAACATCATACAACTGGTCCGCAAACTGGTTCATGCTATCAGCCATAGTTGCAAACTCGTCACTCCCCTTAATCCGGGTGCGCTGTGTCAGGTCCAAATCATGCATGCAGCTGATCACGTTCAAAATCTCACTGATTGGATTCAGAAAAAAAGAAATCGCAATAAAAACTGCCACACAAAGAAAGATTACACCAAATAACGAAGTCATAAACGAACTCTTCTGTACACTTTCCAAATCTGTTTCCACATCACTCTTAGATGCACGGCATACAGTGACAAAATTCGAATTGGGAACCTCGCTCAGACAAAAATACTGATCGTTAAATTCTTCAACCGTATTGTATGTTCCTGCCTCAATCAAATCCAGAATCTTCTTACTGTATTCATCACCAATATCCTGAATAAAAAGACCATTCTGTCCGGTATCCACACCATTTCCAAATACCATACCTGTAATCTTATCAATCGCATACACATAACCATTCTCAAAAATTTTGGAATCGGTCAAAATCTTAGCCAGACTATCCATCTTAATATCTGCACAGGCAACCCCGATAACTTTCCCTGACGAATTCTTGATATTCGTAAATGCAGAAATAATATACTCATTCGTATTGGCATCCAGATACATTTCTCCGAAAGTAACTTCCTCACACTCCAGTCCTTCCTGATACCATGGACGCTCCTCCATAACCCAGTCTGCATCCGGTGTCCACATTTTGTCAATGTAAACGCCGCTGCAAAGTCCGCAGTAAATTCCGGCAGGAATGATATCCGTATAAGCATCTGCCACACTGTAGATATAATCCTTAATATCATTTTCCGTAGTACAGGACTTGTTTAACGAAGTCTTAACGTTTTCCATGATACCTAAAACCCTGTTTACTTCTGCTGACATCTCATTATTAACATCTGATGTAACCAATGCCATCTGCTCAGATGCCTTGCCCTGCAGGATTTTTTTTGTATTTGAAAGTGTTCCTATAAAAGTAATACAATAACTTAATACAACAACCGGTAACATTACCAATACCAGTTTCCTGCGCAAACTGCCATTTCTCCTGTGTGCCATTTCTGCCCCTCCTTATTTACATACTAAGCGTAAAATAGTCAAATCTCCCGCAATAATAAAAATATTTCAACATACTAACTAATTCCATGTCCATATGCCGTCTTACAATATTTGTAATAATCAAAACGACTCTGCTATTTTCTCTTTTTATGTGTTTTCCTCAATACTTTTTTCTTTTGCTGCTTCTCCTGCTTTGAATCTCTCCTTCTGGATATATGGTTCATTTTTCTTGGCGGTATCAGGCATTTTTCACCAAGTCCTATCAAATCCTGTCTTCCCACTTTTATAAGAGCTTCCTTTACCAGCTCATAATTTTCCGGACGCCTGTACTGTATCAGTGCCCTCTGCATTGCTTTTTCATGCGGATTCGAAGGAATATAAACTTTTTCCATCGTCCTGGGGTCTACACCAGTATAATACATACAGGTGGAAATAGTAGACGGAGTGGGGTAAAAGTCCTGCACCTGCTCCGGCATATAACCTAAATCCCTTATATATTCCGCCAGCACCACGGCTTCCTTTAATCCTGAACCCGGATGAGAAGACATCAGATATGGAACAAGATACTGTTTCATCCCAAGTTCCTGATTTATGTGATAAAACTTATCAACAAACTTCTTATATACTGCGTTTCCGGGTTTTCCCATCATCCGCAAAACCTTATCTGCAACATGCTCCGGAGCTACACGCAGTTGTCCGCTGATATGATACTTACAAAGTTCTTTCATGAAAGTATCATCCGAATCAGCCAATACATAATCAAAACGGATTCCTGAACGGATAAAAACCTTTTTAACTCCCGGTATTTTTCTTAATTTTCTAAGTAATTGCATATAGTCTTTATGATCAACATCCATATTCTTACATGGAGCCGGGTACAGACATTGTCTGCCAGAGCATACACCTTCTTCCATCTGTTTCCTGCATGACGGCATTCTAAAATTAGCAGTAGGACCTCCTACATCATGAATGTATCCTTTGAAATCCTGTTCGTTGGTCATAATCTCAGCTTCTTTTATCAGAGACTCATGACTTCTGCATTGTACGATTCTCCCCTGGTGAAACGTAAGTGCACAAAAACTGCATCCCCCAAAACATCCACGATTGCTGGTCAGGGAAAATTTAATTTCCGAAACAGCTGGAACACCGCCTCTGGCTTTATAAGACGGATGATAGTCCCGCATATACGGAAGTTCATACACATCATCCATTTCCTGCATAGTCAGTGGTTTGGAAGGCGGATTCTGGACAATATATCTTTTCTCTCCATATTTTTCTATCAAAGGTTTTGCACTAAAAGGATCCGTATTTCTATACTGTATGTCAAAGCTCTGAGCATACGCAAGTTTATCCTTCATAAGAATTTCAAACTCTGGCAGCATGATCCCCCCATATACTTCCTCTGCACATCTGGTTTTATAAACTGTCCCTGCTATGAAAGTAATATCATGAATTGCAAGACCACTATTCAGCGCATCTGCCACCTCTACGATTGCATGCTCGCCCATTCCATAGATTAATAAATCAGCTCCCGAATCCATTAATATGGATTTTTTTAACTTATCAGACCAATAATCATAATGTGCCATCCTCCTTAAACTTGCTTCAATTCCACCTATGATAACAGGAACATTCTTATATACTCTTTTGATCAGATTGCAGTATACAACCGTCGCATAATCCGGTCTTTTCCCTGCTTTTCCTCCTGGTGTATAAGCATCCACATTCCTTCTCTTCTTGGAAACCGTATAATGGTTTACCATAGAATCCATATTCCCCGCAGTCACCAGAAATCCCAGACGGGGTTTTCCAAATTCCATAATGCTTGTTTCATCTTTCCAGTCAGGCTGAGAAATAATTGCCACCTTATACCCATGTGCTTCCAGTATTCTGCTGATGATTGCATGACCAAAGGATGGATGGTCTACATAGGCATCTCCAATTATATAGACAAAATCCGGTCTTTCCCAACCTTTTTTATACATTTCTTCTTTTGTAATCGGTAAATAACCCATAGCATCTTCCCCTTAACTTCACGCAAAAAGCGCCAATCTCCTCATAATAACAACGCAAAACTCTCTTGTTCAGCTTTCCGCGTTCACAGACGGTATCAGATTAGGATACAGGTCTTCCTTCCCGACTTATACCTTCCGCAAAAATGATTCTATCAGCGCTTTTTTAATTTCTTACTTATTAATATAATTAACAGATTTTCCTGCTCCCACAACAACTGCCTCTAATGCAGTAGATGCAACATAAGCGCGAATACCGGTACTTTCTTCCACCAGCTTGTCCAATCCATAAATAAGACTTCCCCCGCCGCTTAACACAATGCCATATTCCGCTATATCAGCAATCAGTTCCGGCGGTGAAATCTCAAGCACATTATGAATCGTATCCAAAATCTGTGCTGTCACCTCTGCAAATGCCTCAATCGTTTCCTCTGAAGATACCAAAATTCTGGCCGGAAATCCTGTTACCAGATCTCTTCCCTTTACCTCCATCGTTACTGGCTCTTCCCGTGGATAAACAGATCCTATTGCAATCTTTATCTTTTCTGCTGTAGGTTCTCCAATCAGAAGGTTATATGTTCTGCGAATATATTTTATCATTGCTTCGTTATAATCATCACCTGCCAGTTTAAGGGAATTGCTCTCTACAATACCCCCAAGGGAGATGACTGCAACGTCACTGGTTCCACCACCGATATCCACGATCATATTACCTCTTGGCAGAGAGATATCTATATCTGCACCAATCGCTGCTGCTATTGGCTCTTCCATAATATCAACATGTTTTGCCCCGGTACGGTAAACTGCATCCTCTACCCCGCGTTTTTCAAGCTCCGTAACACCACTCGGAACACATACACAAATCCTTGGCCGGCTTAACATACGCTTTTTCTGCATGGCTGTTTCAATAAATGCTTTCAGCATTCTTTCGGTAACCGTATAATCAGAAATTACTCCCTGCTTCAATGGTCTGATCACCTCAATATTATCCGGTTCCTTTCCCATCATTAATTTTGCTTTATGTCCAATCGCAATCAATTTCCTTGTCTTCTTTTCAAATGCTACAACTGAGGGCTGATTTATTACAATCCCTTTTCCCTTCACATATACAAGAACATTTGCTGTTCCCAAATCGATTCCGATATCCATATCAAACATATCACTTTCTCCTCCGTTACTCTATAACATTATCTTAACAGGTATATTTTAAAAGTCAATTACCTACATAATATCAAAAAATACAGAAAAAACAAACACTTTTTTGTTTTTTCTGTATTTTTCCATCATTCACCTTATTCAAAATCACTTGAAACTAAGCGATGCTCCTGCTCTCCAGTGGTCATTTCGCGATTGTGAGCCTTAGAAACTGCATTATCAACAATCTTTAATACACGGTCAAGATTACCGCTTTCCACTTCCTGCATTCTTCTGCGCAGGTTGTTCTCTGAACCTTCTTCACATGGATATCCAAGTCTGCCTGCATGGTTCTTTGCAATTTCAAAAACATCCATATCTGTGATTCTATGCACCTGCACCAAATGCTTAAACTGGGTAGAAATTTTTACATTATCCTTAAATATTTTTGATAACATATCAATCTGTCCGGTCATGATGATGATAACATCATTGGCAGGATCACTTACGATACGATATATCTCTTCCAGCTTCTCGTGGGAGATAACTCCTGCATTTTCGATTACAAGACAGCCTCCCTGCAATTTTCCAATTGCATCACTGATATTAGCCCTGTTCAAAGCTCCGGCTTTTATCTTTGCTATTGTTTTATTTCTGCAAATACCCATTGCATAAAAACTTCTTGCAAAATCTTCTGCTATCGTAGTTGTTCCAAATCCATATTGACCAAGAACTACTATATTTCTTGGTTCAGACGGATTCTCACTCACATATTTCATCGTATTGATAATCTGATCGCTAATGGCATGAATCGTAAGATACTTACCTAAATATTGTTCTACTCCAACAGGTAACGTAAATGCCCCGCCAGTAGCAGCGGATGACACATTCTCCACTGTAGACGTTTGCTTCGCTGCTTCTAAAGCTTTTCTTGCTTCTTCCGCCTGACGTTCTGCTTCTTCTGCCATTTTCTTATATTTAAGAGCTTCTTCTTCTGCTTTGCGTCTTGCTTCCTCTTCCGCTTTGCGTCTCGCTTCTTCCTCTGCCCTGCGTCTTGCTTCCTCTTCCGCTTTACGTCTCGCTTCTTCCTCTGCCTGACGTCTTGCTTCCTCTTCCGCTTTGCGTCTCGCTTCTTCCTCTGCCCTGCGTCTTG
>CAJUFL010000015.1:0-14225 GCA_910585605.1 uncultured Lachnospiraceae bacterium | reverse complement strand
TCGCTTCTTCCTCTGCCCTGCGTCTTGCCTCTTCTTCTGCCTGACGTCTTGCTTCTTCTTCCGCTTTGCGTCTCGCTTCTTCCTCTGCTTTACGCCTTGCTTCTTCTTCCGCTTTGCGTCTCGCTTCTTCCTCTGCTTTACGCCTTGCTTCTTCTTCCGCTTTACGTCTCGCTTCCTCTTCTGCCCTGCGTCTTGCTTCTTCTTCCGCTTTACGTCTCGCTTCTTCCTCTGCCCTGCGTCTTGCCTCTTCTTCTGCCTGACGTCTTGCTTCCTCTTCCGCTTTACGTCTTGCTTCTTCCTCTGCTTTGCGCCTTGCTTCCTCTTCTGCCCTGCGTCTTGCCTCTTCTTCCGCTTTACGTCTCGCTTCTTCTTCCGCTTTGCGTCTCGCTTCTTCCTCTGCCTGACGTCTTGCTTCTTCTTCCGCTTTGCGTCTCGCTTCTTCTTCTGCCTGACGCCTTGCTTCTTCCTCGCTATTAACAGATGTGCCAAATGTCATAACATCATCATCATCGTCATCAAAGTCAATATTATACACACTCTGTACATCATTTGACTCAACCGGTCTTTGTCTTACAGGAACAACACTGATCACGTCCCCATTTTCATCTACAAAAGAATCCTTCGTCTGTGTCTTATTATGAATATGCTGTGGTGCAGAACCTGAATCTACCCAGCTAATCTCATCTACATTTTCCTGTGTCCCCCATGAGTCATCGCCACCATCTACTATGATTGTACTGGCTCCCCCAACAACCTGTACTGGTTCCGGAACATGCGGTTTCGGCGCTGTATGGGTCTGGTTCATCTCCTTAACCGGACTGACAGGTTCTTTAGATTTCTCTACTGCTGCATTTATCTCATCTACATTTAATGCAACCGTATTTTCTTCAGCACCTGATAAATTATTTTTCCCGCCTGATACTGTTATATCAATTCCAAGACCACCACCTGCGGAACTTTGTGCATTCAGACTTTGCTGTCCTGCATTCATATTTGACAAAGTTGGCCCATTTCCACTTGGATTAGATAATGTCGGTCCATTTCCAAGACCACCCAAACCATCTGAAACTCCCCCAGATAAACCGCCTGCGGCACCAGCTGCCTTAGGCTTTTCTGGTTCTGGTTGGATACCAGCTGCTTTCATCCGTTTTTTCTCTTCCAGCTTTGCCATCTCTTCTGGCGAAATGGTACGGAATTGTGGCTTAGCGTTACCACCTGCTGACGATTTATTCGAATTTGATTTAATCGCCTCTTTCTTATTCGCCTCTTCTTTCGCCGCCTTTTCTTTTTCTACTTGTGCCCTGATTGCTGCAATTAATGCTTCTGTTTGATCCATTTTCTTCTCCTGCACCCGCCTTTCAGCCTCAATCTTAGCTTCTTCTTCCGCTCTAAATCTGGCTCTTTGTTCCTCCTCTGCCTGTGCCTCTGCTAGCCTTTTTGCTCGTTCAGCAGCAAGCTTTGGATTATTTCTAATTTCTTCTTCCTCTTTTTGCATTTGTTCTCTCTGACGCTTCGCTGCATCTCTTTGTTCAAATGCCAAAGCTCGTAATCTTTGTTCTTCCTGTTTCTTTGCTAAAGCCTCTTTTGCTGCATTCGCCTCTGCTTCTCTCTTCATTCGAAGCTCACGCATCTGTGGTGTTTCTTCAAGCTCTCCTGCACTAAATGCCCCATTGTTTCGGTTACGAAAATTATTATTCGTGCCACCACCATTACTACCTCTTAATTGAATCCCCATTAGCCATCATCTACTTTCTTTCAAATCTAACAATTTTCTAACCATATTATCTGATAGAAGAATCCGAATTCTAAGATGCTCCCTGTCTTTTTGCAAATCTGCTCTTTCTATATACTGTTCCTGCAATGAAATAACATTTCCCTCTAATTCTTCCGTAGTTTCCATCAGTTCTTCTGCAAACAAACTTTCTTCCACAATTTCTATAACTGGTTCTTCTTCAAGCAGAACGTTTTCTGACTCTGAAATTTCTAATGGTTCTTCCTCAACTAATTCTGTTTTCAAACCTTCAGCAAACTCTTCCGCCATCAGTTTCTCTTCTATAATCTCTGGTGGTCCTTCTGCTGTCGGGTCTGTTTCCAAAATTTCTGACGTTTCTTCTGTCAGTGAATCTGCATCCAAATCCTCTACCGTTTCTTCTACCAGTAATTCTGTTTTTGGATCTTCTGCCTGATTATCTTTTATCAACTCCATTTCCAACAGTTCTTCAGTTGACTCTATCTCTAAAACTTCTATCAGTTCCTCTCCTGTCAATCCCATTTCCGGAATATCCACTGATATTTCTAATGTCAACTCTGCTTTCGGACTCTCTGAAGCTGCTTCTTCTATCGGTTCTTCTTGGTAAGTCTCCTGCAAGCCTTCTAATGCTTCTTCTGTCACCAAGACTTCTGACGGTTCTTTTTTCAATGATTCATTTTCCCATGCTTCTGACTGAACCTCTTCCGGTAATTCTTTCTCTGGTGACTCTGCCGATATCTCTTCAGTTGATTCTATTTCGAAAACTTCTATCGTTTCCACCCTTGTCAATCTCATTTCTGAAACCTTCTCTGATATCTCTATGGCTGATTCTGCTCCCGAACTTTCTGAAACCATCTTCTCTATCGATTCTTCCTGGTAAGTCTCTTGCAAGGCTTCCGGCAGTTTTTTCTTCAAAAATTCCGTTTCTGAAACTTCTGACTGTTCTTCTTCCGGTAATTCCATATCCGGTGACTCTGTCGACTTCTCTTCAGTTGGTTCTATTTCTAAAACTTTTATAGGTTCCTCTTCTGTTAATCTCATTTCCGGAACCTTCTCTGATATCTCTATGATTGACTCTGCTTCCCGGCTTTCCAAAACTGTTTCTTCTTGATAAGTTTCCTTTGGTTCCTCCGATACCGATTTCTCCTCCCAGACTTCTGATGTTTTTTCTGATTCCGGTTCTGTTTCGAAAACTTCTGGAGTTTTTTCCGGTACGATTTCATCAAAATCTACAATCGCTTCTTCTGCATAAATCACCTGCACTGATTGTACCGTTTCTATAGATTCTTCTGTATCTTCTGATAAATCCTCGTGCTGTAAATCACTTTTTCTCTCTTCCATATAGGATTCAAAATCATAATTTTCCACTTCAAATCCATGATTATCATAACTTGCCTTAGATTCAAATCTGGTAGAATCTTCACCGGAGTAAAATTCTTTATTATCTATCATCTGATGCAGCATTTCTGCGGCATCCGGAATCTCTTCCTCCAGCTTATCATCTATATCTGACTGTACAACGGAAATAAATCCCAATGAATCTAGCGGCTCTGCTTCTACATTCAGCTCTGCCAAGAATCTGGCCTTTAACTCTTCATAAGAAACAGCGCCCAAAGAATCCTCTTTATGACTTACCTGTAATGCAGATGCATCAATTACAGTTTCCTGTTCTGCTTCATTGGCTGATTCTTCTATATCATCAGTCTGTTCTGGTTCATTAGCTGATTCATTGATATCATCAATCTGTTCTGCTTTTTTAGACTTGGCTTTCTTCTTTTCTTCCTCAAGCTTCATGGAAGCCTCTAATGCTTCTAACTCAAGTCTCTCAATTTCCTTCTTTTTCGCTTCAATATCAGCAATTTCTTCTGCTGACATTGCCTCTAATGAATCTGGAATCAGGGCATCTAATTCCTCATTCATCAGAACTTCACCAACAACTTTCTTAGGTGGCTCCAGCACACTCTCGATAATACCGTCAAGAATCTGCTCCTGTTCATCCTTACTGGTATTTTCCTTGACAATTTGCTGCGGTTCTTCGAAAACAGCTTTTGCACCTACCGCCTCTCCCAGAACATCCGTCGCTTTCCTAACATTGTCTTTCACTGATTCCGCAACAGACAACATCTGACTCTTCGCCTTTGTCGTGTCGATATCTTTCATTGCTTTCGCAACTTGTCTGGCAGATTCCCTGATTTTCTCTTTGTCTATTTTTTTAGACAGAAGCTTTTCTAATGCTGCTTCTCTTTCCTGTTTTATCTGTTCTTCTTTCGCCTGCTCAGATTCTTCCTGTGTGGAATGATCCGTATCAGAAACAGCCTCTCCTTCAGTCCCTAATTCTTTTGATATCTTTAAAGCCTCCTGTACCAGATCGTCTGATTCTTTTGATTCGGATTTCTCTTCCTCAGACTGTGCCGTATTTTCATCAGTCTTCTCTTCTACATTTTTTTTCTTCTTTTTCTTTTTAGGCTTCTTCTCCTTTGCAGGTTTTACTTCGATTGCATCTTTGTCTTCTGCTTCCACCATAATCCGCGCTTCCGGTGGATACATTCTCAAATGATCTTCCTCCAAAAGCTTATCATCTTCTGCAATCAAATCACCAAATATTTCCTTATCCTCTTTGGCTTCCTGTGCCGGATATATATTAAAATATCGATCGACATCTAACTTATCATCTATATATTCTATAACAGGCTTAACATAAATAGAATCTTTAAAATTTTCTAAAATGTGCTGACTTTCTTCTAACGCCTTATCTTTCCTGCCTAATTTGTCATAGAGCAAAACAGCTTCAAAATTCCATCTATCCTCTGGCATACGTTCCAGAATCGGAATCAAAATCGCAGCCAGTTCCTTAATATCTGCTCCTGAAGCTTTTTTCATAATATATTCCACATAATCTTTTTGTGTATCTTCAGAAGTAGAATAAAACAAATATTCTTCGTAGTATTTTTTTGCTCTGGTATAATACCCCAGCTCCAGATACAGCTGGATCTGCTCATAAATAATCCTAATTCCTTGTGGAGACATCTGATGTGCTTTTAGCAAAATCCTCCTGCTGTCATAATACCGTTTATTTTCCCTGAAAATCTCACCGCTTATCCGCAAAAACTGTGGATTAATAGACTTGTCCAAATTCTGGGTGTCCAAAATCTCCAACGCCTCTGCATACCTCTTCTCTTCTGCTAATTCCTTTATGCGATTGATACTGGATATACTGATTCCCGTACTCACAAACTTCACCTCATAAATCTCACTTATTTTAGTTTACCATATTGCAAAATCTTTGACAATAAAAATCCTCCAATTATTCCACTAATAAATCCCCCGATATGTGCAGCATTATCCACACCCATGGTAGTGATCCCGTTATATATGGTAAACGCCGCCAAAAATAAAAGTCTTCCCGGCGTCAAATTATCTGTCTGGGTACGATTCGCTATCAAAACAATAATCAACGCTCCCACCACACCAAATATTGCACCGGAAGCCCCTGCACTGACTGCTGCCTCACCAATATGGTTATAATACCACAGCGATGCCGCATTACCCAAAATTCCTGAAACCAGATATAAAATCAAATAGGAGAAACTACCGATTCGTTTTTCCAATTCACAGCCTGCATAAACCAGCAGCAGCATATTATTAAATAAATGAGAAAACCCAAAATGCATAAACAATGATGTCACAATCTGACACCATGCACCATTCACAAATGTCTTGTAACTTAAAGCCCCCATTTTCAACATAATATCACTGTCATAAACCGCATCATATCTTTTATTAAGCAGTATTACGGCCAAAAAGTAAATAATATTTAACACAACTACAGCCATATTGACAGGTGTAAAAGTAAATAATATGCTCTTCCCTGGATTCTCCGGAATCTTTTGCTCCAGATAACCATACAAACCATCAAATTCCTCCGACTGGTTTTCAAAAACATATACTCTCCCTGTGTCTTCTGCAACCAGCCAGACACCAGAAAGTTCCTCCACCAACTTTAGAATCTCCTCATCAAACATGCCTGTTTTAGTCAGCATCAAACAAAGCGTACGCACCGGTTTTCGATATCTGGATGCTGTCATAAACTCAATCTGCCTTCTCGCCTGCTTATAGACATCAATTTGTGCCAGATTTTGATATCTTCCCAGCATCACAATATATACCATCTGCTCTGCTTCCCGTATTAATACCATCCCTCTTTTTTCATCAACGGAACGATATCCTTTTTGATACAGTAATTCGACAATATGATTTAACAAATCATATTCCTCCTGTCCAAAATTTCTAATAATTGCCCCGGTTCATGTATAATATCTGCTGCTCCCATAGAGCGCAGCAGTTCTTCATCCCGGAATCCCCATGTCACTCCGACAAAAGGAAGACCTGCATTTCCTGCGGTCATTACATCGACATCCGAATCTCCTACATATAATGCCTGTTCTTTGCAAGTCCCTAACTGCTTCAAAGCCTCTATGACAGAATCAGGTGCCGGCTTCTTTGCTACCGAATCAGATGCACCAATCGCCACCGGAAACATTCCCTCAAAATACTTGTCATTTAATCCTTTTACGGCTGAATCAAACTTGTTGGATACAATGGCGATATGGCATCCCCTTTTCTTTAGTTCCCTTAACAGGTCAAGGATACCTGTATATGGTCTTGTCTTATGGTCCATATTGGTGCTGTAATGCTGTTTGAATGCAGTAAGACATTGCTGCTGTTTCTCTTTTGAAAGTGCTCCTGCCACAGCACGCTCCATTAAAAGCTCTACTCCGTTGCCGACAAATTTCTTTACTTCCTGTAATGTCCTTTCCGGCAGACTATATTCATGCAATGCATAATTTACACTATCCGCCAGATCCTCCAGCGTATTTAATAATGTGCCGTCCAAATCAAATATAATTGTATCTGTCATAATAAGACCTCTTTCAAAACTGTTTATACGCATAAGGAAAGTGACTGAACCCCTTTTCAGTCACCTTCCACATCTGCCCCCCAGATTGACTAATATTCTTATATTTCACCAACAGATGCAAAAAATCTAGTTCTCAAATACCTTCAATACTTTCTCTAATACTGTTTCTGTCATATCTCCTCTGGTCTTCTCATACTGAAGTCCGGATTCCATAATTTCCAGTAATTCCATACGATATTTGGCATCAATTGCCCCCTGCTTGATATATCCCATTAAAATATCTTTCATGGCAGATACATCAGGAAGCCCTTTCATGCGGTCACACATCTCTTCATAATTAAATCCGATATTCACTTTGAGGTCTTCTTCTTTACGACCACAGATTGCACATTCTTCATCCCCGGCAGCATTGATATAACCACAGTTACAGATCCATGTTGTTCCGTCTGACTTGTAGCGCTCCACTGCATCTTTGCCACGTTTATCCTTCAGTCCATCCAGACCTCTCTTTGACAATGTAATATCAATTGGATCCGCATCCGGAGCAAACACGCCTTTGGCTGTTACATATTTCTTAACATATACCTTAACATCTTTAATCAAAGGAATATCTTTCATTGGAAGCTTGCATTCCACAAAATCAGCCTGAAGCTTTGTAACATTATTTCTCTCAAACACAAAGTCAATGCCCTGTAACAAAAGCTTCTCTTCATAATAATTCGTAAGTTCTATATCACAGCGGACTGCTTTGATCTCGTCCTGATTATAATTATAAAACAGCGGTGCAATTTTTACAACATTATCTTCTCCGGCCAGCGTAACCTCTACCGGTCTTGGCATCAGCATATTATAATAATTGCTGACGAATATTTTTGATGTAACCACCTTATGTATTGCTTCCTTCTTCCTGATTATTACTGCGGTACCTGAAGCAACCGTTCCAATCGCATTATTGGAAAATCCCGTATAATTAAGTTCAACACCGATAATCGCATTTGCCCCCTTGCCTGCTGCCACTTTTACTAAGTTCTCAACTGCATTCTCACTGGCATTCTCTAACTTATTCGTAAATGCGGTGCTCTCCTGCGTCGTCAATTCTGCAAGATTAGAAGATAAATCTTTGAAAAAATTGGAGCTTAGTGCAATCTGTCCATTCACAAATCCAAGATATTCTACAACCTCATATCCTTCAAAGCTACTTCCTGTTGTCAACATAATTTCTCCCATAACTGGCGTCCTCCCAAATTCAAAATCTAAAATTTATTATAGCACAATCTGCATCATTAACAAAGCACTTTTTATATATTTTGCACTTTTTTCTAAGATTTTTTGTTAAAAATTAACCAAATTACCCAATTTGATATTATATATTCCTATTTTTTGATATACTAAATGCATGAGTTACATATCAGATTTTGGAAATAGTGAGTTTTGCTCATCTATTAAAGTTCTATTAAAAACAGCGATATTTCACTTATAGGAGGTTTTATGATAATTGATTTTCACACACATGTATTTCCAGATAAAATAGCTGAACGTACGATTGCATCTTTGGAAAAACGTGCCCACATCAAAGCAGCTGCAAGCGGAACCCTGGATGGTCTGCGCGATTCCATGAAAGAGGATAATATAGATTATAGTGTTGTTCTCCCTGTAATCACAAAACCATCACAATTTGATACCGTGAATGAATATGCCGCAAGCATCAACAACACTGATGGCATTCTTTCCTTTGGGGGAATCCACCCCGCAAATGAAGATATTCCCGAAAGACTTGCTTATATCAAATCTCTGGGCTTAAAGGGAATTAAACTTCACCCTGATTATCAGGATGCTTATATCGATGACGAGCGCTATATCACAATCATCAGGGAATGCATCCGCCTTGATCTATGTTGCGTTATCCACGCCGGTCTGGACATCGGGCTTCCCACACCGATCCACTGTCCACCTGACCGTACCTATATCATGTTACAGGAGGTTCTAAAGGACTGCAAAAAGGATTCCAAAATTGTCCTTGCCCATGTGGGCGGGCATTTGCAATGGCGTCTGGTAGAAGAATTATTAGTGGGACAAAATGTTTATTTTGACCTCTCTTTCTGCCTTAACCTAATCGAAAAAGACCAGCTGCTCCGTATCATTGAAAACCATGGTTCCGACCGTATTTTATATGCAACGGATTCTCCATGGGCAGGTCAGAAGGAAACGGCAGATTTTATCAGGTCGCTCCCCTTAAATGCGGATGATCTTGACAATATCTTATATAAAAACGCAATGCGATTATTACAAATTTGACTGCTGTTTAAATACTTTTATATAAAACGAAGAACTGCTGTTCTGGCAGGATATGTGGATTCTCTGGTTCAGCAGTTCTTCTATATTCATCTGTTCTTTTATTCCAATTCTCTGGGATTTTGATTCTCATACTTATAAAAATAATATTCCAGATCAAAATACGTATGCTCCTCGCTATCCTCAACCACTTTCCAATTCTTATCTTTATCGAGATTCGGAAAATACTTGTCTGCCTGATAGCTGTAATCAATTTTTGTAACGTGTGCAGTATCACAATATTCATAGAGCATGTTATAAATACTCTCTCCTCCGATTATAAAAACCTCATTACTGTCATATTGCTTTAATTCTTCCATGAGTTCTTCTTTGGAATGAACCACCACCGCATCCTTTACGGCAAAATTATCATCCCTTGAAAGAATGATATTCTTTCTTCCCTTAAGGGGCAGTCCGCCCGGAAACTCCGCCAGTGTTTTTCTCCCTAACACCACTACATTTCCCATGGTAACTTCCCTGAAGAATTTCTGATCCTCCGGAATCCTCACCAATAATTTACTGCCGTTTCCGATTGCCCAGTTGCTGTCTACTGCCACAATTAACTGCATGTCTTCCTCCTGCTTTTCTTAGTCAAAAATATCCATGTATTCCAAACCTGCTTGTTCCATTCATAAGTCTGTCAAATCCGCTGCTGATCTTACATCCTATACGGCAACCGGAATATTCTTAATCTGAGGTCCCGCCTGATAGTCCTCGATTACTACATCATCTGCCGTAAACTGATAAAAATCCTTAATCTCCGGATTCAGTGAAAACTTAGGTGCCGGATAAACCGGTCTTGTTATCATCTCTTTTACGATATCTATATGCCGGTCATAAATATGGGCATCTGCAATTACATGGACAAGTTCCCCTGCCTCCATATCACACACCTGTGCCAGCATATGAACCAGTACTGCATATTGCACCACATTCCAGTTATTTGCTGTCAGAATGTCCTGGGAACGCTGGTTCAAAATCGCATTCAGGGTTAGCTTATCCCTTCCTGGCTTCTTTGTCACATTAAAGGTCACACTGTATGCACAGGGATACAGATTCATCTCATGTAAATCCTGATGCACATAAATATTCGTCATAATCCTTCTGCTGTAGGGATTATTCTTAAGGTCATAAATCACCCTGTCCACCTGGTCCATCATGCCTTCTTTATATTGATGCTTCACGCCCATCTGGTAACCATACGCCTTGCCGATAGAACCGTTTTCGTCTGCCCATTCATCCCATACATGGCTCTTTAAATCATGTATATTGTTGGATTTCTTCTGCCAAATCCATAACATTTCATCCACCGCAGATTTTACATAGGTTTTCCGAAGGGTCAGTGCCGGAAATTCTTTTGATAAATCATACCGGTTTACCACTCCAAACTGCTTGATCGTATATGCAAAGCTGCCATCCTCCCATTTCGGTCTCACCTTTTCTCCCTCTGTACTACATCCATTTTCGATGATGTCTGTACACATTTTTATAAATAAATCATCTGCATAGCTCATTCTAATTCTCCTGTTTTCGTCCTTCCATACCGACCTGTCTGCCATCGGACATTCCTGTTTCATCTCTATGGCGATACCGTAGGTCCGGTTTTTTTGCAGATTATGCATTATCTTTAATTATTCCACCTATGCCGCATAATCAATATAATTGCCGGTGGCAGCTTCTTTCTCATATGCCTTCCGGTTCTGACTGTACGGGTCATCCCCGTAAGTTTTCATCATCGTTTTTGTCGTCCCTCCTGCTATATAAGATCTTCCGCATTCCGGACAAATTGCAGTCTTCAGAGATACTGAAGCAGATAACAGCTCCTTATTGGATTGGCTTCCCTCTGCTCTGGCATTTGCAACATGCTCCTTCTCATGGGACATCACCTTTGCATAAGACTCTTCCGGAGAAATCTTTCCCGGAGTTTTAAAAGAAACCATCTCATCAGAACCGTCCTGATATCTCCTGTTCTTACAGGTCTGACACTCCACCGGTGCAACCTTTCCCGAACTAAATACCGTATTATCCGTATTCACAGGTGTCACATAGCTTATATTGGCTGCCGGTATTATATACCGGTTACTTGCCCCGATTCCACTTATCATACATATCGCCCCTTTCTGACAAATATTTTAACCAGGTGATTGCGAAACCTGATAAGGTGGATATATGTATTGTGCAATATATCCACAATGCATATAACACAGAGTAACTGTTTCGCAATTACCAAAGATATTTAAAAAACACTGCTGTCCGCAAGCTTCCCTCTGCAAACAAGCCATATATGTTGACATTGTAGCTTAAAATGCGAATGAATACAACCAGAAATTTACGCCTCTCCTGTAAGTGTCACCACAATCTTTTCATGCTCTACCGCTTGTAAAAATGTTCCCATAATATCCTCTGTTTTTAACTTCATGCTGGAAGTACATACACAGGGATGGCAGCCTAAGTATTCCCCTTCCAAAATATCCTCATCCACCACAAGCTGAACCTTGTGCTCCGAATCGTTCATAAGTCCCATTACACTGACCGCTCCGGGATGGATATCCAAATACTTCACCATATCTTCCTCGCTTGCAAAAGACAGCCTTGCGCAACCCAGCTGGGAAGTGATCTCTTTGGTCTTAAACGGCTTATCTCCCGGCATCATCAATAGGTAAAACTGGGTTTTTTGCCGGTTGCACAAAAACAAATTTTTACAGACTGTTGCGTCCAATACCCTGTCAATTTCATAACAGGCTTCCATGGTATCCGCCCTTTCATGGTCTGTGCGGTAATAAGAAATCCCCAGCTTATCCAGAAAATCATATACCCTGATTTCCCGCTCCTCCCGTCCCTCATTCGTTTCCGGTCTTCCTATGTATAACTCCATCTTACTAATCCTCCGTTTATTCCTGCTTACGTTTTACCAGAAAAAGACTCCTATATCAAATAATTATGATACAGGATGTTTTTATTTGCTGCCAAACGTTTAAATTCTATTATTTGCCCAGATAATCGAGAAATGCTTCCAGTCCATTCACAATATCCCTGTAAGTCACATCAAAATTCCCCGTATACCATGGGTCTGCCACGTCCCTTTTTTCATCCGTAAAATCCAGCAGACGACAGATTTTATGCTCCGTATCTTTTCCGCAGATTCTCTCTGTGTTCCTGACATTCATGCTGTCCATGCAAATCAGATAATCATACTTTTTATAATCCGCTTTTGTTACCTGCACCGCCCGCTTGCCTTCACAGGAGATACCTAAATCCTCTAAAATTTTCCTTGTCCCCGGATGTACCGGATTGCCTTCCTTCCCCCAGATTTCCTCCGTACTGGTGGCCGCTGACTGAATATAAAACTCACTTGCAATGCCCTTTTCTTTTACCATATTTTTCATTAAAAACTCAGCCATTGGGGAGCGGCAGATGTTGCCGTGGCAAATGAATAATACTTTAATCATCTTTTTATATCTCCATTTAAGTCTTGTATTTCTTCTCAAACGCTTGATATTTCAGGGTTTTCCGACTTTTGAGTTTTCCTTTCTTTTCAAGGTATCTTCTCAAATCTTCTCGTATTTTCTTGTGTTTTTTCCTGCAATCTTGGTAAATCCGTTGGTAAAGCAAACGTCCTTACCAACGGGCTTTTTTAACTATTCGCTATCCGATATACTTCTTCCTTTGCATCATCAAAATTCACATGGGTGTAAGTGTTCAAGGTTACACTGATGTCTGCGTGACCCATGATATACTGCAAGGTTTTCGGATTCATCCCGGATTTTGCCATATTAGAGCAAAAGGTGTGCCTGCATACATGAGGGGTAACTTTCGGCATCTGGATACGGTAAATTTTATTGTATTTCTGAATAATATGCTCCAGATACTTTTCCCAGTGAAGGGCAACCATCGGCATATCGTTTTTATCCAGAAACAAGAATCCTGCATATCCTTCCACCATCGATTCAACTTTTGGTGTCTTGCGGTTGGCAATGATTCTGCGAAAACACGCTGCGACAGCTTCCGTCATCGGCACATAGCGGATGCCTTTATCTGTTTTTGGTTCTTCAATTACATACTGCATCTGTGCAGTACGCTGTAACTGATGGTCTACCTTGATACGCATTTCTCCAAACTCGATTTCTGAAACCGTCAGCCCACAGAACTCTGAGATACGAAGCCCTGTGTGAAAAAGAATATAGATTGCATCATAGTATCTGCTGAAATGTTTATCTTCCTGAATAAACTTCAGTAAATCTCTCTGCTGCTTTCGGGTAATCGCTTCTCTGGTAACAGAATCATTGACAATGACGGATGCAAGTTCAAATTCAAATGGATTTTTACGGAGCAGGTCATCATCTACTGCCATCTGAAATGCCGGTCTGAGAACTCCCCTGATAGAATGAATGGAACTGTATCCCCGTCCATCAATCTGCTGGAGCTTAATTAACCATGCCTTTGCATCTGACAAACGCACCTTATCAATTCGCAGATTCCCAAAACTCTCTTTTTTCAGCATATTGATGACCGTTTTATATCCGGCAACCGTATTGTGACGAACTCCTGTTTTCAATGAAATGTACTTTTCTACCAGTTCCAAAACAGTATAGTTGCCACCGTTGGTTACGATACGGTCAAACAAATCCGCTTCAATCTGTTTTTCTTTCTCACGCAGGGAAGGCTCCCGCTTCTTCCCTTTTGGCATTGGGTCATTCTTGTCCAAACGCCAACTGTATACATTTTTCTCTTTTCCGTCCTCATCAATATAGCGGAACCGATACCTCCCATCCTTACGCTGGTACTCGCCCTCTCGCAAAATCCGATTACGGTTATCTCGTCTTTTCTCACTCATCGTGAACTCTCCTTTCAAAAAAAGAGAGCCAGACTTGCACTCTTATCATAGCACAAATCCGGCTCTCCGCATAGTTATATCATGTGAAATTGGTAAATCTGTCAGCTCTGTTTACACAGCCGTAGCCTGATCCAGATACCTCTCAAATTTCTCACGCTTAATGAGGGCACGATTGCCGTTCATCACATAAAAATCCTCATTGGGATGTGTGTCAATAAGCGTTCTCAATTTTCCTTCGCCGATATGATAATATCTGGCTGCTTCCTCAATGGTAAGCGTATATCTACGCCACACCGGAATATCCGAGTAATTTTTTCCTTCTATATTCATCTTATTATTTGCCATAGGCAGTTATCCTCCATACATGAAAATAGCCAGACAGAGGGTGTCGG
>CAJUFL010000014.1 GCA_910585605.1 uncultured Lachnospiraceae bacterium | reverse complement strand
GAAAAGGGTGCTCTGAATTTTCGGAAAGAGTGCACTATTTAAACGGAATATTCACCTAATACCGATACCCCAATTTTAGGGTATTTTTATGTTGCAGATTCCCCTTATCAGTTACGCTAAAATGGGGAAAATCACTGAAAATATAGCATTTTCAACACATTCTTGCCTATCAGAACACAATATTTACACTGTACTATCGAACTAACTGCAAAAACACATATTTTTTCATTCTGACAGCAGTCCTTTTACCCCCTAACCGCTTATAAGCCCTTGATTTTCCTACATTTTCAGGCATTTACAATCAAATTTCCCGAACAGCACCGAACTATGCAAAGCTGATACACATACTTTTAATTATTAATTCCAACATTATCATTTGAACACAAAAAATAATGGCTCTCCTATATTTTTTACATAGGAAAACCGCTAAAGATTTTATTATATTACTTTCTTCAAATCCCTAAATTACACTTACTATTTCAAAGATTCCAGTAAAATCAACGCTTTGAATATGGTCCCATTAAGAAAATGCTTGTATTCTAAGGGATTACTTCATTTGGATATTTTCAATCGTAAACATTCCCTCTTCATTAATAATATACTTATTCCATGCTACAAAACATATTTCAGATATTTGCTTTAATCCTTCTATATTCATATTTCTAATTGGTATTGATATTTCATTTTTTCCTACTAACAAACTCTGTTTAAACGATTTTAAAAGTTGATGTGTTTCATGATATTTAAATTCAATATCAATATCTGTCAGTGAGCCAGTATAATTATTAATCGTACAAATAAAACTCATCTCAGCATTCGCACGTAAAAAATCGTAAAAATTAAATGTTCCTGGGAACTTCAAAACCAAACTAATAAAGTCAGGACGTATTTTTTTCCTATTAGCAAATAGATTAAAATTAATTATATTCTTTTCTCCATCTATAGTATGCTGTATTGCATCAAGATTGTCCTGATCAGAACATATAGGCAAAATAACCACATCATCTAAAATATTTTCTGTATTCATCGTTAAGTTATTAATTTTGTTAATAAAATCATTTATCATCTCATTCTTTATATATACTTCTTTTAGTAAATTTTTACTCATTAATACTCTAATAAAATTATGTATCTCATCTTTTCCATTCAACGGCTCTGTTTGTATATGTGCTAATGGTGTTCCGTTTAATGCCTGAGCTTTTGTAACAGGGGGAACACAAAACGGAAAAATATAATATTTCTTTTCAGAATTTACAAATTTAGAGTACGCATATCCTAACTCTATCATACA
This sequence comes from uncultured Lachnospiraceae bacterium, assembly GCA_910585605.1. Taxonomy (GTDB): domain Bacteria; phylum Bacillota; class Clostridia; order Lachnospirales; family Lachnospiraceae; genus CAG-590. Next base: position 68,827 of record CAJUFL010000014.1, on the reverse strand, counting down.
ATATTTACTATCCAAATATTTGTTACTAATTAGAGGAATAAAAACATCACTATCTTTTAATTCTTTTTCTATAACTTTAACAAAATCATCACCTTGATTTATCATTCCTGAAATGGAAGAACAAAACACCTCAACATCTACATTTAAATTACTAAGGAAAATACTAAAATACTTTGCAATTTCCGAATCTTTACTAGCATGACTAATAAAAAATTTCATTTTTATCCCTTCCTTCATTTCATTATATATTAATAGACTCTAGCGATTTCACAAAACAGCTTATTTCTATAGTCCATCTGCTTTAAGCTTTAACTATTCTATAATAAAGCAATTACTATTATTTAATATCATATAAATCATCAGAATTATATTTCCAATCTTTATATGGCATAAGATTTCTTTTTGCTATCCATCCAATACGCTCAGTTCCATCTTCATTTATGTATGATATCTCAAGCCACATTTTAATATTTTTTACTTCTTCCACCTCCTCACCATAATATACAGTATCTAATACTTTGGAGCGACAACTTGAAGATTCATATACCTTAACTTTTTCTTCTTTAATAAAATATTTATTCTGATTACCTTCTATTGCTACAGAAACATTTTGAATAAATGGTATTATAAGATTATTTGTTATCTCTACTTTACCAAGTACATCAAAAAAAATTCCAAATAAAACTAATATAATATATGCTGCGGGATATTTTATAGCAAAATTATTTTCTATTCGTTCTTTTTCTTGTTTGGGGCTAAATTCTGCCCTACTTTCTTCTTTCTGATAAAATTGGGAAGTATTTTCTAATTCTTCGGATAATAAATTAAAATCCTCAATAACATCATCTTTTGTATATTCAGTATCTTTTAGTAATATCTCATAGTCTTCATCTGATATCATATCCAAGGCAGATTGTATTTGCTCATTCCATACATTCAACGATTCACTCATTGAACGCCATTTTTCTATATTATTATCGAATATATCTTGTATTCCTTTAATCGAATCTATAATGCAATCTGTTTTTATACCCTTTAAGTATGTGGATAAATTAAAATCCAATGTGTCCGATAAAGCCAACATTGATTTAGTAACGATTTTCGCTGATTCAATTATATTTCTATAATTGATTTGTAGTAAACTATTTGCAAAACCTTCATATACCTGCGGCATTCCAACAACCCTTTTTTGCATTTCCAAAACACCAGTATCAAATTTTGATATATGTAAAAGAGACTCAGATATATCTTTTATAGCAACAGGGGCAATCCCTTTAAATGCTTGTATATTCATCTTTTGTATTTTCTTCAATGCACCTAAATCAATATCTAATTTAATTTTATCCATAACTGCCCCCTTGCAATACATTACATAACCCTATCTATTTCCTAAAATACTACAAGATAATGTGTAAGTCAAGGATAAACATTGCATATCTAGTATTACATTATATATTCGAAGGAATTTAGGATTTATCCGGCAGCGGGACAAAAAGAAAGCACCTTCAGAAGAATATCATTTCTTCCGTTGGTGCTAATATACCTATTGTGTCAATTCTATAATTCGTCTACAGTTACACACTTAATTCCTGTGAACTGTTTTAACTGCTTATCATTTGTCAAAAACAAATCACAACCATATATACAAGCAGTTGCTAATTGCAAAGCGTCCATCGCTTTAAATCCTTTATATTCCGCTCTTATCTGTGCAGCTTTTTTGGCAATTTCCTGATTGATTTCCACAATTTCCATATCGGTTGTTGCTACAAGCCGATTGAACATATCTATAAATGAATATGCTTTGTTTCTATATGGAAACACAAAATATTCTTCCATTGTAATTACAGATGACACAATATCCTTATCGTTATCATACCCATCTTTGAAAAAGCTTTTTACCTTTTCGTAGTATTGCGGATTGTTGCTGTCCTTTTCAATAAAATATATAAAGGGTGCAGTATCAACAAAAGCCTTTTTAAAGTCTATCATATTCACGCATCTCCTTCATATATTCATCAACATTTTTTCCTCTCTCACTCGGAATAACAAAACTGTCCCAATCAATAGGTACTTTTTTTTCTTTCTTTTGTGGATAATTTAATAAGGTAACAACAACCTCTGCTCCGTCATATTCCCTTATATCATCATCTTCAATAACAACTGTATTCCCTTGTACAATTCCTTTTACTGCCGCTAACATGATGATTACCTCCTTTAATACTGTTCTGCTTTCCTTCAATTAACTTTATCTATCTATTATTTTGAACCTCCTATGAGTAAAGTCATGGGTATTCTTGGCACACTTTATAAAGAACCTTTCATTAATATTTCCTATTATACTTTATTTTCTACTTTTTATCAATTAACACCAGTAGAATTTTTCCACCAATGCCGACCGCTTTAAAGTTAATATATCCAATCATGCAATCTCGTAGATTTCCCTCAATCTTGAATCTATACTAAATAAGTGGACACAAAAAGCCCAAAACAGCAGACAGCTTTTAATATCACTGTCTGCTGCATATAGACCAGCATCCTTGAGCAATCGCCATATATAATCTGGCTCGCTGCTCGCAAAAATCAATGCCCATACAGGTATATTCACCTGTCTCATCTGGAGAAATCCAGCATTAAGCTTATTTCTTTATCTTCATCGTTTTCTTAAATCCGGTAGAGCTTTTAAATAATTTCTTATATTTTTTATATTTCTTCTTCGGAACCTTGACAACTGCTTTCTTTGAAATTCCCTTCAAAGCATTCTTTCCCACTGATTTGAGTTTTGTGGATTTGATGGTAAGCTGTTTTAATTTCTTTGCACTGTTAAATGCATTCTTACCAATCTTAGTCACATTGTTTCCTACCGTAATTTTGGTCATTTTTGTACATTTCTTAAAGGCATTGGCAGCTATTTCTGTCACCTTAAAGGTATAACCTTTATATATTACAGTAGCACCAATTACAGCGGATTTTAATTTCTTGGAATTTACGCCGCATACTGAAACCGTTCCATTCTTTTCACTGGACTTGATTACTTTATATTTTAAATCTCCTACAATAAAGGTCTCACCCTTTAACGGAAGCTTTCCCTTAATAAATTTCTGAGAATACTCATTCCGGGAAGTATCTATATTTCCCTGATTGGCTCCTGTAAAGCTGCTGTTGGAAATATACTTAACACTTGGCGGAATTACCATTTCATGAATATTCTGACAGTCTTTAAATGCATTATCCCCAATGGTAGTAACAGTATCTGGAAGAATAATCTTATTCAGATTCTGACATCCGTCAAAAGTATCGTTTTCAATCGAAGTCACTCCGCTTGGGATTACGATCTCATGAAGATTATTACAGGTCTGGAATGCACCAGTTCCAATCTTGTCCAAGGTTTCCCCCAGAAAATAAATATTATTAAAATTATTGCATCCATAAAACGCATATGCCTCAATACTTTTTAAGGTTACCGGCGTCGTAAGGGTATGCAGGTTATCACATTCATAAAATACATATTCTGGAAGCTTCGCAATCTGTGTTTTGGAAATATCAATCTGAATGTTGGAACAGTATGCAAAAGTATAAATCCCAAGCGTAGTGACGCTGGCAGGAAGCGTAATGTTCAAATTGCTGTTCTTTGCAAATGCATAATCTCCAAACACTGACACGACAGACGGTTCTGTAAAGGTTACCGTATTCAGATTCCCACATTCATGAAATGCATAACTGCCAATCGTTGTAACCGTAGACGGAATCGTAAACCCACCATTCAAGCCTACTGCTTCCAATGCATAATTACCGATTACCGTTAATCCTTCCGGCAATGGATACAATCCCTGTCCGGTATAATGAAATCCTGCTGCAAAACGATATAATATCCCGCCGTTTTTGCTTAACAGCATCTCTCCCTCATTGTAATCTCCTTCGCTTTCTGCTCCTGAGACATCTGCTGCTTTAAACATACCATTCGATTTTGCAACAGCAAACCGGCCAATGGATTTGCAGGTTAAAAAAGCACCTTCACCTAGTGCATTCAGATTCGCCGGCAATGTAATGATTCCGCTCCGGTATTCCTCAAATGTCACACCATTACTGTCATTTAATTCCTCACTATTATAAACTGCCATAGTAGACAGACCTTTACATCCATTAAATGCATAACTGCCAATGGATGTCACAGTCTCTGGCAGGATAACAGTATGTAGCTTCTCACAACCAGCAAATACATTATCCCCAAGTCCTCTCACACTTACAGATCTGATTGTCTGTGGAATGACAATTACTTCATCCACTTCCTTATTCCCGTTATATGCAGTAATGATTCCGTTTGCATCACAGATAAAATTACTCTCTGGTGTAAACGGAAATGACATCTCCTGTGCTCTCGCAACCAGTCCGTTTCCAAGACCAAACAAAAATCCCATCATACATGACAATACCACCACCATAACTTTTGCCATTCGTTTCTTCTGATACCTTTCCATCGTTACCTCCTTCATCTTTGCAGCCTCTGCAAAAGGAGTGAACCTTGATCAATACCATTGCAGAGTAGTTTTATATGCTATAACTTTTTATTATATATTAATTCTGCACATAAAACCACTCCAATTTTAAAAAATTTTATCTATTTTTCATTAGAACCCCCAACTGCTCTAACAGCCCTGCACTGCCGTTTATGGAAATCTCTCCTACCCGGTCACAGATTCTTTCCAGATATTCCAATTCCTTCAACTTATATAAGGTCTTATTCTCATCCATCAACTTTGCCGTATTTAACAAAGACCTGGTAGATGCAACCTCCTCTCTTCTGGAAATCACATTTGCCTGTGCCGTTTTTTCTGCAACCAGTACGGAATTCATGATATCTTTAATTTCTCCCGGCAGGATAATATCCTTAATTCCCGCTGATATAAACTCCACATAAAATGTCTTCTCATTTTCTTTTAGTTTCAAAAATATTTCCTTGGAAATTTCTTCTTTTAATTCTAAAATCTCATCCAGCTTATAATTCCCCGTCAGTTCTCTAATCACAAGCTGGGCAAAGGAATACATCTGCTGTTCTAAATTCTTAATTTTTTCAGATAATGCTACTGCATCCTGAATCTTATATGTGCATGCCACATTCATACGGATTCCTATTTTGTCCTTTGTTAGAATTTCCTGCCCTGCAATATTAAGCTCTGTCTGTTTCATATCTACAATTTGGGCAGTCACAGTATTTTTCTCATTCCAAAAGTAATATGCACCGGAAGTGAGCCTGCGTTCCAGTCTATGATTATAGTAGAGAAGCCCCAGCTCTCCCTCCCGTACCAATACTGTTGTATAATATTTGGTCGGAATCATCGCTAACATCTGCTTTGTAACTTCCTTCCCAATCTCTGTTTTTTCCATGGAAACCAGTCTTACTTCATATTTTTCAAATACATTCCAGAATATGTACTCCTTTCTCACGGCAAATGCCCGCAGAGTATTATTTACATAAATTAAACCTAAACATCCGTCCGGAATCTCATATTTTACGGTATCCTCACGAAAAGTCCGGTCTTTTTCCAGCACCTGATATGGAATATCCACAAAATTTAATTCTCCAAGCATTTCCTCAATATGTACCTGATATCCCAAAGCCCTGGAAAAATAATACTTTCCTACTGTAATCATTCTTTGAAATATACCGTTTTTTGTCACAAATCCGGCTTCATTTTCTTTTACTACCACTTTCATACTCTATCTCCTTTCACTATCACCATTTATCAGGTAATTGCGAAACTCCTTATTTCGAAAACATAGTTTTACAATTGCCTGTCACTATATATATCTGCAAAATTGACTGCTGCTTTGTTTTCAGACAGCCTATTCCTCCCATCAGCATTTCATTACGGAAAGCCGGTTCAGCATTGGATTTTACAGGAGGACGCTGGTGTTTTGAAAATTTTTCTGTTTTCTGTCAGGTTTTATACAAAAAACAATTCCAATTTTCAACAGATACCTTTGCTGTCCTGTAGAATCTGTCTGCGGTATCCCCAAGCTTTCAGGTAATCAGACACTTTCCCTATACTTTTCCTAAAGCAGTCTTGTATCCGCTGTATGAATCAGCAAATAACTGATCTGCTCCGGGAAATCCGGATAGATAGGAGGAATACACTATCCTTCTTGATTTTTTACGGATTCGAACCGCCTGACTTAAAAAGTCTATGCCACTTTTTTGATTGTGCACTCTACCAGCTGAGCTACCGCTTTGGCGGGGTGGAATCGAACCACCGACAACACAAGTGAAACCTATTCCCTTAATAGGTCCGCGTTTTACAAACGCAGTATCGGAAGGACTATGGAATACCCTGTATAATGTACCGGCACCGCAGGGCAGGGGATTTTCCCCGACACCCACGCAAATAGTTCCTTCTATATCTATAATAATCCCGCTTTGCGGGTTATTATCATTTCTCTGTCCGCCTCATATTTCCTTGCGGTCAGAAACTTCTTTCTTGAAATCTTATCCTTTCACCACGCCCACTGTCTTTAATTTTCTGACAGGGGTTACCATATCTTTTTGCTGTTCCATGACTTCATCAATATCTTTGTAGGCAAACCGGCATTCCTCCGCAACATCATTTTTCTTCCGTTTACCGAGTATTACACCCTGTTCCTTCAAATCTACCATTACCTCTTCCGTAGTAAATGCCGCCATGGCACCGCTTCTGGAGTAACACCTGCCGGCTCCGTGGGAAGATGTGTAAAAGGTTTCCGGATTTCCTTTTCCCTCTACCACATAACTGTAAGAACCCATGGCTCCCGGAATAACTGCCATTTCACCCTCCCTTACTCTGGTGGCACCTTTCCGGTGCACCCAGACATTTTCTCCATAATGGTTCTCAAGGGATGCATAATTGTGATGACAGTTGATTTGGTCCGTAAATTCCACCGTACCGCCTGTATACTTTTCAATCTGTTCTTTTACAATTTTGCAGACTGCCTGTAACATATGCTCCCTGTTTTCAAAGGCATAGTCCATAGCAAGCTGCATCCAGTTGATATATTGTTTTCCCTCCCCGGACTGTACCGGCAAAAATGCCAGATGATATCCATCCGGTACTGCACTGTACCATTTTCTGTTTAATTCCCTTGCCGTCTTGTGAAAATAATCACATATTGCCTTTCCAAGATGGCGGCTTCCAGAATGAATCATAATACAGAGATAGCCGTTTTCGTCTTCCTGAAGTTCAATAAAATGATTTCCACCGCCCAAGGTTCCTACCTGATAGTATCCTTCGTCAATCAGGTGCACCAGTTCTGCATTTCCCTCATATTTTTCCATTTCTTTCTTAGCACGGTCTAAAACCTGCGAATCCTGTGGTTTTTTATACCTCTCTGTTCCTAAAGGCACCGAACGCATAATACTCCCAATCATGGACTGTATCAGGCTTCCATTTCCGGTCTGAATTTCCCTGATATCTGCTACTTTTACATTTGTAGCAGTAAACACCATTCCACATCCGATATCCACACCCACTGCGTTAGGAATGATTACATCCTTTGCGGCAATCACTCCTCCGATAGGCATTCCCTTTCCTGCGTGAGTATCCGGCATCAGACAAACCCATTTATGTATAAATGGAAGGTTTGACAAATGATATGCCTGTTCCAGGCAGTTCTCCTCAATCCTGCTCTCATCCTCTAACCATACCTTTACCGGATATCTTGTGTTCTCATTAAATAATACAAACATTGTCTTTCCCTCCTTACATGTTCTCTGTTTGATAATGCTATTCTATTCTGTATTGGTAAATTTTTCATTTCAAAAAAGTTGCGAACTTAAAATCATGCCCATCACGCAGCTAATAATATCCGGGAAAGCTCGCCTGCCTGCACATTTCCTGCGGAAGTCAAATACCCCGTAGCAAGCAACGGGGCATGTCCTAGATTCTTTTTAGCAAGTTCGCCCCAGAGGGGCGGGGTATTTGGTCTACGCTCCGCTTCGGTCCTTGCTAAACGAACATCCACCGGATGTTCAGCAACCCTTGCGGCAGTCGCCAAATGCCTGCAAGCAGTCACTTGGCTCGTTGCTCGCGGAAATAAACATAATTTTCTTTCACGCATATTATAAATAGTAAAATCCGACAAATCAGGTAATCACATGAACAACCAATTCACTTATAATCTTCCTCCATTTCCCATTCCCAACCGGGATGTTATCCGGGTCTTTTCTGCAAGAATCGAAGAAATTACCAGAGACCGTAATACAACCTTTGTCACTATTTCCTATAGTGACTGTATCGGCTGTGCCAGACCGGAAGACCTGGTTCGCTTAGTGGTGGACAGCAATACGATCATTCATGATGAGAGGGGCAGAAACCTCCGTGCCAATGAACTGGAACGTGGCATGATCGTAGATGCTTCTTTTTCCTCCGTCATGACAAGAAGCATCCCTCCTCAGGCACAGGCATTTCTGATCCGGGTGGTCAGAAGAAATGTCAGAAATGAAACGACAACAGGAAGAATTATAGAAGTAAACAACCGGGGAAATTATATTGTAACCATGAACAATTTCAATCCCGCTTCCGCTATCCGTTTTAATCTGTCACCGGAAACGGTAATCAGCAATTCCTCAGGCAGAAGAATCCCGCTCTCTTTACTGGTGCCGGGAATCAGAGTCCGGGTAGAGCATGCATCTTTTATGACTGCAAGCATTCCTCCCCAGACAACCGCATTTGCCATACAGGTTTTACGGTAACTTCCCTGGCTTAAACCAACCCATTTACCATTTTTCAGCTGATGTATACAAAAAGAACCACCCTGTATTTCACAAGGTGGTTCTTTCTTATAACGATTCTATATATCTTACATTTATTCTACATTTTTTACCAGAGAAATATCTGATAATGTGATATCAGAAACGGGTGTTTCCTGTTCTTCTATCTTTCCCATAGAGATAACCATGGCAACTGCTGTATCTGTCATTTCATTCATTGTAAAGGTAAATGAAATATCCTGTTCTTCTCCTGCTTCTAAAGTAATATCCTGACCGCCATAATATGCATACGTACTGCTTAACATAGCCAGCTTTATCGTTCTGGACTCTGTTGACGATGCTTTCAAACTTACTGTGTAACTACATCCCTCTTCCAATGTAAGCCCTGCCTGTTTTAACTGTACATTCCAGTCTGCTGTTCCTACATTTGCGATACTAAACACTGCTTTTTGTTCTGCAAATGTAACCTCTGCCTCACCCGGAGCTGCAACTGTACTCTCCCAGTTTTCTTCACCGTTTGCAAAATCTCCATTTTTAAGAAGATTTTCCCCTGTTGGTATTTCCGGCAGCGGCGGTGCTTCCACCTCTTCTAAGCTGATATCATCAATACATACCCTATGCTGCTGTGTAATCTGGTCTCCATCCACAGCCCCCAGGCAGATACTCAAAAATGCTTCCGGATCTGTATCGGCTGTCATCTGGAATGTTTTGTCAAAAGTCTGGTATTCACTTGTAAGAGAAACTGTATTTTCTCCGGAATAAACTGCCCAGTCTTTATCTTCTCCGCCCTGCATAATAACACGGATTTTTCTTTCCAAAGAAGATTTCGCCTTAAAGCTTAATTTATACCAGGTCCCTTTTATGAGATTTATGTTATTCTGCTTCATCTGGATTTTCCAATCCTGATCACCGGTATTCTTAATAGTAAAATCAGCTGCATTACTCTCATTCAGACTGTCTACAACATGGGTAGCATCTGCGGAAGAATCCGCATACCATTCATATCCTGCAAATCCTGCATCAAAGGAACCATTTTTAATTAAGGTATCCTCAACAAGCCTTATATTATCAAGATATATTGTACCTTTTTCTCCCATATAGAATACAATATCTTTGTTGGTCAATCCTTGTTCTGTTGTGATTTTAAATTCGTATGTTTTCGTGTCCTCTGTAAGTTCTGCCTCTAATTCCTGTCCGGCTACCATTATCTTCATACTTTTAGGAGCATCTGCCTGTGCTTCAAAAGACAGTGCATATTTCATTTCACCTGCAAGGGCCAGACCTGACTGTTTTACCAATACATCCTCTGCTTTTGCGCCTTCACGGTCAACCGTAACCTTCAACCGGCGGTCTGCATTTACATTTGTAACCATAATCTGTGCCTCTGCATTATTAGTAATTTCCCAATATCCGAGACGCCCTTCACCTTCCTGGAAACCACCGTTATAAACATGGTTACCGTCTGCCAGAATGGTCTTTTCTTCTACCTCATTAGGATCAGCAGCTTTTATCTTCTTGATCTTTACATTACTGATGCATATATCAGCTGTAGAGCCTGCCGCACCCATGTTAAATTCCAGTCGTCCGTTAGCATCTGAATCATTTGTCATCTTAAACTCATACGAATAAGACTGCTTATCTGTTCCAAGTTCCACCGTCTTTGATGACATATATTCTGCATATCCATAATCCGGAGCCTTTATTGATGTTTTCATCGTTCTGCTCTCTGAAGCCATTGCATCAAACGAAACTTCATAGGTTGCACCTTTTTCAAAAGGAAGGCCTGCCTGCACAAGCTGTACACTATAATCCACCGTACCCTCGTTATCTGTCGTTATCTTTATGGCATTATCCGCTATCGCTGCCTGTGCTTCACCGCCTAATGCTGTCATAAATGCCCAGTTTTCTTCATCTTCCAAATTCTCTGCCTCTGCAAAATCACCGTTGATAACATAATTTCCATTGGCATCCGGATCCCTTAAGATTACTTCCTTTTCTGGCTTTTTAACATTTTCATCATATTCTGACTCATCCTTCTGATAAACCTTAACATAATCCACAACTAAAGCCGCATTGTCAAAGCTTGTCGTCTCATCCGGATTTCCTACCCAGCTTCCGCCTACTGCAAGATTAAGAATCAGATAAAATGGCTGGTCAAATGGTGCCGGATAACTTACAGTACCCTGACCTGCCTTGGCAGAATACCAGTCACTCTCTTCATGATACATCACACCATCTACATACCATCTAATCTTACCGGGCTCCCATTCACAGGAAAATACATGATAATCATCCGAATAATTCCCTTCCGTTAAAATATGAGTGCCCTGGCTCTCTCTGTGCGGTTCTCCATAATGAATAGTACCATATACCTTCTTATTATTTTGTCCCATAACCTCCATGATATCTATCTCACCACACTTCGGCCATTGTCCATACAAGTTCTCGTCTGTCGGCATCATCCAGAACGCAGGCAGAAATCCTTGTCCCTCCGGCACTTTTACTTTTGCCTCAAATTTTCCATATTTAAAATCATGCTTTTTCTGAGTATTGATTCGCCCTGATGTATAATGGATATTCCCCTCTTCATCCACAGACTTCACAGCCTTAATTACGAGTGCTCCATCTTTCAAAAATATATTTTCCTCACTGTCTACATATTCCTGTAGCTCGCTGTTTACCCAGCCCGGTTCATGATATTCATAATTCCAGTCTTCTGTATTCAGACTGTCTCCTTCAAACTCATCCTTCCAGACAAGCTTATAAGAGTCTTTGGGTGTTTCCGGCTGCGGTTTTTCTGGCTGCGGTTTTTCCGGTTTTTCTGGCTGCGGTTGTGGATTTGACGGCTCATTACCACCTGCATTTTCCTCCACAACTACATTACATACTGCTGTTTTTCCGTTACCATCCATTGCTGTAGCAGTAATAACTGCTGTCCCCTTTTTTAAAAGACTTACGTTACCCTTTGCATCAACCGTTGCCACTTCTTTATTACTGCTCTTAAAAGAAACCTTTTTGACTGTTGCTTTCTTTGGTGACACGACAGCCGTCAGATTCTGTGTCGTTCCTTCTTTTCCTACAATACTTTTCTGGTTTAAACTTACCTTTGTGACAGGTGTTCCGACTTTCACAGTCAGTACATCTTTTTTCTTTTTGTCTGCCTTGCTCTTAACGGTAATCTTTGCAGTACCGTTTTTCACTGCGGTCAACTGTCCTTTGCTGCTTACCTTTACCACTTTTTTATTTGAACTTTTATAGGTTACTTTTTTGCTTATTTTCCCTGTTGTTTTTACCTTTGTTGTCAGCTTATATTTCTTTTTCTTTTTTAATACCAATACACTGGTATCTGGTTTTGTTATCGTAACGCTTACAACTTTTTTACCTGTCTTTTTTGATGCTGCCTGCACCGGTGGCATTGCCAGACTACAGGTCAAAACGAATGCCAAAGCAGTTGCCATTACTTTTTTTCCATTCCTCATAACTTATCTCCTTTCTGTACTGCCAGATCTTACAAATCATTAAATCCTGTCTCCGATCAGTATTTCCCTGGCACTGTCATAATGTTTCCCTGCAAACCCAAAATCCTTTTCTTTATAATTCCATAATGCATATCCGATTCCATACTTCTCAAATAATGTAATGATATCCTGATACCAGCGTCTTGTATCCTCCTCTGCTGCCTGATCAATTACGCCAAACTCACCACAGTACAGTTTTACACCTGCCTGTTTGCAATGCTTAATCGCTGTTTCCATCATTTCTTCATGAAATTCCACACCCATGGTTACGGCTTTTGATTCCGTAACAGGTTTCCCCTGTAAGCCCAGCTGCTGTGATTTTTCTTTATACCATTTCATGTCATCAGGATATGGAATATCTTCATCCGGTTTCATAGCCTGGACCCACGCCGCTTTCTGGTGTGTAAACAAAAGGGGTTCATAATAATGAAATGTATACATAATATTGCTATCCAACGGTTTTTCCAAAAGCGGTACACTTTTAACACTGTTCCACTCTACACCTCCGTATATGATTAGTGTATCCTCCGTAACTTCCCGGATTGTCTTGACAGCTCTGTCTATCAGCCGGTTCCATGGCTTTGCAAATTCAGGATTGACTACCTCATTTAACAATTCAAATGCAATATCCTGATTACCGCCAAAACGCCTAGCCAGCATTTTCCATAATGCCAGGAACCGTTCCTGTAGAGAAGAACTCTCAAACAGATTATTTTTCCCTTCTATTTCTGCATCATTAAAATCATATCCCGGTGTCTTATGCAGATCCAGTATCACACTTAAGTTTGACTGCCTGCACCATTTAAGAAGCCGTTCTAACAGCAGAAAATTTTCTTCCTTTGGCTTTCCCTCCTCACTTTCCAGAAACTCATAATCCATGGGAACACGTACATGGTCAAATCCCCATTTTGCAATCTGCACAATATCCTTTTCACAGATAAAGCTTTCATAATGCTCATTTGTATGTACACACTGTGAAAAATATCCTCCCAGATTGATTCCCTTTTTGTACGACATATTCGCCCTCCTTTCTCAGATATAGAACTAACTGGTATTTTCACTACTATTTTATGTATCTTTAATCTATCATTCTCACCTTTTTTCATATATCAAATTTTTCTTTTTTTTATCAAAATATTCTTGTATTTTCCCTTTATGGATGTTATTCTTTTTTTATTAATAAAATTTACACTGACCAGATCATAACGCCTGGTTTCCACTATAATCCCAATCACCTATTAAACGAACCTGCGAAAGGAGACATCTGACATGGCACCAGAACCGGATTTCCACTCAAACAGAGCATTGACCCATGCCCAGTTTATAAATAGAGAATACAATATTTCACACCTAACCTTTGAAAAAGAATTTGCCTTTTATAATGCAGTAAAAGACGGCAATCTGCGTGAAGTCAGACGTCTTATGGTGCCCCTTAGAAATGAACAGCTTGGACGGCTGTCTGACAACAATCTGCGCAACCTGAAATACCATTTGATCATCACGATCGCCCTGATCACACGTTTTTGCATTGAAGGAGGCATGCTGCCGGAGAATGCCTATACCTTAAGTGATATTTACATTCGCAAGCTGGATACCTGCCAGAAGGAAGCCGAAATCGACCAGCTTCATGAACTGGTAATCACAGATTATACCAAAAAAATGAAGCAGCTGAAAAAAGAAACGATTCTTTCAAAACCTGTCATCCTGACCATGGATTATGTCTACGAACATTTACATGAAAAGATTAAATTAGAAGAAATCGCAGGAACTGTTGGACTGAATAAGACGTATCTTTGCGGATTATTTAAAAAAGAAACCGGCATGACCCTTGGAGATTATATTATGAAACGCCGTCTGGAAGCTGCACGGAACATGCTGGCATACTCTGATTACTCTTGTGTGGATATCGGAAACTACCTCTCCTTCTCCTCCCACAGCCATTTTATCAGTGTGTTCAAAAAAGAGACCGGCATGACGCCAAAGCAATACCAGGATTCCTGCTTTCGTATTCATTTTACGGAACAATAACTTAGGTAACATCAGTATTTTTTATTTTCCTCTATTGTGTTACAATATCCCCATATTATGAACGTATTCATTTATTAAATTTTATGAAAGGACAGTTAAAAAATGTCAGATTTCAGGGAACTAATAAAAAGCTTTCCAAAGACAAGGGAATATGTACGTGACTTCTTTGTATATGGCTTTAAGACCAGAGACGAGTTCAAAGAAAAAAGCCCCAGAACATATGACAATGAACGCCGCCGGATTGAAAGCTGGCTGGCTGGATTTGTCAAACAGGACTATACTGAAAAGGGGAAAAATATCTCCCTTGGCATTGACAGCAACATGCTTGACACCAATCCTCTCTACCGTGTCTGGAAAACCAAAAGCTTTACGGATAATGATATCATGCTGCATTTTTTCCTGCTGGACTTTCTCAGTGATAAAAAAGGACTGACTATTGAAACTATAACCGACGGCATATTGGATACTTACGACGTATTCTTTGACGTACAAATGGTACGCAGAAAATGTAACGCCTATGTAAAAGAGGGTATCCTTCAAAAAGAAAAACAGGGAAAGGAGCTTCTATATCGGAAAAATCCCAATTTTCAAAACATTTTGAATACATTTCCCATGCTGGAAAATGCCATTCGATTTTATCAGTTTAGCACACCCTTGGGAATTGCCGGCAACACAATTTTAGATACCGTTTCCATGGAAAACCATATATTCCGTGTGAAACACAGTTTTTTTGTACATACATTAGAAGATGAGGTTTTACTAGACATATTAGAAGCCATGCAGGAACATTGTATGGTAAGACTGTTTACAAAAAGCTCTAAAAACAGCAAGGAGATTATCTATAACGGTGTTCCCCTTCAGATTTTTATCAGTACCCGGACCGGAAGAAGGTTTTGCTGCCTGTATTCTGCTAAATCCAGGCGTTTTCACTGTCTACGCATGGACTCCATAAAAAAAGCAGAGATAACGAAACCATCGGAAAATTATGATGAACTCCGGGCCGCATTAGAGCGGAACCATCCTTATATATGGGGGGTATCCTTTGAAAACGGTCAGAAACAGCATACCGAAACCGTTAAGCTTACCCTGCATATCTTGGAAGACTCTGAAGCCTTCATTATAGAACGTCTAAAACGAGAAGGAAAAGGTGGCATCATAACCCATATAGGCAGGAATACCTATACCTATGAAAAGGAAGTATTTGACAGTAATGAAATGCTTCCATGGATCCGTACTTTTACCGGACGCATTATAGATATCAATTGCAGCCATGACCGTTTAAAAAATCACTTTTATGGAGATATGGAAAATATGTACCGGCTCTATGATATTTAAAATATTTATTTATATGATTATGAAACTCATCACTTTGAAGTATAGGCAATATCAGCCCGATATAGGAGAATTCCATGAATCTATTTTCAGAGACATATAACTGCTATTATCAGATTATGCAGTCCATATTGACAAACCAGTCCGCATTTACCCTTACAGAACTTCAGACTGGTATTTCAGAAATCGGTTATGAAGAAAGTCTTTTATACCTTATCCCCAAACTCAAAAACAGGGAATGGGATTTGTTAAAGGAAAAAGATGGCGTTTTTTTATCCAAAATCTCAAAAGATTTTTATGTTCCCCTAACCCTGCTCCAAAAAGCTTACATAAAGACAATACTACAGGATGAGAGGATACAGTTGTTTTTTGATGCAGATGAATTAAAACACTTACAGGATTTATTTGAAGATGTTCCCGTTCTCTGGAAACCTGGTGACTTTTATTATTATGACCGGTTTTCAAACAGAGATGACTATGAAAATGCGGACTATCAGAAGCATTTCCGTACCCTGGTAACTGCCATTTCCCATAACCAATATGTGGATATCTCCTATGAATCCAAAACAAACCACCGGGTGCATCATCATTATCTGCCCTGTCGTCTCGAATATTCCATTAAAAATGATAAATTCCGCCTACTGGGAATCGAACAGTCTGCCAAAAACAAAAACCGCATTGAAATCCTTAACCTGAACCGTATGAAAGAAGTAACACTGCTGCCTGCTTTTGCAAAAAAGCCTCCGGACATCAACAAAAGTATTCGTGCCGATTATTACAATGAACCCGTCAGGCTTCTCATTCGCACTGAACGCAACGCTCTGGAACGCACAATGCTTCAGTTTGCCAACTATGAGAAAAATACAAGAAAAATTGATGCACATACTTATGAATGTCTTATCTACTATAATAAGAAAGTGGAGACGGAACTGCTGATTGAAGTTCTATCCTTTGGTCCTATGATAGAGGTACTTGGCAATGAACCTTTCTTGCAGCAGATAAAACAACGGCTTCAGAAGCAAAAACAGTTACAAAATTCTTTCTATTTCGGTCAATATGAAAATAACAATATGTGAATTCTGCAATTTTTTCTTGCCAGTTATACTATTGCTTGTTATACTCTATTTTGGCAGAAGTCAGTACCCATGCCACAACAGGCATGTTATACCTGCTTTCATCATTGCCAATAGAAATAATGGATACAAGAGGAGAAAATCATGGGTGGATTTTTTGGAGTTGTCGCAAAAGAAGACTGTATGTTTGATTTATTTTTCGGAACGGATTATCATTCCCATTTAGGTACAAGACGCGGTGGTCTTGCAGTATATGGAGAAAAAGGCTTTGACCGTTCTATTCATAACATTGAAAATGCCCCTTTCCGTACCAAATTTGATAAAGATGTTCAGGAAATGGAAGGCTATATGGGCATTGGCTGTATCTCAGACTATGAGCCTCAGCCCCTGATCGTACGTTCCCACCATGGAACCTATGCAATTACGACCGTCAGCAAGATTAACAATACGGATGACATCGTAAATACCATTTTCAGTAACGGAAATTCCCATTTCCTGGAGATGAGCGGAGGCGATATCAATCCCACGGAACTGGTTGCTGCAATCATCAATCAAAAAAAGAATATCATTGACGGTATTCACTATGCTCTGGAATTAATTGATGGGTCTTTAACCATAATGGTCATGACACCAAAGGGCATCTATGCTGCAAGGGATAAATATGGCAGAACTCCCCTTGTAATCGGAAAAAAGGAAGATGCCTACTGTCTTACGTTCGAAGATTTTGCCTACCGCAATCTCGGATATGAAGACTACAAGGAATTAGGACCTGGCGAAATCGACATTATAACTAGAGAAGGCGTAAAAACCTTAGTGGCTCCGGGAAAAGATATGAAAATCTGTACTTTCCTATGGGTATATTACGGTTATCCATCCAGCTCATATGAGGGAGTCAGCGTGGAACAGATGCGTTATAACTGTGGCGCCTCCCTTGCTAAAAGAGATAACGTAAAACCTGACATCGTTGCAGGTGTACCCGATTCTGGAACTGCCCATGCTGTAGGATATTCCAATACTTCCGGCATTCCTTTTTCCAGACCGTTTATCAAATACACACCAACCTGGCCCCGCTCCTTCATGCCTACCATTCAGAGCAAACGGAATCTGATTGCCAAAATGAAGCTGATAGCCGTTCATGACCTGATTAAAGATAAAAGCCTGTTATTGATCGATGATTCCATCGTCCGGGGAACCCAGCTTCGGGAAACCACAGAATTTTTATATCAGAGCGGTGCAAAAGAAGTTCATATCCGCCCTGCCTGTCCCCCTCTGTTATATGGCTGTAAATATCTGAATTTCTCCCGTTCCTCTTCCGAAATGGATTTGATCACCCGACGGGTAATCGCCAAATTAGAAGGTACGGAAAATGTCTCCGAAGAAATATTACAACAATACACAGACCCGGAATCACCAAAGTATGACCAGATGGTAGAGGAAATCCGTAAAGAACTCAATTTCACTACTCTTCGCTACAACCGGTTAGACGATTTATTAGCAGCCGTAGGGCTTCCTGAAGAAAATTTATGTACCTACTGCTGGAACGGAAAAGAATAAAAAATCAAGAATTGAAAAAGGGATGCCACATTAAAGTTTTACTTTATGTGGCATCCCTCTTTCAGTTCACTGATTCCATTCTGACGTCCCTTGTTGATGTAAGTCTGCGGGATACACAGCCGTTTAACCAGCATATGCCTATATTGTATACCTCAATGCTTCTATTGGACGTTTATTGGCTGCTTTGTATGCGGGATAAATTCCAAATACAATACCAATCAGCATAGAAAATCCAATGGCAGCCAATATAACATCTGCTGACAAGCTTGCAGATAAAGATGTCGACATATGATTAATGCCAAACACTATAAGCGCAGATAATCCAATCCCTATAAGGCAGCCCATAACACTGACAAGCAGAGCTTCAATTAAAAACTGTACTAAAATTGCTTGTTTTCTGGCCCCAACCGCTTTTCGTATTCCGATTTCCTTGGTCCGTTCCGTAACAGATACCAGCATAATATTCATAATCCCAATTCCGCCCACCAATAGAGAAATAGCAGCAATACCTCCTAACATCCATTTCATGGTATCATTTACACTGCTCATAGTTTCCAAAATAGTAGATGCATTCACAACTGAAAATGCATCGGTATCCCCCTGCAAACGTTCATACATATATTCCGTTATCTCTTTCTCCACATAATCCATACTGTTTTCATCCGCTGAAGAAACATAAAAACTGCTCACCTCCCGGCTCGTTCCCTTTATTTTAGATAACACATTAAATGGAATATAAGCCTCCAGACGTTCCGATTGATTGCCAATGGCAGTATCCTCCTCCTCCAGCACACCGATAACAGTGAAATGATAACCATCTATAGAGATGATTTCGCCCACTACATTCGTATTTCCAAATAATTCTTCTGCCGCTGTTGTATTTATAACTACTACAAAAGTCCCCTGACTGACATCTGCATTTTTAAAAAAACGCCCTTTTGCCAGAGAAAGTCCCCGAATGTCATAATAAGCTCCTGTCGTACCATACAAAGTAGCAGAGGAATTATTCCTTGCATATTTTACAGTTCCGTTTCCCTGTGAAATGGGAGCTGTGCCTGCCACCGACTCCTTTTGTGCCAGCGAATTTACTTCTGACAATGTAAAAGGCGAACCTTTGTCATCCTGTATCTGTATGGTCAGCAGATTGGTACCAATCCTGGAAATAGAGTCCGTCACCTCATTCGTGGCACCATTTACGATAGATACCAGTACCACTAAGGACATAACCCCGATAATCATGCCAAGCATGGTAAGAAAGGTACGCATTTTATTGGAAAGAATAGAACTAACTGCCATTTTTACCGACTGAA
Organism: uncultured Lachnospiraceae bacterium; assembly: GCA_910585605.1. Taxonomy (GTDB): domain Bacteria; phylum Bacillota; class Clostridia; order Lachnospirales; family Lachnospiraceae; genus CAG-590. The sequence continues at coordinate 49,275 of CAJUFL010000014.1, read as the reverse complement.
TTATCATATATCAATTCTCCTTCTTCTATATCTTTTAGATAATTGTAAACTCTGTTTTTTTGTCCCTGAAAATATACAGTTGCAATTATCATTTATGCCCCATTTGGAAATCAATATCCCCGCGGCTGTCACCAAATATTTGTACAGGTATGCCTGCATGACTTTCTGCCACGGAAATGAACTCCTGTACCCGCCCATCCAGAATCCGGATTTTCCGATCTGCCTGATCTGCCACCTTCTCATCATGGGTAATCAGAACAATTGTATTTCCTCTTGCATGGAGTTCATGAAATAAGGACATGATTTCCTCCCCTGTTCCAGTATCCAGATTACCGGTAGGCTCATCTGCTAAAATCATGGCAGGACTGGTTACCAATGCTCGTGCTATGGCAACTCTTTGCTGCTGTCCGCCAGATAACTCCATGGGTTTATGTTCTTTTCTTTCTTCCAACTTCACCTGGCTTAAAGCCTCTGACACAAGCTGCTCACGCTCTTTTTTTGCCATTTTCTTATATATTAATGGCAATTCCACATTTTCCTGCGCCGACAGTTTATTCAGCAGATTAAAGTTTTGGAATACAAATCCAATCTTCGCATTCCGAATCCTGGCCAGATCGTCTTCGGAATATTCTTCAATCGCAATTCCGTCTAAATAATAACTGCCTTCATCTGCTATATCCAGACAACCTATCATATTCATTAATGTGGATTTCCCGCTTCCGGAAGGACCTATAATACTGACAAATTCACCAGCCTTTATGTTATCTCCATTTGTTCTTTCTGTGGAATCTGTTGTCTCCTCTGTTTTTGTCGTTTCCGTTACTTCTACTTTTGCAGTGGGACTTGCATAAGTATCTTCTGTCTCTTTAAATCTTACATACCATGTACCAGCGGCTGCCTTTGTATTTCCATCGTTACAAGCCATCCATACCACTGCATTTTCCGAATCCGCATATTCCATATCCGCAGTTGTTCCGGTAATCATACCCTCTGTTGTCGCTGTAATCACCCCGTTTGCCTGTGACAGTCCTGCAAAAACTCAGGGAACAAGGTATGTTGTAAAACCAATGGCAGTCATTTACCTTTAAATGGCAAGGAATACCAGCTTATGGAATATCTGCTCCGAAATGCAGGACAGATCATCAGCCGGGAACAGATTATTGAAAAAATATGGGGATATGACACGAATACAGAATACAACAATGTAGAAGTGTATATTTCCTTTCTCCGAAAAAAACTCCTCTATTTAAAATCAGAAGTTTCAATTCAGACGATAAGGAAGCTTGGCTATATGCTGAAAAAAACATAATGCATGCAGCAAGAATATTTTATACCCGGAATGGAACGAAAGGAATGAATACAATATGACAAAAAAACTACGCTGGCGCATCATGTTTATAATGATGCTATTACTCTCTCTTACCTTTATCAGCATTATCACTGCCATCAATATATGGCTCCGGGCCGATAACCGGGCAGAGGCAGACAATAATCTGCGTTTTTTGCTCCAGCGGGAAACACAGCCGGATAGAATAAGACCAGATGATTCCCATCCAGCTTCCGAAGACCTTTCCAAAACAGATCCTGATAATCTGCTACCGGATTCTGACACAACATCTTCCAGAGATAAGAATATGCAAAAACCGAATATACCAGAAAACCGTCGTATGGAAATTGCCACCTCCCATTTTATCCTTGCCAGATATTCTTCTGACAACCAGCTCATCTCTATTCAAAACACTCTGTCGGAAAGCTACAGTGAAGAAGAAATCAAACAATACTGTGATAAACTCCTTGGAAAAAGCAAACAGCAGGGAACCCTTGGAAATCTGCGTTATATCATCCGAAAAAATAAAGATGGTACTGTCATCGCTTTTATCGACCATACCCAGGGTGCACAGAGCGGAAAAAAACTGCTTATGATTTCAATCGTATTAGGAATCATCGGTTTAATCATCTTTGCTTTTTTATCTTATATATTGTCCGGACTTATGGTTCATCCGATAGAGGAAGCCTTTGCTAAGCAAAAGCAGTTTATCTCGGATGCCAGCCATGAATTAAAAACCCCTATTGCTGTTATCTTATCCAATAGTGAATTATTGGAAGATCAGATTGGGACAAACAAACAACTGGCTTATATAAAAAAAGAATGTGACCGGATGCACCATCTGGTTACCTCATTACTTACACTGTCACATCTGGAGCAGACCCCATATGTGGAGGAAGAAAAAAATACCTTTTCCCTCAGTGATGCCCTGTTAGAACGGATTCTCCCTTTAGAAAGCATTGCTTTTGAAAAACAAATCACTATGCAGTATCACATTATTCCAGATATTTCTTTTTATGGAGTGAAAGAACAGATTCAACAGACTGCTGTCATTTTAATTGATAATGCCCTGACCTACACAGATAAACCAGGGCAGGTTGACATTACACTGGAACAAACTTCTCATCACATCATTTTTAAGGTAAGTAACACCGGTGAAGCGATTCCTAAAGAAGACAGGGAAAAGCTGTTTGAACGTTTCTACCGGAGAGATAAAGCACGAAACCGTACCAACGGACACTATGGCCTGGGACTGTCTATCGCCAGAATGATCGTGCAAAATCATAAAGGACAAATTCATGTTGAATGTAAAGAAGGTCTCACTTCCTTTGTTGTCACATGGAAAATATGAATTAGATGCATATATGGACAGACACCTAAGTGTTTCTATATACATATTTTAAATTAGAGAACTGTTTTTGAAGGGAATCACTATGAAACAGTATGATATCGCACTACTCGGTGGAGATATACGAAATGCTTACATGATACCTTATTTTTTAAAAAAGGAATACAAAGTAATCTGCTATGGAACCCAAACGATACCCCTGAAAGAAAAGGAACTGCTCACATACGCAGAGACATGGCAGGAGGCCGTAGAAAAATCAGACTGTATTATTGGCGGTATTCCATTCTTTAAGAATGGGACTGTCTTTTTTAAAGAAAACCTGCCGGACTTAAAACAAAATGACTTATACCTATGTTTAGAAAAAGGGCAGACTTTATTTGGCGGAGTCATCCCCAGGGATTTTATAGCTTTATGTGATAAAAAAGAAGTGAACTGTTATGACTTCATGGCAGATGAAACGCTTGCTATCTTTAATGCAGTAGCAACAGCAGAAGGCACTATCTTAGAGGCTTTAAAGCATCAGACAACTAATATCCAGGGCAGTAAAAGCCTTATACTTGGATATGGCAGATGTGGTAAAATTCTTGCAGAAAAATTAAAAGGCATGAATGCCGATGTGACTGTATGCAGCCAATGTGAAACAGAACTTGCATACGCAGAAGCATTTGGATTTCATCCCCTTCCTTTCTACCATTTAAAAGAAAAAATTCATAAGTATGAATATATCTACAATACAATCCCTTCTGTAATATTAAAAAAAGATATACTAGCACAAATAAGCAATGATGCATTAATCATCGACATTGCTTCCGGTCTTGGCGGTGTGGACTATGCTTCCGCAGAAAAATTAGGGCTTAGAGCATATCATTGCCTTGGTCTGCCCGGGAAATATGCACCAAAGATATCCGCAAAAAAATTAGTTGATTTTGTAATTCATAAAATAGAATGATTAAAGGGGATTTTTAAATGGAATTAAAGGGAAAAAAGGTTGGTGTTGCACTGACCGGTTCATTTTGTACCTTTGATAAAATATTTGTGGAATTAAAAAAGCTGGTGGAAGCAGGAGCAGATGTCTACACTATCTTTTCTAATGCTTCTCAACAGATTTCCAGCCGTTTTGGCACTCCCGAGGAATTCATAAAAAAAGCAGAAGAAATTACAGGGCGAAAACCTATCTTTACCATTGAAGATGCCGAACCGATCGGGCCTCAGGCATATCTGGACATTTTAGTTATTTTTCCCTGTACCGGCAATACCATCGCCAAGCTTGCAAACGGCATTACCGATACCCCTGTATTGATGGGGGCAAAAGCACATTTAAGAAATAACAAACCACTTGTAATCTCCATTTCTACCAATGATGCCCTGGGAATGAATATGAAAAATATCGGATTATTACTGAATGCCAAAAACATATATTTTGTTCCTTTTGGGCAGGATAATCCAATTAAGAAAAGCAATTCCCTGATTGCACATACAGATAAACTGATACCTGCTTTGGAGCTTGCTCTCGAGGGACAACAGTATCAGCCAATTCTGGAAGCTTTTAAGTGATGAAAGATATGATAACAAGGAAAGGATATATTGATTATGTGTGGCATAGCTGGTTTTTGCAATTTTTCAGTAAATTATGCAGCCACGCCAGATAAATGGACCAAAATATTAGAGAAAATGAATCGGCAGCAGGAACATCGCGGACCGGATGACAACGGAACATTTTTACACTCCCATTGCGGATTGTCCCATGTCCGGCTGTCAATTATAGATTTATCCACCGGACACCAGCCTATGACCCGTTCTTTGGGTGGACGCAGTGTGACCATCGTATATAACGGAGAAATCTATAACATGAAAGAATTGAAAAAGGAACTTCAACATAAAGGAGTGCGTTTTCATACAACCAGTGATACTGAAGTAATCCTTGCAGGATATGAAATCTATGGTGTAGATATCGTAAAAAAATTGAACGGTATTTTCGCCTTTGCCATATGGGATTCCTGGAAACAAAAATTATATCTGTTCCGGGACCGCTCGGGAATCAAGCCTCTCTTTTATACGATCAAGCAAAACACCCTCGTCTTCTCTTCGGAAATAAAAGGATTGTTCTGCTATCCCGAAATAACTCCGGAAGTGGATAAGGAAGGTCTATGCGAAATATTTGGTCTTGGTCCCGCAAAAACATATGGAAAAGGCGTCTTTAAAAATATATACGAAATTCTTCCCGGTCATTTTCTGGAATTTAATAAAAATAGCTGCCGGGAGCACTGCTACTGGCAACTGGAAAGCCGCCCACACCAGCAAAATTTTGAGGAGACCGTAGAGCAGACCCGGACTCTGATCACTGGATCGATCAGGGAACAAATGCTGTCTGACGTTCCCATCTGCACATTTTTATCCGGCGGTGTGGACAGCAGCTTTGTAACGGCAATATGCAGCGAGGAACTTCAAAAAGAAGGAAAACAGCTGGATACCTACTCTTTTGATTTTACCGATAATGATGTAAACTTCAAGGCAAATGCATTCCAGCCGACACAGGATCGTCCCTGGGTGGAAAAAATGGTTCAATTTTCAAATACAAATCACCATTTTCTGGAATGCAATAACAAAGAATTATACAACTATCTATATGATGCCGTAGATGCCAGAGACCTCCCCTGTATGGCGGATGTGGAATCTTCCATGCTATACTTTTGTAAAGAGGTTGCAAAACACAATAAAGTTACTTTGACCGGTGAGTGTGCTGACGAAATCTTTGGAGGTTATCCATGGTTTCATAAAAAAGAATGTTTCGAAGCAGACATTTTCCCCTGGTCAATGGATTTTGCACCCCGCACAATGCTACTAAAGGATGAAGTCTTACAGGAACTTCCCATAGAGGAATATGCCCGGGCAGCTTATGAAAAAACTATCCGGGAAACTCCCGTATTACCGGGCGAAAACCCGGAAGAAAAAAGAAGAAGGGAAATTGCGTACCTGAACCTTAAATGGTTTATGCAGACACTTCTTGACCGTATGGACAGAACCAGTATGTATAGCGGATTGGAAGCACGCGTACCGTTAGCAGACCACCGGATTATTGAATATGTATGGAATGTTCCATGGGAAATGAAATGCCATAATGGAATCGTAAAAGGGCTCCTCCGGGCAGCGGGAGAAAAATATCTGCCGGAAGAAATTCTTTATCGTAAAAAAAGTCCTTATCCCAAAACCTACGATCCCGCCTATGAAAAACTCCTGCGTCAGGAAATGACGGAGCTTTTACATGACGGAACTGCTCCCCTCTGTACTCTGATCGACCGAAATAAAGTCATGGGCTTTATGAAAAATCCAACTGATTACGGAAGACCATTCTATGGACAGCTGATGGCAGGACCACAGCTTCTGGCATATTTTTTACAGATCAATTACTGGCTTGCAAAATACAAGATACGATTAACAGCATAGTATGTCTTCATAACACACCATCTTTTAATGGCACGGTACCGGCAACTCATATTTTGCCAGCAGCGTGCCATTATAATATCCAAACAATGCTATAAATTGTTCTTATTTAAAGGTTCTTTCTGCGTCAATCACTTTCTGAAAGGCCTTCATCTCTTTCGCGATTTCTCCGCTAAGGACCAGCAGGCAGATCAGGTTCGGAACTGCCATCAGGGCATTGGCAATATCCGACAGATTCCAGACAAGTTCCAGTGCCTGTGTTGCTCCTATGTATGCAATAAGCGAAAATCCAATCCGGTATACCATATTATACCGATATGTCCCCATCATATATTCAAAGGCTTTCTCTCCCTGATATTCCCATCCAAGTATGGTGGAAAACGCAAACAACGCAATTCCCACAGATATAACCCAGCCACCGGCTTTCCCCAGCACTGTTGTAAAAGACTGGATAGTCAGGGACGCCCCCTTTATCAATTCATCACATACATAACTTCCATCCCTTCCAAAATGATAAAGATTCCGGTCATCTCCCTCCCATGTACCCATCATAACACCATTTGTAATAACTGCCTTTTCCACACCGGAAGCGGCTTTTTCATAGCTTCCCTTATACGGTGTCAGCATAAGGGGTATATGATTCTTATCCCTCAATATAACTCTTCTTCCATCTATCTCCATGTCATATACATTTATGCATTTCTTCCCATCATAGGATACCTCGGTTATCATCTGACTTCCTGCTACTGCATATGTACCTGCCGCTTTTTGTGTCGTCATGCCCAGTACTCCGGACGAGGCAATCGCCAATCCTGTAATCGTACATACAACAATAGTATCCCAAAAGGTTCCTGTCATATTGATATAACCCTGCCGGACCGGATAATCCGTAGCCGCTGCTGCTGCCGTAATTGCAGCTGAACCCATGCCTGCTTCATTGGAAAATATCCCACGGGCAATACCATAACGCACCGCTCCCATCATAGAAGCCACAACCGTACCCAGAGCTCCACCGGTCACTGCCTTCACGCTGAATGCCATTGAAAAAACAGCAGCGATGCCGGAAGGTATATTTTCTATATTACCTGCTATTACAATAATGCCTGCAACCACATAAAAGACCGCCATAATAGGCACTATGATGGAAGATATCTTTGAAATTGTCTGAATCCCGCCCACAATAATAAACAGGACAAGAACCGTAATGATAATTCCAATCATCTTTGTAGGGAAATGAAACGTTTCATGTAAAGCTGATGCTATAGAATTTGCCTGTGTCATGTTACCGATACCAAAGGATGCCATGACAGTAAAAAATGCAAACAGCCAGCCAAAGAGCTTTCCAAATGTCTTATGCCTAAATGCCTTTCTCATGGTATACATGGGGCCGCCTGACATTTCTCCCCTATCATTTATCTCACGATACTTAATGGCAAGCATACACTCGGAAAACTTAGATGCCAGACCAAAACAGGCAGAAATCCACATCCAGACCAATGCTCCTGGACCTCCGGACACCATTGCCGTTGCCACCCCTACTATATTACCTGTACCAATCGTCGCTGCCAATGCTGTGGTAAGTGCGGAAAACGGAGAGACATCCCCCTCTCCACTGCCTTTAGTACGTGCTTTCTTACTTAAAGTGCTTTTTAGTGCATACGGAAGATTCCTCCATGGCAGAAAACCTGTGCGGATCGTCAGAAAAATACCGGTTCCCACCAGTAAGACCAGCATCAGCGGTCCCCAGACAAAATCATCCAATCTCTTAATAATCTCTGAAACATTCATTCCCTGACACCTTCATTCCTTTTACGTTTTCGTCTACATAAACTTTATGCGGTTCTGAAAAATGTCTGTTGTTTCATGTATATCCCTATTTCCTGTAAAATATACCTGTTCTTCTTCCTCTGCCTATAAAAGCGTACAGGATTATTCTACTGACTTAAGAGATTCTGCCATATCTATATTCTCAAGCTTCTTTGACATAAAAAGATTCACAATCTGATTAAATAAAAGTGTCAGGATGATGCTCAGGATAAAACTGAGACCTGTAACACGCACATCAAACGCCACTGCATCAATCTTAATCTGGCTCATAACAAACCGGTGCAGGTAATGTCCCAGTAAAATACCCACAAGACTGCCAAACAATGTTAATACGGTGTTTTCCCTGAAAATATAAGAATTGGTTTCTTCCTTATAAAATCCAAGCACCTTAATCGTTGCAATTTCCCGTATCCTCTCCGTAATATTAATATTATTGAGGTTGTATATTACAATAAATGCAAGCATGGCGGCACAGATAATTACGAGAATTACAACATAATCCAGACTGCCCATCATATCAGATACCCTCTTTTTAATGTCCGCACTGACTGTTACCATACTGACGTCTTCCTCTTTCATCAGAGCAGAAGCAACCGCATACACATCTGCATTCTCCTCAATATTTACATACATTTCATTGTATTCAGTCTTTTCTTTAAAAAGCTGTTCATACGTAACAGGGGTCATGATTACATAATGATTAAAATAATTCTGGTAAATGCCGCTTACCATAACGGTTCCACCCTTTAAATCACTGTTTTGCAGGGTAACAGTGTCCCCCACGCCAATACCATAATTCTCTGCCAGTTTAGAAGAAATCACTGCCTTGCCGTTTTCCGGAAAATCAATCTGTTCCCCTTCTTCTGTATGCAAATCTACATATGAAGAAAATCTTTCTTTTTCGTCAGGAACCATCAGATAAACACTCTTTACTTCCCCGCCAGTCTGTAAATCCACACTCTTCCCTGCAATCAAAAGAGACTCCTTTATATCCGGAACCTTGACCTCTTCTTCCCTGATATCTGCTGCTATATCATAAATAAATATTTGTTCAAACTGGGTATCTGCAATATTTGCTATAGAATCCCGCACACCCATTCCTGTAACAAGTAATGCTGTACACCCACTGATTCCGATAATCATCATAAAAAACCGCCTTTTATAGCGGAAAAGATTCCGTACTGATACTTTATCTAAAAATTTTAAATGTTTCCAGATAAAAGGAATCTTTTCTAACAGCACCCTTTTACCTGCTTTGGGCGTCTTCGGTCTCATCAATGCCGCCGCCATTTCCCGCAGTTCCTGATAGCACACTACGAATGTGGTTCCCGCAGAGCATAAAAGTGCCACTAAAACAGAAATAACTGCCAGTCCACTGTTCAATACATAATGCAGGGAACCCATATCATACATCATTTTATATGCATTCCATATAACGATTGAAAATGTCCATGTGCCTGCAAAATAACCACCGACTGCACCCATCAATGCCCCACTTCCTGAATACACCATATATTTCCCTATAATCGCTGCATTAGAATATCCCAGAGCCTTTAACACTCCAATCTGGGTACGCTGTTCTTCCATCATCCTTGCCATGGTAGTCATACATACCAGTGCTGCTACCAGGAAAAAAAAGATTGGAAATACCTTTGCGATTCCCTTGACAATCTGGGCATCATTATCAAAACCTGCATATCCTGTATTGGTTTCCCTGCCTAATACATAGCTTTCCGGTTTTTCCAAATTTTTAAGTTCTTCTCTTGCATCTGCAATTTCTTTCCCTGCATCCGCTATCTTTTCATCATATTCCTTTTTGGCATCATCATATTCTATCCGCCCATTGGCAAGCTCTTTTTCGGCAGACACCAACTCCCTTTCCTTTTCTGAAATCTGTCTTTCGGCCTGGGAAAACTGTTTTTTTGCTTCTTCAATTTTGATACCTGCTTCGTCCAGTTCTTTTTTTGCCTTTTTTAACTGTTTATCGGCCTTGCTCAGTTTTTTCCCCTCAGTATCAATGTTTTTCTTTGCTTCCTTTAATTCCACAGCTCCCGCATCTAACTGCGATTTTACACCCGCCAATGTACTCCCTGTCGCATCTAATGTTGCTCTCCATGCTGCAAATTCCTGCTCTTTTACCTTCTGCTCCTGCTCACTTAAATATGCTTTCCCGCTTTCATATTGTTCCTTGGCTTTGGCATATTCCTGCTCACTTCTGTCATAAGCTTTTTGATTGGCTTCATAAGCAGTAAGATTTTTTTCATACTCCGCATACTGCGTGTTATAGGTATTTACTCCCTTGTCATATGCCTTTTTCCCCTTATCATAGACTGCTTTATTTTTCTTATATACTTTAAGACCTTTCTTATATTCTTCTTCCTTTTCCTCCAATGTGTCTTTGTTGTCTGATAACGTTCGTTTTGCTTCACTGATTGCATTTTTCCCATTTGCAATTTCATTTTCTCCATCAGTAAGCGTATCCCGTGCCTCTGCTAATTCTTTCTCCCCATCAGCCTTTTTCTCCTGTAATGTCGTATCCGCATCTTCAATCTCTTCCTGTGCCTCTGTATAAATACGATGATATCTAAAGTCCGCCTCCCTCTGGCAGATTTCCTTCCATTCTTCTTCTCTGGAATCCATCAGATTGTCATATTCTTCTGAATAGATAGCTGCATCTTTATCGAAAGCAATATAGATTTCCGTATCATAGTCCATATCATAGGCTTCCTTCATCAAATAAACAAAACCATCTATCGCTCCGTCACCAACAGAAGTATTTCCCCGGTCATAGTGTATATAAAGCGGAGATCTTACGATCCCTACAATCGTATATTCTTTTACCGAAAATTTATCCTGATCTTCTTTTTCATTCGATTCAGCTATGGTTAATTTTCTTCCGATATCTGCTTCACTATACGCATGCCTGTCCACAACACATTCATTTTCCGCTTCCGGCATTCTCCCCGCAGTTAAATCCAGCGTATTTACCTTTTGAGGAAAGGATATTGTTTTAACCACTCTTTCTGTACCGTCAGCCTCCGCAATCAAAACATCTGCACTCTTTGATCCTTCTGCTGCCAGAACACCCTCCTCTTTTGCAAGCACATCTGCCGTTTCCTCATCAAATCCCAATGTGGAAAGCAGACGGTAATCAAAGAAATTCAAATCATCCAGATAAGCATCCGCTGTATAAACCATTGCATCATACGCTACCTGCAAACCTGAAAAAAAGCCCACACCAAGAGCGACGATCAACAAAATCGCCATATATCTTCCAAAGCTTCCTTTTATTTCACGGATTGTGGATTTTATCATTCCCTTGTTCATTCTGTCACCATTCCAGCTCTGATACATCCATAGGCTGTTCATTCATCCTCATCTCTGCGATTTTCCCACTCTTAACTACGATAATACGGTCTGCCATTGCCGTTAATGCCTGATTATGTGTAATGACAACCACTGTAGTTCCTGTATTTTTGCAAGTATCCTGCAAAAGCTTCAACACCGACTTTCCGGTCCGGTAATCTAATGCTCCTGTGGGCTCGTCACAAAGCAAGAGCTTAGGATTTTTGGCCAGTGCTCTTGCAATTGCCACTCTTTGCTGCTCCCCGCCGGAAAGCTGTGCGGGAAAATTAGACATTCTTTCCTTTAAACCCACCTCTTCTAATACCATTGCCGCATCCAGTGGATTTTTACAAATCTGGGAGGCAAGTTCCACATTTTCCAATGCCGTGAGATTTCCCACCAGATTATAAAACTGGAATACAAATCCTACATCATACCGGCGATAGGTGGTCAATTCTTTTTTGTTCATTGCTGATATCTGCCTACCGTCTAACGATACCTCCCCACTTGTCAGGGTATCCATTCCTCCTAAAATATTGAGAATTGTTGTTTTCCCTGCTCCGGAAGCTCCTACAATAATACAAAATTCCCCCTGCTCAATTTCAAAATTAACATCCTTTAGTGCGTGAATGGAAACTTCTCCGGTATGATAACATTTACTCACATTCTTAAACTCTACAAAAGTGCTCATTTGCATTCCCTCAATCTATTAATAATCCTATTCACTAATGAAACCCTGTTAAATGGAGTCATAAAATAATATCCGTCTGCAAAATCTGAAGCCTTACAGCCAATTTCTACACTTAATCTTACAGCCGTCTCTTCCGCTTGTTCCCGATTCATGTCAGGATAATAACTATCGACAATCTCATCTGGAACATCAATCCCTGGCAGTTCATTTTTCATAAACAGTGCATTTTTATAACTTACAAGCGGCATAATCCCAAGAAGAATTTTGGCATTAGTCCGTTTCTTCAATTCTCTTACTCTGTTAATATCCGAATCGGAATACACAGGCTGGGTAAGAAAATAACTGCATCCTGCCGCCATTTTTTTCTCCATCCTGTCCACAATCGCTTCTATATTAACTCCTGCATAATTAAGGGCACCTCCATAATAAACCGGATCCTCCATAAAAATTTCCTGATTCATATTCTTGACATATTCCATCAGTTTGATGGAATTCACATCAAATACCCCTGAAATGATATTTTGGTCATCTCTTGCCACCGGATCTCCTGTAACGATCAGCATATCACGAATTCCATTAATATATCCGCCAAGTATAGTGGAACGCAATGCAATCAGATTCCTGTCCCTACAGCATATGTGAGGCATTACACATCCCCCTGTTTTATTAGCAATAAAAACCCCCATTTCAAAGGACCCCGCCCTGGACCTTGCCATTGGAGAATCAGAAATGGTAATCATATCCACATTATTTTCACGCAGACGACACGCCGCCTCTAAGAATTTGTCTGCTTTCTGATCAAATGGAGAATCAATTTCCACTGCATATACCCTGTCTCCCCTGTTTAGCTTTTCCATAAATGGATGAGGCGGTTCTGCACACACTGTTTTTCCCACTACCGGCATAATCCTTTTGTTTACAGGACTCTTTTTCTCACCTAACATCTCCGATAATGCCTTAATATATTCCGGTGTAGTTCCACAACAGCCGCCAATCAGGTTCACACCACTTGACAAAACCTGCTCCATAATAGAAGCATAATACGAAGGATTATCTATGAACAACTGCCTTCCCCGCAAAATATGCTCATACCCTGCATTTGGCAAAACACTTAATGTACAATCTTTTGAAAACGTAATTTTCGTTAACAACTTATTCATATGTGCCGCCCCAATGCCACAGTTAAAACCAAAACCTGACAAAACCGTTTGGTTCTCCAATTCATTTACCAATCTCTGCATACTGTATCCATACTTGGTATATCCCATACGATTCACAGAAAACTGAGCCATTACAAATACGTCTTCCAACAGGGTATCGGCAGCTAATTTTTTAATATACTCTGCAATCCTTATAACCATTGCAGTATCCGCAAAAGTTTCCAGTATAAAAATGCGGATTCCCTGTCCTGCCAGAACATTACAGATATATTGATACTCCTCAAAAACCTTTTCTTCTTCCTGTTCATTATCACAGCGGACAGGTCCGATAGAGCCAGCAATCCATATTGGGGCACCTGCTTCCTTTACCGCATCCTTTGCATTCTTTACTGCCGCAATCAGATTATCCTCTATCTCTTCTTGCCTGAACAACATATGGTTAACTGCAAAAGTATTGGTTCTAATGAGTTTTGCACCCGCAAGAATATATTTTTTATGAATATCTTTAATCCAATCCGGGTGCGTAATATTTGCACTTTCCGCCTCTCCTCCTTCCGGATGTATTCTGCTATAATATGTTCCCATTGCACCGTCCATCAATACAACCTGTTTTTTCAGAATATCCTGTAAATCTGTTACCGGCATCATCAGCTTTTCAACCTCCTAAGTTAGTAACTCTTGAATATATTTTTTATCAACTATTATTAAAATAGTATCTTCTTCCCTTAAAGGAGCATCCGGATCTATATCTGTTGTCAGTTCCCCATCCTGCCTTATCGCTATTACATTAATCTTATGTCTCTTTCGAAGAGAAAGCTGCTTTAAACTTTTACCTGCCCACTCTTTTTTAATCGCCATCTCCACCATGCGGAGACGGTTTGATAATTCAAAGAAATCCAAAAAATTGCCTGCTATAATATTCCTTGCCAGACGTATACCGCCGTCATGTTCCGGTGTCACGATCTTATCCGCACCAATCCTTTGAAAAATCGTAGTCTGTGTTGCGTTCTGTGATTTTGCAATTACAAATGGCACACCGGCTTCCTTCGCTGCCAGAATTGCCATGATACAGGCATCCAGACATCCCGTCATCGCCACGATCACACCATCCATATTAGACAATCCCAGCGTTTCCAATGCGTGCATTTCCGATGCATCAATCTGCATAGCAAGCGTTACCTTATCTGCAATATCTGATATTTGTTCCTCATCTTTATCAAGAACCATAACCTCTGCTCCTGCTGCTGCCAGTTCCACTGCAACACTTCTTCCAAATTCCCCCAATCCAAATACGGCATATGATTTTTTATCTTCTTTCCTTTTCATACTCTATATCCTTTCTCTTGTAACTATTTTTGCTTTGCAAAATTGATTGCCTACTTGCCCGCCTATCTGTGAAGCAGATTTAAATGCGGGCAATTCCCGTCTCGCAGATTTTATAATCTACTTTATACTACCCAGTAACCAATTTTGCTTTGCAAGCTCTGTTAACCGACAGTTATCTTTTCCTCCGGCAGTCTCACGGGAGACTGTGTATCTTTCATCGTAAAAGCAATCACCATCGTAATAGGTCCAATTCTTCCTAAAAACATGCAGATACTGAGAATCAGCTTACCTGCTAAGCCCATAGACATCGTATAATCTCTCGATAACCCCACCGTACCAAGTGCACTGTATACCTCATAGATAATATCAACAGAGTCTCCGTTTTCAAATATCAGCATTGCAATAATGGCACCTATGCTGGCGATAAAGCTGATCAATATAATCGATAATGACTTCCTTACTGTTTTCTCTGAAATACGTCTGCCAAAACAATTTATATCTTCCCGCCCCTGGACAGTAGAAATGACGGCCAGTATTAGAACTGCAACGGTAGTAGTCTTAACTCCACCGGCAGTTCCCACAGAAGAACCCCCTGTAAACATAAGGATCAATGCCGTAATGACGGAAGGTGTAGTGAGCCCTTTTTGTGAAATCGTCGCAATTCCTGCCGTTCTGGTTGTCACTGATTGAAACAAAGATTCCAAAAGCTTTTGTCCCAACGAGTCATTCCCTATAGTTAATGGATTATCATACTCAAATAAGAAAAAGAAAAAGGCTCCGGAAAAAATTAAAAATACCGTCATACTTAATACAATTTTTGTATGCAGGGAAAAATTCCGCCAAACAGATCCTTTTCGGATTTCAAGATTTTTTTTCTTTTTCAGCACTCCTATCACGTCCCACCAGACAACAAAACCAATCCCTCCCATAATAATCAACATCATGGTTACAAGATTTACCCATAAATTATCAGCATATGGCACGAAACTGCTATCTCCTACCAAATCAATTCCTGCATTACAAAAAGCCGATACTGCATGAAAAACAGAAAACCAGATTCCTTTTATCAAACCATGTTCTGGTACAAAAACGGGCAAAAAACAGAGCATCCCGATTCCTTCCACCAGAAAAGTACCTTTAAATACCCTCCTTAAAAACTGAACCAGTCCCTTTAATGTGTCCAGATTAAAAGCAGCACCTAACAGCATACGGCTGCTAAGCGAAATCTTTTTCCCCAGTATCATCAAAATCGTAGTCGTAATCGCAATCACTCCGAGACCACCTATCTGAATTAAGCCCAGAATAACGATATGTCCAAAAAAACTCCAATGCGTTGCTGTTGGTACAACCACAAGACCAGTTACACATACACTAGTAACCGACGTAAACAAAGCATCAAGAAATGGTGTTGCCTGTCCGTTAGCTGCTGCCACCGGCAGACTTAACAAAAAAGCACCAATCAAAACTGCTGACAAAAAACTTAATATGATAATCTGTGTTGCTGTTAAATGTATTTTTAATAATTTCATTGTTTTCGTTTCCTTGCTTTTGTTTCCTTTATAAATAAAAGTATATCATTTCTATATATTTTTTCAAAGTAGATTTTATTTTTCTTTTCGTTTATACTGTAAGTAGTATCTTATACATTTATGCAATACGGACGCTATTCCAATATACGCAAATATACTGCATATAACGATACATAACAGACATTGTAAAAGGAGAATTCCATGAAATTATATGACCAAATCAAATCCCATTTTCTTCTGCCGGATGCCTATAAAGACTGGACATATTACCGGGATACTCTAACCCGTTATCTGATTTCCCAGACTGACCTTATTCCCCTTCCCCTCTCCTTCCATGCCGGCATGAAACAATCAGAAATGCTTCCTACTCTTGCCATTATAGGAGCCGGAGCCTGCAATGACATTGATCTGTCCCGTATCGCTCCTCATTTTTCCAAAATAACATTAATAGATAACGATGAAACTGCCATGAAAAAGGCACTGCGTATTTACCATCTTGAGGACTCGCCATCCATCTGTCTGCTGCCTGTCAGCCTCAATGGCATAACGGACTCGGATTACCGGCAATTTTGTGATTCTCTCCAAACATATATCCAGCTTCCATCCTTTACTCCGGAAGAATTTGAAGCATTTTCCATATCCCAGATAGAACATATTTTTCAAAGAAACAGACTGACAGCCATTCCCCTTGCCCCTGTTTCCTATGACTACATCTGGTGTTTTGGCGTACACAGCCAGTTACAGGCTATGTTTTCTTATATTTATCATGTTTTTACAGTAAATTTGCAAAATATGCTTTTTCCGGATACATCAATTCCCGGGGAAGCTTTTTCTAACTGCCTCAAAGAAGAAAATGATTTCTTCATTCCCCGCTTTCATGATGCCCTGCTCTCCAGTGCAAAAACAGCAGTTTTTGTTGGCTGCGAGCAAAAACGCTCTGGACAGGAAACACCTATAGAGGGCGCCTGTCAGGCTATCCACGATCTGAGAAGACGCAGCCTGTCCTTGACGGAAAGCACCATTCTATGGAATTTTTACCCCGCCGGCGGCATATCATATGAAATGCTGATTCAGAAGATCACCTTCTAAGCTTCTCTGCCTCCGCTTCCTGTTCCTTTTTCTTTTTCCTGCGTCTATCAATATCCTGTTCCACGATTGCATAAAGAACTGCCGTAAAAGGAATCCCCAAAAACATGCCGATCACTCCACCAAACTCCCCTCCGATTACAATAGCAGCAAAGATTAAAATAGATGGGATTCCAATCGCATTTCCTACAATATGCGGATAGATCAGGCGGTTATCAATTTGCTGCAAAAACAAAAATAATGCAAGAAATGTCAGTGCTTTAACCGGCGAATCCATCACCAGCAAAACAGCTCCAACCGTTCCTCCAAAAAAAGCTCCCACAACAGGAATCAATGCCGTCACTGCTACAATCACACCAATCAGCACAGGGTAAGGCAGTCCCATAATCCCCATACAGACAGTAAGAAGACATCCCAGAATAACCGCATCCAGACATTGTCCGGATATAAAATTTGCATAGGTTTCATAAATAATGCTTCCAAAATACATAATCCCTTCTGCCATCTTTTCAGGCAGATAAGTTTCCATCAGTTTACAAATATATGCTCCAATGGACTCTTTCCTTGCAAGTATGTAAAAAGCAAAAAAAAGACCGATAAAAAATTTGGCAAAAACGGAAAATACACTACCTACCACATTACCGCTTGCTTTTATAGCTTCAATAAAGGAGCGGTTCTCCATCAATCCAAACATATTGGTGACAAGCTCTTCATCCAGCTTAAAATTCTCGGCAACATTTGAAATCTCACCGGATACACCGAAATTTTTTTGTAAGAACTCAAAAACTCTATCTATTGCCTGCGGCACTTTTTCCGCAATCTGCTTTACGCTGTCTATGATTCCCGGAATCATATTAAAACAAACAACCGCAATGATACCTGCCACAATAAAAAGAGCCGTCACAATAGACGTAGTCCGTTTAATAGTATGATTTTCAAAGATGCCTTTTGTCATGTGCTTTTCCAATTGAACAACAATCAGATTCACAATAAATGCGATTACAATACCATAAATAAGCGGTGAAATGGCATTGTACGCCGAAGAAAGAATCTCCTTTACCAGTGTAAAATGTTCTACTACCACATAGAACAGTACAATAAAAAACAATCCTTTTAAAAAAGCTTTTTCCCGATTTCGAATCATTTATTCACCCGATTTCTAAACATATATGATAATTTCCCTTAAACATAAAAAAGCAGCTGTCACAAAATATGAAAACTTCTTACGGAAATCTGTTGTAAGAACTTCCATCCTATGACAGCTAAACATACTATTTTATAATGGTTCGAAATCATCCGCACCATGCTTACAGATTGGACATACAAAATCCGGCGGTAATGTATCCCCTTCATAAATATACCCGCATATTTTACAGATATATCCCTTTTTCTCCTCCTGCTTTTCGGTTTTCTCAGTTTGTTTCCTAGCCGGCTTGATATTGGCATGATAATAGGAATACGTCACTGAAGGATTCTCTGATAACACTTCTCCCCCCGTTACATCAGCAATAAATGCAGTATGTGTTCCGAGATCTACCATATCTGCTACTTTACCAGAAATATAGCCGTTGCTCTCCTTTGTCAGATAAACAATCCCATTCTCTGCTCTTGAAAAAGAAATTGCAGCAAGCTTATCCGTATCCCTTCCGCTTTGAAAACCAAATTGCTTAAAGGTATCAAATGTAGCACTCTCATCCAGTATTGTCAGATTAAACTCCTTCGTTTTCATAATCATATCATGTGTATAATTATCCTTATTAACTGCAATCAAAACACGGTTCGGTGATGTAGTAACCTGTATTGCTGTATTGATAATACAGCCATTATCCTTCTCACCCTCTTTTGCCGTCAGTACAAAAAGCCCATAGCTTAATTGGTTCATTACATGACTATCCATTATCTCTATTCCTCTCTATTCCTCTTCATGATATTCCAAGCGACGAAAAAACATCTGGCGAATACGACATTCATAACCATGGACTAATCAGAATATAAACATTCCAATCTGTCTTATACCTTCACACATATGCTATCTCTCATCGATTGGTATATAGGATTGCTTTTTCTTGACAGCTTTATACGCTGGACGAATAATCTTACCCTGATTAATCAATTCTTCAATCCTATGTGCACTCCAACCTGCCATTCTTGCCACAGCAAATAATGGTGTAAACAATTCTGTAGGGAGATCCAGCATCTGATATACAAATCCTGAATAGAAATCTACATTGGCACTAACGCCTTTATAGATTTTCCTCTCCTCTGCAATTACTTCAGGAGCCAGTTTTTCTACATTAGCATATAACTGATACTCTTTTTCATAACCTTTTTCAAGGGAAAGTTTTTCCACAAATCCCTTAAACACTTTGGCTCTCGGATCTGAAATGGAATATACCGCATGCCCCATACCATAAATAAGACCTGCCTTATCAAATGCTTCTTTATGCAAAAGCTTCTTCAGATAATTCTTTATCTCTTCTTCGTCATTCCAATCCTTTACATACTCCTTCATATCGGCAAACATTTTTGTCACCTTGATATTGGCACCACCATGCTTAGGTCCCTTCAAAGACCCCAGTGACGCTGCCATTGATGAATAGGTATCTGTTCCGGAAGACGTAACAACATGTGTCGTAAAAGTGGAATTGTTACCACCACCATGCTCTGCATGTAACACCAGTGCCAAATCCAAAATTCTTGCTTCCAATTCCGTATAACTGCTATCCGGCCGCAGAAGAAAGAGCAGATTCTCTGCCGTTGATAAATTCGGCTGAGGTGTATGTATATATAAACTGTTTCCGTCATGATAATGCGAATATGCCTGATATCCATAAACACACAACAATGGCACTACGGAAATCAATTGCAGACACTGTCTTAATACATTCGGTATCGACGTATCATCTGCCTTATCATCATATGCAAATAAAGTCAGTATACTTCTTTGCAATGTATTCATCATATCCTTGCTTGGTGCTTTCAGAATAATATCTCTTACAAAATGAGTCGGCAGTGACAATCTGTAATCAGATAAAATCTTTGTAATCATCTCCAGTTCCCCTTTATCAGGAAGCTTTCCAAATAACAAAAGATATACTGTTTCCTCATAGCCAAACCGTTTTTCCTTAATAAATCCTGCAACGATATCCTCCACATCTACACCTTGATAGTATAATTTTCCTTCACATGGAATCATATCATTATCTTCTACTGTATAAGACTTTATCTTTGAAACATCGGTAAGACCTGCAAGTACGCCCTTACCGTTAATATCCCTAAGACCTCTCTTTACATCATATTTGGTGTAAAGCTCCGGATCAATCTGAAAATTTTCAAGACACAATTCAGATAACCCTTGTATCTCCTCCGTAATTTGTGAATAATAATCAATTCTTTCTTTGTGGTTGTTCACGCAATCACCCTTTCTATTTATAAATCGCTTGTTCTCCGCAGATTAGTATATCATAAAATTTCTTTCAACCCTAGCTTTTTTTATAAATTCATAAAACTTTAACATTTACCAGATACTTCCTTTGTGAAATAAACACAAAAAAATAAGAGACGGTACACCAAATTTCATTCTCCCTCTGCTTTACTGAAGCAAAAAGAAAACTTTATTCGTGCAGCCGCCTCATATCATTTATTTAATTTATACATTAATCTCTGCCGTCATACCTAGCAGACTTTTATTTTCATCCAGCACAGGCTTTACAATCTCTGTAATAAATTCTTCTGTCTGCTGTGGTGCACGCCCTACAAAATTCTTTGGCTCCAAAATGTCTTCTATCATCTCTTTCGTCATTCCAAAAGCAGGGTCATTTGCGATACGCTCCACAAGATCATTTTCTTTTCCTTCTTTCTTTACCACCGCTCCTGCCGCCATAGAATGCTCTCTGATCTTTTCATGCAGCTCCTGTCTGTCACCACCGCGCTTTACAGCATCCATCATAATATTTTCTGTAGCCATAAACGGAATCTCTTTCATAAATCTCTGATAAATCACCTTATCATATACTACCAGTCCATCTACCACATTCAAATATAAATCCAGAATACCGTCCACTGCCAAAAATGCTTCCGGTACTGAAATTCTCTTATTTGCAGAATCATCCAGAGTTCTCTCAAACCACTGGGTGGCAGCAGTAATAGCAGGATTTAAGGCATCTACCATAACATAATTTGCCAGAGAAGCAATCCGTTCGGAACGCATAGGATTTCTCTTATATGCCATTGCAGAAGATCCAATCTGATTCTTTTCAAAGGGCTCCTCAATCTCCTTTAAATGCTGAAGCAAGCGGATATCATTAGAAAACTTGTGTGCACTCTGTGCAATCCCGCTTAAAACATTCAGGATTCTGGAATCCACCTTACGGGAATATGTCTGCCCTGATACCGGATAACATTCCTTAAAGCCCATTTTTTCAGCAATCATACCGTCAATCTTGCGAATCGTTTCATGATCCCCATTAAATAATTCCAGAAAGCTTGCCTGGGTTCCTGTTGTCCCCTTTGAGCCAAGCAGTTTCTGCTGGCTGATCATATAATCCAAATCCGATAAATCAAGCATTAACTCTTCTAACCAGAGAGTTGCCCGCTTACCTACAGTAGTTGGCTGTGCCGGCTGGAAATGTGTAAATGCAAGCGTAGGCAGAGCTTTATACTTCAAAGCAAACTTGGAAAGCTCATTGATCACGTTCAAAAGTTTCTTACGAACCAGTTTCATTGCTTCCGTCATAATAATGACATCGGTATTATCTCCCACATAACAGCTGGTAGCTCCAAGATGAATGATGCCTGCTGCTGCCGGACACTGCTTGCCATAGGCATATACATGGCTCATCACATCATGTCTGACGATTTTTTCTCTTTTTCTTGCTACATCATAATTAATATCATTCTGAAATGCCTTTAACTCTTCAATCTGTTCCACGGTAATAACCGGCTTCCCATTTTCCGAAAGCCCCAGCTCATATTCCGTCTCCGCTAAAGCGATCCACAACTTTCTCCATGTCTTAAACTTCATATCCGGTGAAAAAATATACTGCATCTCTCTGCTTGCATATCTCTCTGACAATGGACTTACATACTTATCTTTCATCTTTCTCCTCCTGTATTAAACATTTTCTGGTTGCAATCTGTTTTTTCTTAGTATAACCGCTGTTTTTCCGCCTGTTTTACGTATTATTATATCGTAATGAGACCGCTAAAACCTGCCGATCCCTCTGCTTTTGCTTTGCCCGGTAATATTATTCATATTCTCCCCGAATATCCTCCTCCGGGGGCTCCATTGGATAATTACCGCTAAAACAGCCGTCACAATACTGCCTTCCATTGGATAATTCTTTCAACCTCTCAATCCTTAAGTATCCCAGAGAATCTGCACCGAGAATTTTACAAATCTCATCCACGGTCCGATTATGGGCAATCAGCTGCTCTTTGTTGGGAATATCTGTTCCAAAATAACACGGGTGTAAAAACGGTGGGGAGGAAATACGGACATGAACCTCTGATGCCCCCGCCTCCTTCAACATACTGACAATACGGTCCGAGGTTGTTCCCCTTACTATGGAGTCATCAATCATGATAACCCGTTTGCCTTTTACGGCATCCTTTAACACATTCAGCTTCACCTGTACACTGGACTCTCTCTGACTCTGTTTTGGTTTGATAAAAGTACGTCCTACATATCCGTTTTTAACAAATGCCGTTCCGTAAGGAATTCCCGATTCCAATGAATAACCAAGTGCTGCTGCATTACCGGATTCCGGAACTCCCACAACCAAATCCGCTTCTACCGGTGAATCCTTTGCAAGACATCTACCTGCAATAATGCGGGATTCATACACGCTCATTTTGTCAAACACACTGTCCGGTCTTGCAAAATAAATGTATTCAAATATACACCTTGCATGCTTGTCCTGACACATATCTTTATAGGAAACAATTCCATTTTCCGGAGTAATGGTAACTACTTCCCCCGGCTCCACATCCCTTACAAACTCTGCTCCAATAGTGTCCAGTGCACAGCTTTCCGATGCAAGCACATATGCATTGTTCCGCTTTCCAATACAAAGCGGGCGGAAACCAAAAGGATCTCTCGCCCCAATCAGTTTGCGGGGACTCATCACAATCAGGGAATATGAACCCTTTACTTTCCTAAGTGCCCGCATAACCGCAGCCTCTACTGTTGGCGTATTCACCCGTTCCCTTGCAATATGGTAAGCAATGACTTCCGAATCTATAGTAGTCTGAAAAATCGCTCCTGTCAGTTCCAATTCCCTTCTAAGTTCCGGTGCATTAACCAGATTCCCATTATGTGCAAGACCCAGCGTTCCCTTTACATAGTTTAGTACCAAAGGCTGCGCATTTTCCCTGACAGATGCACCTGCGGTTGAATACCTGACATGCCCTACTCCGATATTGCCCTTTAACTTCTCCAAATCTTCAGGAGTAAATACCTCATTTACAAGCCCCATTCCCTTAGAAGAAAGAACTTTCCCCTTTGGTCCTTTTGTATCCGAAACAGCAATCCCACAGCTTTCCTGTCCCCGGTGCTGCAATGCAAACAGACCGTAATAAATGGAAGCCGCTACATCACTGCCGTCAAAATCGTAAATTCCAAACACGCCGCATTCTTCATGCAGTACGTCTTCATCAAAACTATTGTCAAACACTTCGCCCATGTAAATCTCCTCATGTTGTAAACTTCATTCCATATGTTATTCATTTCTATATTTCTTCAGGTGTCCCTTCTGACATTAATGTGAACAGACACCGCATACATGGTATCCTTTTTTTACAAAACTGTCAATGGAAATGAGGATATTATTGTTATTTTTATCTTTTTATGTTACAATGCTTATATGATAATTATTAATACAAACGGAGGGCATTACTATGCAGGAAAAGAGAAGATATAAAAGACTACCTATTCAATTGACACTTGAAGTATCAGAAGTCTTTAAGCAGGATAATGATGTCATTCGGGATTTAAATGCCGAGATTAAAGTATTTGATATTTCTAAGGCCGGAATCGGATTTACTGCCAACACTTATATTCCGGAGAATTATTATTTTAATGCTACAATTGTTTTGGAAACCTCAGAGCAAAAGATTCTTACCGTCGTCAAGATCCTACACAGAATTGAGTTAGAGAATAATTTATACCGGTATGGCTGCGAATTTACCGGTCTTGCCGGCATTTTTGATTTTATTTTTGATGAATATGAAAAATCCATTGAACAGTAATGCTTTTATTTAGAACCATTCCCGAAAAACCGCTTTCAGGAATGGTTCTAATCAATTATTCTGATTTATATAGATTATCTTACTTTAATTCGGATAGAACGAAACCGGATATATATCACCTTTTTTCCGAAGACCTATTTGTATTTCATAATCCATCAGTTTTTGATGTGCCGTTGATATGCTTCCTGGCTGTCCAACCTGAATATCCGCATCTCCTTCATAAGTAAAACGATTCAGCCAGTCACATTTTCCAAAACCAATCATAGAACCTTCCGCATAATTATATCCTGCATCATATCCTGCTTCATTATATGCACCAATATAACATAATCTATAATTTCCAAGGGACAGATATTCCGGGATATATCCCTTTAACCGGTGTGTCCCCGTCACAATACATTCTGACTGTTTTAAAAAAACAGAAGCCGTTTCTCCGGTATCACCATTTTTATATACCAGATAAATGGAGTGAATCCCTATTTCATCCTCTACCGACACCTCATATTCGGCAATTCCCGGTGTTTTTCCATCATATTCCATCAATCGGATTCCTGTGATAAGCGGTGCTTCAAAATAATCCTGCTTCACAGCTTTCGTTGTGCCTCCATATACCTTCGCATGTTTTGGTACTATTTTCGTTCCATCCGTTTTTTCAAGCCCATAATAAGCGGCAATTCCGTTTGCATCGGCCCTGGCAAGTGTCTTCAAACCCTCGTCCGATTGAAGAAATTTTCTATCTGTTTCTGAATCCATGTAACAATGCTCTATGATCATAGAAGGCATACCATTATTATACGAATGTCTGAGAATCCCATAGTAATCATCAAAGCTTCCGTCCGACCGCCTTCCTCCCATCTGGGTAACTCTTGCAAATGTTCCTGCATTCTGAAGACCTGCTGCCTCGAATTCCCCTAACAGTAAATCTGCAAATTCCTGAAGCTTCTGCCTTCTGCCTTCCCCTGTACTAATATATATGGAGGCTCCTGATGATTTATGGGAAGCACTGGCATTGCAATGTACACTCAGTAAAACATCTGCCCCTGCTTTTGATGCCCGTAAAGCCCGCTCAGACAATCCTACTTCTTCATCTTCCTCCCTGGTCAATACCACTGACACACGCGAATACTGTTCCAATTCCTGTTGTACCAATTTTGCCAGTTTCAGATTAATATCCTTTTCCTTTAATCCATAGTAATAGGCTCCGTCTTCCCCTCCTCCATGTCCGGGATCCAGTGCAATCGTCACTGTTCCTTTTTGAGCACATACAGAAAAACAGAACAGACCCTGTAGGAAAAAGACGGCTATTATGAAAAACAGATATCTCTCAATTTGTTTTACAATTTTTATCATATTCATTACGCTCCTTTTCAAAAACATCAGTCTCTGTAACAAGTATACGCTTTTACACGCATAAACATTAACATAGTTTATTAAGAAACGCAAGAATCCTGTCCCCTTCTATTTGCGACGGGTTTTCTGACTGGAAATAATGACCAGCGTAATAGCAAAAATGACTAATGCATATCCAAACACCAATCCTATCTGAGAAAAAATCTCACCCGAAAGTCCACTGCTAAGCTTTTTCATTTCTCCAATCATTTCATTAGTGGCTACATACCAATAGGTTGGAAAGAACCTGGATACCTTCACAATCGTGTCACTGAAGAATTGCTGCGGAACGAATACTCCGCCTAAAAAACAAAGTCCAAGACTTACAATGTTTACCAGACCATTCACCGCCTCATTGTTCCCTGCAACTGTTCCTGTTAAAAATCCAAGACTCAGTCCAAATACCAGCATAGAAAACAGGTTCAACAGGAAAAACGGAAAGCGCATATCCGCATAGATACTCCCTCCTGAAAGAATTCCCGCAATCACAAGAATTACCGCAAACATGATTAGCCCGAATACCAGAATACCCGCACTGATTCCTGCCACCCTCTCCTTCATAGTCAATGCACTGCACTCCATTCTGTCTTTTACATCTCGGGCATTAAACCGGAGCAGAATAACTCCAACCCCATTCATCCCAAGAGTAATAAACAGATACGGGGCATAAATAAAAAAGATCGTACACGCATCATTCTGTTTTTTATTTACAAAAGAAGCAAAAGAAACCTCCGCCTTTTGTGATTGCAGCCTGCTTAGTTCTTCTTCTGCATCTTCCATGGAATATCCCGCTGCCAGCAAACCTGTCAGTTTCTGTATATACAGTTTCAGTTCCGCTTCAAAGTAATCTGCCTCAAACATCCCCGGCACTTTCATACTTTCAAAAGACATTGTTTCCACGTTGTCATTTAGCAGACTTTCTTCCAGTCCCTCCGGAATTACCAGCACATAATTTATTTTTCTCCAATAAAGCTCATCTAAGATTTTCTCCTCTTCATATTCTATGTCTATCAGATTATGAGTTTCACCAAAGTATCCCCTGAGTGCCGTTCCCAATGTCCCACAATCCTTATCAATAATGGCAATATCCAGTTTTGTCACTTCACTTGACATTTCACTGTTCGTTGCAAGACTACTATTACTTGTCATAACCAGGGCAACTGCAATAAAAATCACAAAGTACATTATGATGATTCCCTTATAGGCATTTAACAATCTGAAATATGTTTTAAAGACTTGCATACTTTGTCCTCCTTAATTTCAATATACTTATGATAAGAAGCAAAACACCTATCGCCAGAAGTGTAATCATATTCACCGCATATTGCTTATAGTCCCCAAAAACCGCCAGACTTTTAAATGCATTGACAATCAGCGTTGCCGGGTTGATCCGGTTGATAACAGAACAGTTTTTTTCCAAAACATAAGTGATATCTCCCCATTGCAGTCCTCCCAAAAAAGAACTCGTCATAAAAAATGCAACATTAAGCCCCTCCTTTTTGGTCTTGGAACCTTTAAAGACAACCGCCATCATGTTACCTGCGGCAAGACCTACAAAGCTTCCTGCCCATGTCCCCAGTAAAATAAAGCCTGTATTGTTTCCAAAATCCTGTTTATATACAAATACCAGTACTGCCAGAACACCAGTCATCATGATGCAATAGATAAATAAAGATGCAAAAAAATCTGTCATGATCTGTTGCATCTTTCCGGTTGGTGCCACATTTCTTCTGGCCCCCACTGCCGACAGATCTGCCTGGATCTTTAATCCATTTTCAAGACCCACCATAGATGCAATCAGACATGCCATGGCAAGCAGTGCATAGAAATACTGGGTATACGGAGATTTATCCTGTCCCTTTAAGGAAATATTTTCTACTGCGACCCCTTCATCAGAATCAAGACTCGTTATCAGCTTTTCCATCTGTTCCGGCTTGTTCTTTGCGACATCCTCTATCATCAAATAATTCTGCTTATATTGGTCCAGAAATGTCTTAATTAAAGAACTGGATATGTCCATTTTTTTGACCACCAAAGAAAAGTCCTCACCTTTTACCAGAATATATCCGCATATTTCCTTCTTTTGCATTGCGTCCTCTGCCTTTTCCTTACTGTCATATTCATAAACCTCAAACATATTGAGACCTTCTTCCATCTCCGTCTCTTTTAATAATTCTATAAATATATCATTTTCTTTCTCTAAAATGACACCTACCGGCACCTCTGAAAACTGCTCTGCATTACCAAGATTTCCAAACATAAAATAGAACACCATTCCAAGAAAAATCGGAAACAGCACTGCCCAGAATACAGCAGAACGCGTCCTTAGCATCATTTTAATACGATACCAAAAATGCTGCATATCTTTTCCCCCTTAATCTCTTAATTCTTTCCCCGTAATCTCCAAAAATACATCATTTAACGTTGGCAGTTCCGAATGTACCCCGCCAAATCCTGCTTCCTTCTCTTTCAATAAGTCCAACAGCCTTAATAAATTATGTTTCCCTTTAGAAAACTTCACTTTTAGCAAGTGGTTTTCATAATGAACCTGAATCACATGGGGAAGTTGGGTAATCTCCTCCTTCAGTTCATCCGGCAGTTCCAGCACCTCAACGCTGATAGTTTCTCCAAGGTCGATCATTGCCTTCAATTCATCCTTTGTACCTATGGCAACATTTTTTCCCTTATCCATAATAGCAATGCGGGTACAGATCTGTTCCACCTCTTCCATGTAATGGGAAGTATAAATAACTGTTGCACCCTCTTGGTTCAGGTTCTGGATACCCTCTAATATTTTGTTACGGCTTTGGGGATCAACTGCCACCGTAGGCTCGTCCAAAATAATCAGCTTAGGCTTATGTGCAACTCCGCAGGCAATATTTAATCTCCGCAGAAGTCCGCCGGATAATTTCTTGGGAAGAAATTTCCGATAATCTTTCAAATCCACAAATTCAATAGCTTCTTCCACCATCTGTTTTCTTTTCGCCTTATCCTTTACATAAAGCCCGCAGAAATAATCTATATTTTCATATACGGTAAGCTCTTCAAATACAGCTACATTCTGCATAATAACCCCGATATCCTTTTTTATATCATAGCTCTTAGGTGTCATTTCCCTGCCAAATATCTCAATGTTTCCTTTATCATATTCCAAAAGAGCCAGCAGACAGTTAATCGTGGTAGACTTACCGCTTCCGTTTGGTCCCAGAAGTCCAAAGATTTCCCCTTCCTCTATCTCCAGATTAAAATGATCCAAGGCAAGCAGATCACCGTATCTCTTTACCAGATTCTCAATTTTTACGACCATCTATTATTCTCCCTTCCTGTAACATAAACCACCTGATGCTGCATATGCGGATCAAATGGTTTCTTTTCAGTCCCTGACCGACTGTTTATCCTGATATTACTCTATACGAATAAAGAATTGTAGTGTAAAATGTAAAAAAACTGCATGACAAATGTCACTTTTTTTCTGAAACACTTGCCAAAATCATTGAATTCCATTATCGTAAAACTAGTTTTATCCGAAACTCACGATAACAAAGAACGGAGATTACATTATGTCAACCTATATAGATTCCATTATCCTGCTCCTGCTCTGTGGTGCCATATATCCTTTAAACCAGCCGACAGCTTTCCATATTATGTGCATTCTTCTGGTATTGTCAACATACTGCTTCGAATGCATTATCCAAAACAGTAAAATTCTTACTGTCCTTGGCTTGATTCCTTTTTTTCTGTGCCTGCTGATACCGGACTTATCCGTATTTCTGCCCATGTTGTGTTATATGTATTTTTATCGCAGACAGTACCATTTGCCTTGTCTTTATATAATACCGGCACTACAATATCTTTATAAAACCGGTCTTTCTGCAGGACTTCTCATTTTTTTGCTCGGCATGCTCAGCTTTTATCTTGCCTGTCAAAACCGTCTTCGCAATACCCTTTCACAGACAGTCAGAAAATTTCGTGACAACAGTGTGGAACGGGAACATCTATTGAAAAAACATAATACAGAGCTTTTGGAGCAGCAGAATAACCAGATTTATATCGCAACCTTAAAGGAACGAAACCGGATTGCAAGAGAAATCCATGACAACGTAGGACATATGCTCTCTCGTTCTATCTTACAGGTAGGTGCTTTGCTTGCGATATGCAAAGATGAAAAAATCCGGCCACATCTAACCGCATTAAAAGAAACACTAAATGATGCCATGAACAGCATTCGGAACAGTGTCCATGACCTGCATGACGAGTCCATTGATCTGCATGAAGCCATGAACAGTCTCATAAGCAGTTTTTCTTTCTGCCCCGTCCAATTTAACTGCCAGACATCAAGAAATATATCAAAAGAAGTAAAATACTGCTTCCTTGCCATTACAAAGGAAGCACTGAATAACACAATGAAACACAGCAACGCCACCATACTTTCCATTACGGTAAAGGAACTGCCCGGATATGACCAGCTATTAATTGAGGATAATGGAACCACAACTGCTGATTCTGTTTCCAATCTTACACAAACCGGAGGCATTGGTTTATCCAATATGACAGAACGTGTTCATGCCATACATGGAATCATCCATATCAATACACAAAATGGCTTCCGGATTTTTGTATCCATACCTAAAAAACCGGCCGCCTGATCGCTGTTTTTTCCTTCATACCATAATCTCTTTTATTCCTTTTCCATTACAAATTTTCACAATTTTAACACAGAATTTTAATATTCATTAAAGCTTTTGAGGATATGCTATATTCAGATAGAAAAATCCAAAACCATGGTCTGAGTTTTTTCCATCACCCAGAGCTGTAAATACTTAACAATAAATCCACAGCGATTTTAATATTATACAAGAATGCAAGAGTTCTTCAATATAATCAGTCAAATACCCCGCAGCAAGCTACGGGGCATGCCCTAACTTCTCTTTAGCAAGTTCGCCCCAAGAGGCGGGGTATTTGACCCTCGCAGCATTCGTCAAATGCTCGTGCAAGCACGGCACTTGGCTCATTGCTCGCGGGAATAAAATGTAGGAAAGGAAAAATAATCCATCACTTTGTAAAGGACAATTGGATTAGACGAGAATGCTTATGAATAAGAAATATATTGCATTAATGGTAACCCTTATACTTGCTGTTTCCATATTAGGAGGATGCTCCGGCAGCACTGATAGCAATGCTTCAAACAAAAATACATTAGATTTCAGCAATACCACAATTCACGCTACTGTAACCGGCATAAGCGATAACAAAATCACACTATCACTTATCGGCAGAATAAGTACCGACCACATTCCAAATACCAACAAGCCTTCTGAAGCAGCTCCAGACCTGCCTGGACAGGCTGACGGAGAAAGTACAAACCAGTCCTCTCCCAAACAGCCAGACAATGGAAACGATAATCAGGCTCCCCCCGAACAATCGGACGACGAAAACGGTAATCCGTCTCCCCCTGAACAGGCAGACAACGGAAGCGGCAATCAGCCTTCTCCTGAACAGGCAGATAACGGAAACGGCAATCCGTCTCCTTCTGAACAGATGAATGATAACACTACAACTTTTACATTAACCATAACTGATGAGTCTGTTCTTCAGGACATCTCTCTATCCGATATCACCGAAGGCGCTTTTTTATCTATTACCTTTGGTGACAAAAACACCATTACTTCCATTACGCAGGAAGTAATTTCCAATCCAAACGGCGGCACCCCACCTTCCGATAATGCACCTGGACAGACTGCTGTCAATACTGGAAGCGGTGCGGTAACTATTGACAAGGATACAACGGAGTCCGGCATTTCCTATTCTTCTGAAAATAAAGATGAAAATGCACTACGTATAGAAGGCTCTGTCAGCTACAATGGGGATTCCCTTACCATTCAGAAAAACAGCGGTGATACCAGTGATTCGGAAAGCAGTGATTTTTATGGTTTAAATGCTGGTATTCTAAGTCTGGACGGAGCAGATACCACCATAACCAATTCTGCCATTTCCACAGATGCCAAAGGTGCAAACGGTGTCTTCGCTTATGGAAATGATACCAGAGTAAACATAAGTGATACAAGCATTACCACCAATTCTGATAACTCCGGCGGTATCGACGCAACTGGCGGGGCATCTATAGAGGCCTCTAACCTCAATATTGAGACAAGCGGCAATTCTTCTGCCGCTATCCGCAGTGACCGCGGCGGCGGAACCCTCAATGTATCCCAGGGAACCTATACCACCAATGGCACTGGCTCTCCTGCCGTTTACTGTACTGCGGATATTACCGTATCAGATGCTGTTTTAACCGCAAATGCTTCCGAAGGTATCGTTATTGAAGGGAAGAATTCCGTTACACTGAAAAACTGTAAAGTTACCGGCAATATGCAGGGTACCTATCACGGAGATGAAAACGAAAATTTACACACAATCATGATATATCAGAGTATGTCTGGGGATGCTGAAGAAGGGGAAGGCACTTTGACAGTAAACGGCGGCAGCATTACCGGGCTAAACGGAGATCTCATCTATACTACTAATACAACCTCCGTACTAAATTTAAACAACGTGGCGTTAACACTGTCAAATGAGGTTTTGCTCCGGGCGACAGGCAATGACAGTTCCCGTGGCTGGGGCAATGCCGGAAGCAATGGTGCCGATATGAGTCTTTTTGCTGATAATCAAATATTAAATGGTAAGATCATTGTAGATGAAATTTCCTCTCTGCTTCTCACCCTATCGGAAGAAAGCTCTTTTGAAGGAAGCATCAATTCCGAACAAGAAGGCGGCAAAATTACTGTAACGCTTGATGACAGCAGCACATGGAAGCTTACTGGCGACAGTTATATTACTTCTTTTGAAGGCTCCCTTGATAATATAGATTCCAATGGATATACCCTGTATATTGACGGCACAGCACAAAACATTGGGTAAGCAAAAACAAGCAGTGATTATTATGTAAACTTACTAATCACTGCTTATCCGTTATCCTGAACACCCAAAAGATATTCACAAGATACCTGAAAAAACTCTGCTAATGCAACCACTTCATAATCCGGTACAAACCGTGTTCCCCTCTCTATCCGCAATACTGTCAGATCACTAAATTCATATCCTGCAAGCTGAAGCTTTTCGGCAAGCGCTTTCTGGGATAACTTCCGTTCCTTCCTCAATTCATGAACCCGTTTTCCGATAAGATTCTTAGAATTGTTCTCTTTATTCCAATAAATCTTCATGTATTCCTCCACTCTTCTAAAGATGAAATATTATTATTGATTTTACGAAATAATTCTGATAATATACTTCTAATGGTGAAGTGATGAAGATATTTTTTAATAATTGTTAGTTATTTATAACTGAAAGGAGCCAACATGACACAGAAAGATATGATTTTATTAGTAGAAGCACAGGAAGATATTTTTAAAATAGATATTCTGTTAAAAAGACTGACAGGATTAGGACATTCCAGTGGAGAGTTTATTAACCTTGATAATATTTTTGAAATAATTTGTAATAATGTACATCGTTCTTATTATTCAAAATATAACAAAACCGAATATGAACTAAATGATAAAATATATAATATCCTCACCGCAGAAAATATGACAGCAGAACAAAAAGCAACTATCCTGTTACAGGAACAATAATTTTCCACCTCAGACACATGATTCCGATTGTAGAGGGCAATCATCAATGCTATAATGGGAAATGCAGAAATATAATACCGAATTGGATTTCAGGAGATATGTAAAATGCGTGTTGTATTGATAGATGATGACCAGCTGGTCTGTATGTCGCTAAAAATTATATTAGAAGCAGATGAAACAATTGAAATTGCCGCCATTGGAAATGACGGTTCACAGGCTCTTCCTCTTTACAGAGAATATATGCCGGATGTCCTTTTAATGGATATCCGAATGCAAAAAATGAACGGGACAGAGGCATTAGAAGAACTGCTTAAGGAATTTCCCACTGCCAAAGTATTATTTCTGACCACCTTTGTGGATGATGAGTACATTGTAAAAGCTTTGGAGCTGGGAGCAAAAGGTTATATTATCAAACAGAATTTTGAACACATTGTACCGGCACTGAAAGCCGTTTATTCTGGTCAGAATGTTTATGGTGATGAAATTGCTGCCAAGATTCCCGATCTGATCAAATCCTCTGCCCCATTCAACTATGCTGCCTACGATATTTCAGAAAAAGAATATGAAATCATCACTTTGGTAGCAAAGGGC
This sequence comes from uncultured Lachnospiraceae bacterium, assembly GCA_910585605.1. Classification (GTDB taxonomy): domain Bacteria; phylum Bacillota; class Clostridia; order Lachnospirales; family Lachnospiraceae; genus CAG-590. The sequence goes on along the minus strand of CAJUFL010000014.1, from coordinate 15,336 downwards.
TTCAGCAATAAAGAAATTGCATCTCACCTGCATCTGGGGGAAGGCACCGTTCGGAACTATCTAAGCACCATTCTTGAAAAGCTTAATCTTCGTGACCGTACCCGGCTCGCAATATTTTATTACCAGCATGAGGGATAGCTATCCCTCATTTTTTTCATTCAATATCTTCCCAATCCTCAAAAACAGAGTACTTCCACATATTATAGCCGCCAAAGCATCTGCAATGGGTTCTGCCCAGTAAATTCCCATAACACCAAACAACCTTGGAAAAATAATAGCTAACGGAATCAACAGAATCACTTTTCGGAGCAATGCCATAAACAGGGAAATCTTAGCCTGTCCCAGTCCAAGAAATGTCGTCTGGGAACTCAGCTGTACACCAAAAATCAGACAGCCTGCCACAAATATCGGTAATACCTTCTTCACTAATGTAATCATTGCCGCATCCGTTGTAAACATTTTTGCAAACATTCCCGGAAATCCCATGGCAAGCACAGTCATGACCACTGAAGTCGTAACATTGATTATCATCAACCGCTTCATAATTCCGATCACTCTTTCTTTATTGCCTGCACCGTAATTGTAACTGATAATAGGCTGAACACCCTGATTAAAACCGGAAACCGGGGTCAGAACCAGCTGCATGACACTTTGTAAAATCACAAGGGAGCCTACATACAGATCCCCGCCATATTTTTGCAGATTAGAATTAAATACCACCGAAATCATGCATTCCGTACTCTGCATGATAAATGGAGAGACTCCTAATGACGCAATCCTGCCAACAATACCTGCCGATAATTTCAAATACTGCCTTCTGATTCGTATGGAAGATCTCTTTGACGACAGAAATCCAACAACAAACACTGCACTACAGCACTGAGAAATCACTGTGGCAATCGCCGCTCCTGACACACCCAAATCCAATACAAAAATAAAAACAGGGTCCAAAATAATGTTAAGCCCCGCACCTAACAAGACGGAAAGCATTGCAATCCCTGTTTTCCCTTGTGCCGAGATAAACGGATTCAGACCAAGTGCAAGCTGTACTACCAATGTTCCCCATAAATAAATCGTCAGATATTCCACTGCATAGGAAATCGTCGCATCACTGGCACCAAACAGATAGAGCACTGGCTCCTTCACGGCCTGAAATAATGCTGTCAATATTACGGAAAAACCTATCAGCATTAAAACCACATTTCCCAATATCTCTTCTGCACGTTTATGTTCCCTTCTGCCAAGTGCGATTGCCGCAAGAGGGGCACCACCCGAACCTGCAAAAGCACTAAATGCAGAAACAATAATTAAAATAGGAAGGGTAACTCCCACACCCGTCAGTGCCAGGGAACCATCCCCTTCCATATGCCCAATATAAATACGGTCCACAATATTATAAATAATATTAATCAACTGTGCAATCATCGCCGGTATGCCCATTTTAAACATTACCTGTAAAAACGGTGCCGTTCCCATCATTGCTTCAGAAGAAAATGCTTTACCGCCATCCTGCTTTTGTTCCTTCATAATCAACTTTCCACCTTAACATAACCTATACAATCGTAAGTGCTGCTGCACCGATTATCCCTGCATCATTGCCAAGCTCAGAGGTAACGATACGTGCAATCTCCCCATGACCGCCACCAAAACAAAAACGCTTTACTTTTTCTTCCAGAGGTATTGTAAGATTCTCCTTTTGTGCTGCAACACCGCCCCCTAAAATAACAACCTCCGGACGGAAAATATTAACCACATTCACAATCCCCGTTGCCAGATTATCTTCATACTCCTCAATCACTTTTTTTGCAGTTGCATCCCCTATAGCTGCTGCCTCAAACGGTATCACACCATCCATATTCTCCAACCGGTTCTCACACATCCGGTTCATAATTGAAGATGGATTTTCACCTGCTGCCTGTTTTGCCATCCTGAGAAGTGCAGTGGCCGATGCATATGCTTCAAGGCATCCTTTTCTCCCACAGGTACACTGTTCACCGCCTGCCTTGATCACCATATGACCTAATTCCACACCCCCGTTTAGCGGACCGTGAAAAATTTTTCCGTCCAGTATGACACCCCCGCCAACTCCGGTTCCCAAAGTCAGCATAACCGCACTTTTTACACCTTTACAAACACCTGCAAAGACTTCTCCCAATGCAGCCGCATCTGCATCGTTTGCAATCTTTATGGGAACCGGCAATCGTTCTTGCATTTGTGTCACAATAGCAACATTTTCCCACCCAAAATTATTGGAATACAGTATCTCTCCTCTCCTATCATCCACTGTTCCGGGACTTCCGATTCCAATCCCTGCACAATCTCTGATATTTAATCCATGCTTTTCCAATAATTCCAAGACAGACTCTGTCATATAATCTATCATTTTTTCTGCGGGAATATCCAGTCTGGTCGGAATGACTATTTTATCTACAATCTGATTTTTTTTATTTACCAGACCAAATTTAATTGACATACCGCCCATATCAATTCCAATCCTCATGTACTTCTTCTCCTCTTGGATTATTTTGTGTTAAATATCTATCACACTAATAGTTTACATAATCTTACCGAATAAAATTCGTTCTTATTTTTTCCTCTGATTCGGGATGTTCCACACCATTTGCTTTCCCTGCTTCTATAACCTTTAACATCCATGCCATATTCTTCCCGAGAATACGCATAACCTGCAATCCTTCTAAATCTTTTTTTACATCCTCAGGTTTCGTACCATGCACCATATTCCAGTAATTTGCCGGCACCATTAGCATATTGTTAATTCCGATATATTTATTCAGAACATCATAGGTTGCCGTCGTTCCTGCACGTCTTGCAGAAGCGATACATGCCGCCGGCTTATACTGCATATACTTTCCTGCACTATAAAACAACCGGTCCATGACTGCTAACATAGCACCATTCGGCGATGCATAATACACCGGCGAACCAAATATGTATCCGTCTGCTTCCTTCGCCTTTTGTGCCAGCTGATTCACAATATCATCATCAAAAACACAACCCTTGCTTTCTTCCCTTTTACAGCCGCCACATCCAATACAGCCTCTGACCGGCTTATTGCCGATATGAAAAATCTCCGTTTCAATCCCCTGTTCCTCTAATGTCTTTGCAATTTCCGATAATGCTGTATAAGTACATCCTTTTTCATTTGGACTTCCGTTTACTAATAATACTTTCATTTTTTCTCTCCTTTTTCATTCCTATACAGGTATTTACAATATGATATGCCACAAAATTGCATTTAAGTATATTACTTGGAAAACCAGCACTCTCCTTTGGCTTATATCTTCCGTACAAATGACAACCGTGAGCTGCCGCATTAAAGATTTCCTCTTCGCTTTTCTTAATACGACAGCTCCTGATAATGTCATCATATTTAATTCATATACCTGATACAATATACCATGCATATTAAGTTGTTGGCACTCTGATTTATTATTCATTGTATTGATATATCTTACCACAGTTTTATCTGATTTGCTACAAGAACATTATGCCCAGTTATCTTTCAGAAATGCCTCCCCGGCATTGTCATATCTGCTGTCCATCTCCTGTAAACATTTTTGTACGATAACGGAATCTGTCTGATAAAAACACAGTCCCTGTCCACATTTTTGATACTTTTCATTTCCCTTTCCTAAAACGAGAACCACAGTATTGTCTTTCGATTTCCCGATGGCAGTCCGTATCGCCATCTCCCTATTTTCTATAAATTCATATCCAACACCAGACTGTTCTATATATTGTCCGATTTCTTTTGACATTTGCTCCGGAGATTCCGTTCCCGGATCATCTGTAGATAAATAAACCTTATCGGAAAAATATCCAGCAATGGTTCCTAATTCCCTGCGGCGATTATATGCCTTATCTCCGGGACAGCCAAAGACAGATATAATGGAACTGTCCGGATATTCCAGCCGTACTGATTCGTAAAGTCTTTTAAAGCTTAAATAATTATGGGCATAATCTACAATAACAGAGATATTATTTCTTCTGCTTCTGTATTTCTCCATACGTCCTTCTACAACCGTATTTTCCAGTCCTTTTACAATATATCTGACCGGAACATGATATCTGTATGCAACACAAATGGCCGCCAGTGCATTTTCTACATTAAAAAGACCGTCCATTGCCAGCTGTATTTTCGTCCAAAAGCGGTCACAGGACACTTCGAAGGAAATCTTCCCATTCTCCACTTTTACATTACTTCCCCTGATATCTGCTCCTTCTTTCATGCCAAAAGTAAGAATATTTTTACATTTCCCCGCCTCTTTTAATATCACATCCGCATAGTCCGAATCTACATTTACACATGCATAGCCTGTCTGTTCAAATAAGGAAAGCTTTGCATGAAAATAATCATCAAAATCCTTATGTTCCACGGGACTGATATGATCCTCAGAAATATTCAGAAAAACACCTGTATCAAAGGAAATTCCCTTTACACGGTTATATTTTAATGCCTGACTCGATACCTCTACAGTCATATGGGAAATATCATTTTCCTCCGCAGTATGCATATATCTGTATACCTCCAGAGCCTCCGGTGTTGTCATTACAGATTCAGCAAAACGTACACCATCATACGTTTTAATAGAAGAAATCATTGCAGTTTTCTTCTTTTTCAGAGAAACCATATATTCATCCAGAATTGCTTTCACATAATATGTAGTTGTCGTTTTCCCTTTTGTTCCTGTAATTCCAATGGTTCGCAGGGAGATATTATCAAAATCATAAAATTCTCTTGCCAGTAAAGGCATTGCTTCCCGAATATCACTTACCAGAATATACGGCAGATGAACACCTGCATAATACTTTTCACTGATATAGCATACGGCTCCCCATCTTGCAGCTTCCTGTAAATATTCTTTTTTAAATCCGGCACCCTTACATATAAATATCGTATTTTTTACAACCCTCTGGGAATGATATGTGATATTTTCTATTTCCTGTTTTTCCTCACATACAGACGACATACGGATCAATCCCGCCTTTGATAATACATCAACATATTCTTCCAATAATTTTCCCATTTGCAACCTCTCTCTTCTTCATCATTTTGACCATGTATCATTTATCATATTAAGCTTCTTTTGCTTCTTATACCTAAGCATTTTGAAACGCTAATAAATATATAATGATTTTTTGTATCATAATATTTATTTATTTGTATCATCTTTGTATCAATCATTTTCTCCTTATTCCAGCAAAAAAATCGGATAATCACTCCAAAACCACTTGACATTAGTATGAAATCATACTATATTACTTAGTACGATTTCATACCAACAGGAGGAAGCTGCCCTATGACCATTCATATATCAAAAGAACTAAAACGTTACAATCATCTGATAAATGAAATTGATGCTGAATATCATGCAATGTCCCTAAAATTCGGGATGTCTGACAGTGCTATGATCATTCTCTATACAATCTGCGAAAAGGGAGATTCCTGCCTGCTTCAAGATATATGTCAAACTGCGGGGATCAGCAAGCAGACGATAAATTCTGCTCTGCGCAAATTGGAAGCAGACGGGATACTTTATTTAGAACCTGCCGGCACAAAAAATAAGAGAGTTTGTCTTACCGTCAAGGGAAAACAGCTGGCAGAACATACTGCTTTAAAGATGATAGAAACAGAAAATGATATCTTTTCTTCCTGGTCAGAAGAAGATGTGGAAAAATATCTTACACTGACCGAACGCTATTTACTTGCATTTAGGGAAAGAAGCAGAAAAATGGAAACATAACCGAACTTTTGCATGGATTTCATTTTACTATACAACAATCACTAATTATAAAGGATGAGAAAAAATGAAAACAAATATTTCACTATCCAGCCATTTCACATACAGAAAACTTTTTTATTTTACATTTCCTTCTGTTATTATGATGTTCTTTACATCTATATATGGCGTGGTAGACGGTTATTTCGTATCAAACTTTGCGGGAAAAACTGCATTTGCAGCAATTAATCTGGTCATTCCCTTTATCATGATCCTGGGTGGAATGGGATTTATGATCGGTACCGGTGGCACAGCCCTTGTCTCCAAAACACTTGGGGAAGGTGATAGGCAAAAGGCGAACCAGTATTTCTCCATAATGGTATATCTGACTCTGATTTTGGGAATTGCACTATCCCTTGTAGGCTTCGCCTTCATTCGTCCGGTTTCCATTTTCCTTGGTGCTACCGAGCAGATGATAAATGACTGTGTTCTTTATGGACGGGTAGTACTCGGATTTACAACAGCTTTTATGCTGCAAAACGTATTCCAGAGCTTCCTGATCGCCGCCCAAAAACCTCATCTGGGACTGGTTGCAACAGTAGCTGCCGGCATTACCAATATGCTTTTAGATGCTGTATTTGTAGGCATTTTCCAATGGGGTGTTGCCGGAGCTGCACTTGCGACAGGGATAAGCCAGTGTGTGGGCGGGATTCTTCCGCTCATCTACTTCATCCGTCCTAACAGCAGCCTTTTACGCCTTACCAAAACAAAACTACTGTTAAAACCCATTTTGCAAGCCTGCGGAAACGGTTCTTCTGAACTGATGAGCAACATTTCCACCTCTGTCGTCAGTATTATATACAATTTTCAGCTTTTGAAATATATAGGCGAAGACGGTGTTTCGGCATATGGCGTCATTATGTATGTGCAATTTGCATTTGCCGCTATCTTCATCGGATATTCCATCGGCTCTACCCCCATTATTTCCTATCACTATGGTGCAAAAAATCATGCAGAGCTAAAAAATATGCTGAAGAAAAGTGTACTGCTTACCGCCAGCGGCGGTGTTATCCTAACAGGGCTTGCATTTATGCTGGCCAATCCGCTTGCAAAACTGTTTGTGGGATATGATACCGCCCTTTTTAACCTCACAAGCCATGCCTTCCGGATATTTGCCTTTTCATTCGTGCTCGCCGGATTTAATATTTTTGTTTCCTCATTTTTCACGGCACTGAACAACGGTGGGATTTCAGCTGCCATTTCCTTTTTACGGACTCTGGTATTCCAGACCACATCTGTACTGATCCTGCCATTTTTCTTTGATGTCGACGGTATCTGGATGGCAATTACTGTTGCAGAAGTCTTTGCCTGCATCATCTCCGCTATCTGCATTTTTGCCAAACGTAAAAAATACAGGTATCTATGATACAGTTTTTATCTCTGTATCATAGATACCTGGTCAAAGTGATAAATCTCCGTTTGCAGGATTATCAAGTACCTTTCCTTCTTTGGAAAATCTGGAACCATGGCAGGCACAATCCCATGTCTGCTCTGCCGGATTCCATTTCAGGGCACAGCCCAAATGCGGACAGCGTTTGGGCGTAATGGTCAGTAAGTTTTTTGTCGCCTCAAATGTATTGAGCAGCAGCTGTGGTCTTAACATACTTCTGGACGGAGAAAATACATCCTGAAAATCATTTTCCTTTCCTGTTACCATATCACAGAGAAGCTTTGCCGAAATCATGGAACCTGTCATTCCCCATTTATTAAATCCTGTAGCCACATAAAGTTCTTTTGTTCTCTTGGAATACTTTCCGATATAGGGAACATCATCTAATGTCATACAGTCCTGTGCCGCCCATGCACATATTTCTTTTGCACTGGGATAATGATTATTTGCAAACTGCCTGATTTCTTCCCAATTTCCACCTTTTTTGCCCGTACGATGAGAACCTCCGCCAAGAAGAAGGATTTCTCCATAATTTCGAAAAGACATCCCTTTTTTATCTTCATCTACATACATACCATCCACCTGTAATTTGACTTTCTCTTCCCCGCTTTGGGCAAGTGCCAGCACATAGGAGCGGTCCTGGTACATTTTGAGGAAATAGCTCCCATGTTTATTAATAAACGGAAAATGCGTTGCCACCACCACTTTATCTGCCTTGACTTTCCCTTTTTCCGTAACTGCTGTATTTCCTATCATCTCACGTACAAAGGTTTGTTCATAAATTTTTAAGTCCTTTACAATAAAGGATAAAAATTTGAGGGGCTGGAACTGCGCCTGTCTGGTACAGCATACCGCCCCCACCGTTTCCATAGGAAGCTTCGGCGTATCACATAATCTGGCATCATAGCCAAGACGGCGGAATGCCTCCATCTCCCGTTCCAGTTTTCCTTTATCATCCCTGGAATATACAAAATTATCTTTTCTCTCAAAATCGCAGTCCACCTTCTCGCAGAGTTTTTCATACTGTGCAATCGCCTGTCTGTTTGCCTGTAGATACTTCCATGTTCTTTCCCTTCCAAAAGTGCTTAAAAGCTTATCATAAATCAATCCATGCTGTAATGTAATTTTTGCCGTAGTATGTCCGGTGGTTTTGCTGCATATCCTGTCTTTTTCCACCAAAACGCAGTCTACTCCCTCCTGCTTCAAAAAATAAGCTGTAAGAATACCGGCAATTCCCCCGCCAATAATCAATACTTCTGTTTCTATCTCACCCTGTAAAACCGGAAATTCCGGCATTGTTACTTCCTTTTGCCAAATTGACTTCATGGTAATCATATTCCTCCTCATGCTTATATATCTGGATAGGAAATATTCTTTACCATAATGAAATTATTTATGCCGAATTGCTATAAAATACCATATTCATCATATTAACACCCAAATGGCGGCGCATTCATTTTACAATATGATTTCTTTACAACAATCCCCCTCTATTCCTGCGGCTTCAAAGGTCCATAGAAATAAGAAGCCGTTGCGCCGCCGTCAATCAGAAAATCTGTCCCGGTAATAAATGCTCCTTTTTCACTCATTAACAGCTCTGCCACATTTGCCACTTCATCCGCAGTTCCCGGACGTCCCGCCGGACAATTTGCAAACATATTTTTATAGAAATCCCCACGGGGACCGTTAAACTCATCAATTGCCAATGGTGTTACGATGATACCGGGAGAAATAGAATTAATCCTCGCGCCCTTTTCCCCCCACTTTACGGACTCTGCCATTACGCGCTTTTCATTACAGCGTTTTGCCATCTGGTAAGCATGAAGGGTATCATGAATGTTTCCCGGCTGCAATATTTCCAACGAAAGCAATTCCTCTGTAGGCATACAGGCAAGCTGTTCATCCATCTCTGGGGTAAGCTGCGGCATACGATGCCCTGACTGGCTGGAAATCGTTACTCCTACACCACCGGGAGCAATGACCTTTCCCACTTCCTCCAAAAGCACTGCCGTCCCATAAAGATCAACTTGCAGAATTGCTTCCACCGGTGCCTGGCTCGGCGATACACCAGCAGCATTGACCAGCATTGTAATCTCTCCGGCTTTCTGTGCCTCTGCTATTAAATTCCGGATAGCCTCCCTGGAAGACAAATCCATTTCCATCGGAAGTACGTCAAATCCTGCCTCATTCATAATCTTAGCCATTGCCTGTGCATTTTCCGGCTTTTTATCTCCAAGAATAATCTTTTTTCCATATCCCATTCTCCGGGCGATTGCCATACCAATCTGACCTGCGCCAGTTAAAATCATTACTTCTTTACCCATATGCATTTTTCCTCCATTTCATTACTTCAATTTCCCATATGCTTCACTATCTACCATCTCACTATCTTTCGCTCTTTTTTATTATAATAAAATTCTGCTCCGGAATCAATTTGACTTCCGAAGCAATCTTATAAGAAAAACTAATATGAAAAGACTGCCCCTGCACATTGCAGGAGCAGCCATAAAGCAGACTTATCTTATTCAAATTTTCTTTTCAATATATCCGCAAACTCCTCCACATAGCATCCTGAATTCTCCTTTTTCCAAAACGCACAGTAATTACGCCTGATCTGTGAATCTCCTCTGTAAAGGGGAATCCGACTGATAGATGAATCTATTTTTTCTGCCCGCTTTGCACCTTCTACTGGCATAAAGCCCTGTCTCCCTATTACCATCAACCGTGCTTCTTCCAGATTCTCCGCATAGAGGAAATCCCCCTGAAAGCCAACCACACCCTGATAATATTCCTGTTCCGTTTCCCTCTGTTCCTTTGATGCAACAAGGATGCAGGGAACATTTTTCAATTCCTGCGGTGTGATGGACGGTAAAGCGGCAATCGGATTTCTGTTTGAAATCTCTATATACTCATTCCCAACTGTCAGGATAAGATTCACATACTCCTCCGAAAAAGCCCTGCGCTGGTCATTCAAAACCAGGTCCACCTCTCCTGTCCGGAGCAGCTCATACAATTCTTCATGGTTGCCATATTCAATCTTCACCAACACCTCAGGATACTTCGCCGAAAATTCTCCCAAAGCAAGATGAAATTCCTGACCACTGTAACAACGCAGATATCCAATCTTTAAAGTGGCTTTCTCATCATTTGAAAGCTTAGCTGCTTCCTGACACATCCGCTCGTAATCGGCAATCAGCACAAGGCTCTTTTTATAAAAATATTCTCCAGCAGGTGTAAGTGTAAATTTGCGGTTTTTTCTTTCCAGCAGATCAAAGCCTAACTCCCGTTCTAATGTCTGTATCTGTTGGGAGATAGCCGACTGGGAAATATGGCATTCTTCTGCCGCTTCTGAAAAGCTGTTGTTACGAACAACTGCCTGATAATACCGAATCTGCCGTATCATTTACTCTTCCAACCTCCATTTTTTGAATCTTTTTCACTCTCTATACAGCACCATTATGTATAGAGAAACGAACAAAATCAAGTTGTCACCAGTATACTCTGACTGATTACCTGCCGGAGCGTATTGGTATCAGTCTCATGGATACACACAATGTCTCCAACAGATCCTTTAACAGTGGAAACAGATTGACAAAATCTTGTAAAGAAAATATAATTAAACCGTTGGTTTAATTATTGAAAGGAGGAATACAGATGGCTCGCAGAAAAAAAGAACCCAAAAGCGTACATAGAGAAAATATTGCTGCAGCAGCATCCGCATTATTTATGGAGAAAGGCATTACGGCAACCTCCATGAATGATATAGCGAAAACTGCTGGATATAGCAAAGCGACATTATATGTATACTTTGAGAACAAGGAGGAAATTATCGGCTTTTTAGTACTAGACAGCATGAAAAAGCTTTACAGCTATATAACTTCTGCGTTGGAGCAACAGGAGGCAACAAAGACAAGATATGATATGATTTGTCGAGGTTTAGTTCTGTACCAAGAAGAATTTCCTTTTTATTTCAAAATGGTGCTAGATAAAATAAATATTGATTTTGAAAGCCGTAAATTTTTGCCCGAAGAAAAAGAAACCTATCTAATCGGTGAAGAAATAAATAAAAAGATAAAGGATTTTTTAATATCCGGTATGAAAAAAGGCGATTTGTATGATGACTTAGAAATCATGCCTACTATCTTTCATTTTTGGGGCATGCTGTCAGGACTTATTCAGTTAGCAGCAAATAAAGAAGAATATATTGAAAAAACAATGCACTTATCAAAAAATCAATTTTTAGAGTACGGTTTTGATATGTTGTATCGTTCGATTGAAAAAGGGGGAAAGAAATGACTATGAACAAGAAATTGGTACTTGCAATTTTAGGCAGTCCTCATAGAAACAGAACGACAGCGGCTATGATGGATATTGCAACCCGCAGAGCTGAAGAAAAGGGCTATATGGTAACTAAAATCAATCTGTATGAAAAAAACATCTTATTCTGTATAGGGTGTCGTAATTGCATGGGCACGCAAATCTGTACTCAAAAGGATGATATGCAGAAAATTGTCGCCCTTTTGCATGATTGTCAAATAGTCTTTCTTGCAGCTCCCGTTTATTGGGCGAATGTACCTGCTCCTGTAAAAAACTTATTTGACCGATTACTGGGAACAGCTATGGAAGTAACAAGCACTTTCCCCAAACCACGCCTGCAAGGGAAAAAATATATGATTTTAACTTCCTGTAATACTCCTTTCCCCTTTTCGTGGATATTTGGACAAAGCAGAGGGGCCATCCGCAATATGGACGAATTCTTTAAGACGGCAGGCATGAAACCGATAGGAAAAGTAGTTTGTGCAGGTGCTGCTTCTAAAAAAGAGCTGCCAAAGCGGATAGCCAGAAGGATTGAGAGGTGTCTGAAATGAGAATATCAAAAATGAAAATAATTTTATTTATTATCTTATTTCTTTTCCTTGTTGGTTTCGTTTGGGGAGCTGTTTACTTAAAAAATGTTGCTGATTATAAACAAACTGTAAAGGAAACCACTTTTAATGAAATAAATGTTGCTGATATTTCCGACGGAATTTATATTGGAGAATATGATGTGAATTTTATATATGCCAAAGTGGAAGTTACTGTGGAAAATGGAAAAATTATAAATATTAACATCTTGAAGCATAGGCATGAGCGTGGCAAAGCTGCCGAAACAGTTATAGACAAAATAATTGATGAACAGAAAATTGATGTCGATGCAATCTCAGGTGCAACAAATTCAAGCACTGTAATAAAGAAAGCTGTTGAAAATGCTCTCAAAGGAGAACAATAGAAAATAAACGAAGTAGAAAATTTCCTCTAATCATCAGAAAGCAGAAGCAATCTCGTATGAGGATAGTCAGAAAATGAATATGATCATCATTGTTACCGAAATCGCTGAACGTATGACGCAAATAATCCTGAAAAAAGCTATCCATACGCCACAAAACCTCTTACTACTGGAACTGCACAGGTAAACAGAAGCACCTCCGAAGAGATGCTGCTTTACTATGTGCTTTTCCTGTTGCTTTTTATATTCCATTCAGATAAACTAAACCCACTTTTCAATAGCAGCCCTTGCGTTATCTACGGAACTTCCCTGAATTGCAAGCCCTTTTGTCACCGACGCACCTTTGCAGACTTTTTGGATGTTTCTCTCCGTCCCACTGAGACCGCTGCCCTCATGAGTACAGAAGGGATGAATTATCTTTCCGTTCCAATCGAACTTCTCTAAAAAAGTATATACTGCCATCGGCATATCTCCCCAATAATTGGGGTAACCCAGATATATTTCATCATACCCGTCAAGACTGTCCGGCATGGAAACCAGTTCCGGTCTTGCTTTTGCCCTCATGTCTGTTTTTGCCTGTTCAATACAGGTGTTATAATCAGCAGCATAGGGAATCTTCTGCTCAAGCTTAAACAAATCAGCCTGAACCGCCTCAGCAATCGCCTTTGCCACCTTTTCCGTATTCCCTACCGTAATATAACGGTAACCTCCGTTGAAATAATTTTCATCAGCTCTTGAATAAAACACTACTAATTTTGCCATAAGCTCTTTCTCCTATCTGTTAAACCCTCTGTGCCCATATACCTTACATTGATTCAGTGCTTCTTCCAGTGATCGGAATTCATCTTCTGTCAGTTCTACTTTGGACGCATCCAGGTTTTCAATGATACGCTCCTTATTCTTCGAACCCGGAATCGGAACCACATTGGGATATTTATGCAGCATCCATGCCAGCGAAATCTGTGCACTGGTGGCATCTTTCATATCTGCATATTCTTTCAAAAGGTTAATAATCGGCTGGTTTCCGGCTATATTGGCTTTGGAAAGCTGCGGAACCCAGTTCCTAACATCATCATTATGCTCAAATTTCGTTTTTGTTGTGATCTTTCCTGATAAAAGCCCACTGGCTATGGGAGAAAAGGGAACCACTCCAATACCATGCTCCATGCAGTAAGGAAGCACTGCTTTCTCCATATCCCGCTCCACCATGGAATAAATATTCTGGATAGCACTTAAAGGAGTAACATTCTGTGCCCTGTCAATAATGTCCACATCCACCTGTGATAATCCCCAGCCCCGAATCATGCCTTCTTCTATCAGTCGTCCCATCGCTTCAGCCACATCCTCTATCCTCACACCTCCGTTTGTCCTATGAAGGTAATAGAGGTCTATCATATCCGTCTGAAGGCGCTCCATGGAATCTTCTAAATGCCTGCGGACTGCCTTGTATACAGAGCCTTCTCCAGCCTCCCATGTACCCAAAAACAGCTTGGTAGCCAGCACCACGTCTTTCCGTACATCCTTCAGGGCTTTCCCCACAATCCGTTCATTATGCCCGATACCCGCAAGATTCGGGCTGTAAATCTCCGCTGTATCAAAAAGCGTACAGCCATGCTGGTATGCGTTCCGAATCGCCTCTATGCTGTATTGCTCTGGTGGAATCTTTCCATAACCATGTGAAAATGCCATACATCCCATACCCACTTCCGATACTTTCAAATCTCCTAACTGCCTCGTTTTCATTTCCATACCTCCCTGCCTGCAATCAATTTTGCTTTGCAAAACCGATTGCCTGCCCGCCTTGGCAGTGTCATTCCATTCAATATTTAAAAGCACTTTTTTCTATCCAACCTCCTGCTTACGATCTGGTATTCCATCTGGAAACTGTCGGTCAATGGAGCTGTCTGAATTTGTATCCTGTCCTTTTTTTGAATTATATATTGAGACGAAACAACCACCTTTTATTAATTTTATATATATTATATTGGAAAAACAGTTCTGCCTCAACACCATTTCAACAGTCTATGGTGCTTACGCCACACAAACAGAAAAAATGTGGCATATCCTTTCTCCCCCTCTCTAATGGATTTGCATAAATACTGCTATTAGCACACTTCCTATGCCAATTAAAAATCCCGTGATTATTCGTTTCGCTGAATAACTGTATATTCTCTCTGGTTGGTTTCGGTCATAACGAATGGTAATCGGTGTTCCTACCTTGGATGCTAAAGGAACTTGTATGCGATTTCTTGATATAATGTTTCTGTCATTAACCCGATAGGAAATCTCTGCTAATTTTGCATTCCGCCACTTTTCATTCGTCGGATTTGTTGATTTTATGGAAACAATCGTTCCATTTGTTTTCGTTGTCTTTCCATGTTTTATTGCAAAAAGAATACAGTTGAATAAGGCAAAGGAAAACGATACGCCCGCTATTATATACAGGACTATTACATCTCGTTCCATATGAAAACCTCCTATGTCAAATCACTTTTTTCAAAAAATCGAATTGACAGAATGGCTGATATTGAAAAGGTGACAAGACTGATGATAACGCTTAAAGCAATCATCACGGTTGTAGGGATAGTATCAAAAAAATCAAACTTTATCGCATTTTCTGGTTTAAACAGAAAGGCAAATAAAACAGGGGATGCCATAATAATTATGACAAATACAAATTTTGTCTTTTCATATCCCAGTTTATACAAAGCAGGAAAATAAAAAGATAATAGCATTGTGATTACCAAAAAAATGATAGCCGCCATTCTTATATCAAATGTTCCTAATCTTGGAAAAATAATTGTGTCAATCCCAAAGACCAAACAGCATACCGCATAAATAATCAAACAAAAACAGTATTTTGAAAGCACAATCATTTT
>CAJUFL010000013.1 GCA_910585605.1 uncultured Lachnospiraceae bacterium | reverse complement strand
GCTTAGTGTGTTGTTTTCTTGGCATAATGAGTACCTCCTCTTGGTATTATATAATGTTTTCAGGGGAATATCTCATTTTGTTTTGTACTAATTAGATGCTAACACTATTTATGAAATTTTTGAGGAGCAGTTAAAAGAATACGAGACAAGTATTGCTAGTTTAAATAATCGTGTAATAGCATTAGAACAAGAAAATCATGGCTTGCGTGATAAGATAGAGGGCTTGCAAGAAATTCCACTAATTTATCTCGGAGAAGAGGAGGAATTATATGATGGAGAAATAAAAAGTGTTATATTGGATATTTTAAATGAAAGTAAGAAGACATTAAAAAAGAACTCAAGACGGGAAAACCTTGTTGAAGATATACTAAATAGTAATGAATTTCAAAATAGGCAAGAAGAAAAAAGAAATGATATTAAACGATTACTAAAAGGCTACAAAAATATGTCAAAATCTCTAAGAAATAGTTTGGAAAACTTTGGATTTGAAATAGCATCAGAGGGTAAGCATTATAAATTAACCTATTATGGAGATTCTAGATATGTGGTATCATATAAATGTCTCCTTTCGGGGATTGGTAGTTAGTTTATAGTAATTCTATTATACCATAAACCGTGAGGAGATATTTTAATTTGCAACAAAAACATGCCGTATTTATGCGGCTTGTGGCGTTTGTAAACGTCTAAAAACAAAGTAGTTAAGAGGAGATTCAGGGATATAAATGTTTTGATTATATGTCAGATACAGTTATTAGCAGGGAAAATTGAGCGTTCCCAATTACCTAAGCAGAACAATTGATAAAAAGGAGGAGATACCAATGGGAATCTGGTTATTCAGAGCAGGAAAAAGAGGACAGTTTGAAGAAAAGTTTTTGGCAGATGGCAAGATTTATCTTACATGGAACCATCTGAATATTGATTTGAACCAATATAAAAACAGGGAGAAGCTTTTGCAAAAATTACAGGAGGTATATCCTTCGGAAAAGATAAATACCTTAAAGAACTGGGCTTCCCAGATTTATCCTATCGCTCATCGGGTGGAAGTTGGGGACTGGGTTGTTCTGCCAAGCAAGCGCACAAATACGATACATATTGGGAAAATAACAGGAGAATATCAGTATGCAGAGGAGAATGGCAGTCCCTACTATCATTACAGAACAGTAGACTGGTTTGCAAAGGATATTCCGAGAAATAATTTTGACCAGGATATTTTATATTCGTTCGGGGCATTTATGACGGTTTGTAAGATTACCAGAAATGATGCCGAAAGGCGGATTCATGCAATGTCGGAAAATAACTGGAAGGTTCCGGCAAGAAATGTTGTATCATTTGGGGATGCAGATGATACGGATTCCGATTCCCAGACGGATTTGGAGGAGGCAATCTATGATTCTATCGCAAAGTACATTATTCGGAAGTTTCAGGGATATAAGATGGAGGATTTGATTGAGGAAATATTGACGGCAAAAGGTTTTACGGTATATCACAGTAAGCCGGGGGCAGACGGTGGAAAAGATTTGCTGGCAGCCGGAGGAGAGATGGGTTTTGGTTCGCCTAAGATTTGTGTTCAGGTAAAATCACAGGACGCACCGATAGACCGCCCTACATTAGATCAGCTTGGTGGTGTGATGAATAACGTAAACGCGGAGTATGGTCTGCTGGTATCATGGAGTGGATTCAAGGACAGTGTTGCAAGGGAAGAAGCGAAGCAGTTTTTCAGAATCCGCCTGTGGGATTCCAATGATGTGATCAGGGAACTGTTTGAGAATTATGAAAGCTTAAGTCCTGCTATCAGGGCAGAGATACCTCTTAAGCAGATATGGATGTTAAGCGAAGAGGAGTGAGCTGTTATATTATGCTGGCAATCCGTCTAAAGATGATGTTGCAGATTTTTTTGAGGATAAAGTGAAACCGTTGCTCGTTTTATGAAAAAAATGATATATGGCGGAATTTAAGGGGATAGAAAGGACAGTCTACAAAATTTGTCTTAGTGTGACTGTCCTTTGATTTTTATTTCTTTTCCGTATTATTCCGTTTGTCTGTCAGGTCAAAGTTTTCACGGAAATATTTGCCCATGAA
Organism: uncultured Lachnospiraceae bacterium; assembly: GCA_910585605.1. Classification (GTDB taxonomy): domain Bacteria; phylum Bacillota; class Clostridia; order Lachnospirales; family Lachnospiraceae; genus CAG-590. The sequence goes on along the minus strand of CAJUFL010000013.1, from coordinate 75,028 downwards.
TTTCGTTACTTTTTTTGCTCCGGCAAGATTCAAATGGTCGCCGCCGTCTTTGGTATCAGATGACCAGTCGATGTTAATGCCCTTATCCAGATTGAGATCGATATAGGTAATATTATAGGTATCTGCACAAAGCTTTGTACCATTGTGTTTCTTATAATTCCAATTCTTTGGGGATGGTGTGCTTACCAAAAGAAGAGTAGCATTGTTTTCCTCACACAGGTCAATGATTTTTTCTAGATAAGCGGTTATTTCCTTTGGAACCTTGCACTTTTTCTTTGTCTTACGCATATAATTGCCGCCTTTATAAGGAATTACATTTTCTCTTACGATAAATCCTTTTTCTTTTCGCCGCTTTACGTCCCTGCTTTTGGGCAGAAGCTTTCTTGCCCATCCTTTCCACATTGTGTGATTTGCAAATGCAGGAAAGGTATCTGTCAGATAGTCCATAGCAAGATCTGGTTTTTTCTCTTTTGGTTTCAGTTTCCGGAAAAGACAGTTTGTTTCCAGGACAATGATTTTTGGAGACTGGGTTTCAAAAGCATTTTTTAAGATTGCATAAGTATCGCAGATTTTTTGAGCAGCCGTACCACAGACAAAGGAAGTATATCCGAATTTTGAATACAGATAATTGGGATAAAAAGCTGCATAACTTTCACTGTCACCGAAAAAAAGGACGTCTAAGCTGTCAGCAGGTTCCGCTTTGATATCTGCAGATTTTACATTGACAGAAAGGGAATCATACACGTAGAGCCCGTCCTTGCGGCGGAAAGAGTATGATGTGGCGATAAGCAGTATAATAAGGCCAAGCAAAAATCCGACACATTTTAATATATTTTTATTTAACTTCAATTTCCTGTTCCTCCAATATCCCTTTAACGCTCCTAATAAGCTGCATAAATCATATCTACAACGGTATAACCGGCACCATAAGCCCCCAATATGATGATAAAGAAAATCACTGCATACCAGAATCCCCAGCGTACCGGCAGCCTGCAGGAAGCAATTTTATCACGGATAGAAATCCCTTTTTCGTGGATAATATCTACCATGAGAACAATGAAGATTCCAGCCATGGAAAGCAGGATATCATAGTTATCCAGTCCAAAATCCATTGCATTCAGTATGGAAATGTGGAAGTTTGTCAGTATTCTTCCAAGCATGCCGAAGCCCTGGGTGACGCTTGGGGCACGGAAAAACAGCTCGCCCACATTGATGATGATAAAGAGTCTGAAAGCGGTAAGTAACCGCCATCCCAGTTTCTCTGTATGGATATTCCATTTTGTAATGAGTTTTCCGATAGGTTCTTCCGTTATGTTTTCTATAAATATCAGTACAAAATAGTACATACCGTAAAATAAATATGTCCATCCTGCACCATGCCAGATACCGTTTGAAAGCCATACAAAGAACAGGGCAATGGTGGGTGCCACAAACCTGCTGACACGGATGCCACAGGAAGCCTTGACTTTCTTTGCAAAATTCTTTACAGGCTTTGCCAGTGATAGCGGATAAAAGATATAATCTTTTAACCATGTTCCAAGTGTAATATGCCATCTGCGCCAGAAGTCAGAAGCACTGCTGGCAAAAAACGGCTGGCGGAAATTTTCAGGAAGAGTTATGCCAAATATTTCGCCGCTTCCTAAAATGATGTCCATGCCGCCCGAAAATTCCGTATAGAGCTGAATCGTATAGCAGATAACGGCTACAGCTACAGCTGCACCGTCGTATTTTTCATAGTCTCCAAATATTTTAAAAATAACAGGTGCAAGTCGGTCTGCAACCATCATTTTTTTAAAGAGTCCCCATAGAATGCGCTGATACCCATATGTCAGATTGCAGTATTCAATGCTTCTGCCTGCAAAGAGGGCATCTGCTGTTTGCGAATATCTGCTGATGGGACCTTCTATGATTTGTGGAAAGAAGCTTAGGTAGAGAGCAACTTTTGCGAAGTTGGTGTCTGCTTTTATGGTTCCGCGATATACATCAGTCATATAAGATATTGTCTGAAGGGTGTAATAGGATATACCAATGGGTGCAATTAGGGAAAGTCCAAATATTTTTAAATATTTGAATACAATTAACATACCCAGAGTGATTGCAATTCCCAGTGCAAGAACACATCGTTTCTTTTTGGTCAGTTGTTTTCCTTTTACGGTGGAGTGTTCCGTTACATAAGTTAAAATCCTGCCTGTTCCATATGTGGTAAGTGTTGCGATGAACAGGAAAATGATCAGCCATTTGCTGACCATCCAGAAAAAGAGATAGTCAGCAGCAAGCAGAACAATCCAGCGGAGCCGGGCAGGTGTAAACTGATATAAAATAGCAACGATAGGCAGGAACAACAGACTGTAGGTCAGTAAATGATACTCCAATCTAATTCTCCTCCTTTAATCTGCCAATCATTTCCCAGAGTGATGCGGCAGAATTGAAATTTTCGGGTGTCAGCTCTGCCGGAGATACCTCCACATCAAATGCATCCTCAATCTCGGATACAAGAGATAAGATATCAAAGGAAGTCAGGATGTGGTCATCCACAAGTGTAGTACAGTTTTTCACATCCTCTCCTGGTAAAATCTCTTCCAAAATCTCAATTAGTTTTTCCATATTAGTTTTCCTCCATTTTACTGTTTAATATATTGATTTCCGTTTTCTTTCTTAAAATACGGATATTTCCATCCAAGTCAATTAAAAGCACCTGTGGCAGTTCCCGGCTTAAGAATAATGCCATGCCTTCTGTTACGGCATAAGCACCGCATCGCTCAAACACCAGAAAGTCTCCTGTCTCAAAGGAATCCAGTTCTATCTGGCGGACAAGTACATCATTCACTGTACAAAGGGAACCGCATATTGTCCATTTTCCGGCATTTTCCGGTATATCTGTTTCATGGCTGTTTGCTTTTACAAGCTGTATATATGGTTTTTTCATACCCATCATCTGTCCGAAATAGTTAATTTGATGAATTCCGCCATCTACAATGATAAATCCGGCTTTACCGGTATGTTTGATATCCATAATTTGTGTCATATAATATCCGCAGTCCGAAGTTAGGAATCTTCCCAGTTCTATAGAAATATTTCCGTAAGCATGCATGTCGGATAAAAGATTATTAAGGGTTTCAAGTTGTTTTTTTGCATCGGATGCGGTAAGTTCCGATGGACTGGCATCTTCAAAATAGGATACCATCAGTCCGGGACCGTATTCCAGCTCCATATCGGAGATGTGATACTTCTCCTTTAGTTTTGCACCAAAAATCTCTAACTGCTGTAGTTCATTTTCCAGCTTTGACATCTTCTTTTGTGTACCTGCATAGTAATGGATTCCGATTATATCTGCGATATTGTCAGTCTGTATGGATGCAAGTACCCGTTCTAATGTGGGCTCATCCATGCCAAACTGGTTGCCGCTGGAAAGCCGTAACAGTACTTGAAGCCTTTTGTTTATTCTACCAGCACACTGCTTTAATATCTGGTAGTGGAGCTCTGATTCAATCGTATAGATGCCTGCACCGTGGCTATAAGATAAGATTCGTTCCATGGATGCCAGGGTTTTATTTACACCCGATACTACAATCTTTTCAGGATCGATCTGTTCCCGGATGCAGATTTCATATTCGCCCGGGGAGCAGACCTCCAGCCTGTCCACCATATCTGCGAGAACACCTGCCATAAATGGATTTGCTTTCATGGCAAAGCAAAGCTTGGTTTCTTTAGGAAGCAGTTTTCTGATAAAATCAACCCGTTGTGCCAGTGCCCGCATATCAAACACATATGTGGGTGTTTCATAATCGGAAGCTATTGATCGAAACATATCCTGCTGCATATAATCCACTCTTTCAACCTTTCTTTTGGTTTTCATATATTTCTTTCAGAAGTTTTCTGTCTGTTTTGCCGTTTTTGGTAAGAGGCAGCGATTCCAGGGGGCGGAGAACGTTGGGCAGCATGTATTCAGGAACCTTTTTTCTCATCTCATCCAGTACTTCCTTTTTATCAGCCGTCCCTGCATAGAAAGCTACTATTTTGCTTTTTTTCTCATCAAAGAAGCAGCAGGCATGTTCAACCGTACTGACGCTCCCGAGTACACTCTCAATTTCTTCCAGTTCAATGCGGTGTCCCATATGCTTAATCTGAAAATCCTTTCTTCCGGCAAAGTAAAGCAGCCCGTCAGCACCGTAATATGCAAGGTCGCCAGTCCTGTATATGGTTTCAGACCATTTGGATTGTAATGGATTAGGGGTAAACGCTTTTTTGGATGCGTCAGGGTTATTATAATAACCAAGGGCAAGGCAAGTGCCGGCTACGCATACCTCACCGGAGGTTTCTGTTTGTCCTGTCAAAATCTCGTTATCAGTATCATCCAGTAAAAAAACCCGTTCATTTGCAAATGCCTGTCCCATCGGAAGCCTGTCGTCCTCTGAAAATGCTTTATCCAGTATATAATATGTGCAGTTGCAGGTGATTTCGGTCGGTCCGTACAGATTGACAAACATGGCATTAGGATAATAGGAACGCCATACATTTAACTGTTTGATTGGCATCATTTCTCCACTGAATAAAATCTTATTGATATGGGAGGGGGCTTTATGTTTTAGTCCGTGTAAGCGGTTTAACAGGCAAAGAGCCGATACCGCCCAGATCAAAGTAGTCACTTTATGATCATCTAACATATCTACGACCGCATTGGGAAACATAAAATAAGATCTTGGGATAATCACTAAAGTCGCTCCTGTTTTCAGGGTACTATAGATATCCTTTACGGATACATCAAAATCAAAGGGAGCCTGATTGCCGATGATGTCCTCACCGGTAATATGGAATGTTTTTGTAAACTGTTCGATAAAATCAATGACAGAGCGGTGGCATATTAAGACGCCTTTTGGAACACCGGTAGAACCGGAAGTGAAATTACAATAAACAGGGTCCGTATCTGTCAGTCTTTGCCGCACAGCCATAAGCTGTTCGTTGGATTCCTGTATGGATGTATCCTTTAATGGTTTCTCGAAATAGATTATTTCTTTGTCGTATCCGGTACTTTTAAGTTTTTCTTCATTGGAATGCTCTGTTATCACGATATCGGATTCCAATACATCAAGAATCTGCCGGATTCTCGCTGTAGGGAAAGAAGGGTCTACCAGTACGTAAAAGCATCCCGCATAAAGGATGCCCATAAAATATTTTAATGTGGCAACACTCTTATCCATAAAAACAGCTATCGGTTTCCTGATATCTGTTTTCGTCGTAAGCATTGTGCCGATTCGCCTTGCATCGGAGAGCAGTTCCTTGTAGGTACATGAGATTTTGTCATCTCTTGCAGCGATTTTATCAGGAAAGGCCGCCGCACTTGCCTCAAGATATTCTAAAACGTTATTCATATCTGCCTCCATCTATGGAACAAAGCAGACTTCTGTCTCTGTTCCTTTTTCAAAATTATAATTACACATAAATTTCACAAAACTCAAGTTATCATAGTTTCTTTTCAATATCAATAGAAAAATTCTTAAGATTCCTTAAGTTTTTAAAGATTTTTTGTAAGGATTTTTTCATAAATAATAAAAAAACAGTGAGATGGGTTATGTTATAATGTCTGTTATGACAGTGAGAAGTGGAGGTTTACTTATGGAAGATTTGATAATGACAGGATATGAATTTTGGGTAATTATGATACCGGCAGCGATAATGATAGTGATATATGGTCTGATGTATAAGAGAAGAAATATGGAAAAAACAGGTGGACATATATTATTGCTGGCTGTTTTTGCAGTGTATCTGTTTGGTGTTTTTTATGTTACGGGTGCGGGCACGATATTTCACATTAAACAGTATGGGATGGAGTTTCATCCAGACAGGTTAAATTTGATTCCGTTTTCCGATATTAAAAATGAATATGTGGAATATTATAACTATGTACTATATTATGGGCTCAATATAGTACTGTTTATGCCGCTTGGATTTTTACTGCCATTAATCTGGCCAAAGTTAAATAAAATGAAATCTGTTTTGATTGCAGGAATATCATTATCCCTGCTGGTAGAGATCAGTCAGCTCTTAAATATCAGGAGTACAGATATTGATGATTTGATTGCAAACACTGCTGGAGCGATACTGGGATTTTTCATATTCCGGTTATATGTTTCTATAACCAAAAAGGATATAATGCCAATAGAGTATTGCAAATATGAAGCGGCTATCTATATAGCAGTTATGTTTTTATGTCGGTTCTTCTTCTATAATGAATTAGGCATGGCAAAGCTGCTATATGGATTTTAAGATAACAGTTTTGATATCTCTGCTGCTTACGAAAGGCTGGTTTTTCAGACATGGAAGAGTTGTTTTAAAGTGCTATCGTGATAAAGCAGTTCTTTTGCCTGTTGCCTGTATGTTTCCTCGTGGATATAAGTATGTCGGAATGGTTTAATGGAAGGGGCAAGGTCAATGGCATTTTTATAATCTTTTACATCCAATGCCAGAGTTTCCACATAATCGAAAAATCCGGTATCCGTAAAAATGGTATGCACCCGTTTAAAGCGGTGGTTTTGCACGACGCTCATCAGATATGTTGCAATGCCTACCTGAATGCCATGAAGCTGGGGAACTTCCAGTATTTTATCCAGGGCATGGGAAATTAAATGTTCACTGCCACTGGTAGGTGCACTGTTTCCTGCAATTTCGTTTGCAACGCCACTCATGGCCAGAGAATCCAGTAATTCTTTTAAAAATAAATCATCCCGGATATCGGAAAAAGGAGTCCTGACGAAGCTGTTGACTGCTTTTTTTGCAATCATCATGGCGAAATCATTTACTTCCGCATAACCGTTATCCTCTTCATACTGCCAGTCGTATAGTGCGGTGATTTTTGATACCATGTCCCCGATACCGGAATACAGAAAGTGTTTTGGTGCACTTTTGATTACTGCAGTATCCACGATGATGCCATAGGGCATTCTGGCAGGAACGGAATTTCGCCTGCCATCGATCAGAATGGATGCACTGGCACTGGAGAATCCGTCGCTGGAAGCGGAGGTGGGGACACTGATAAAAGGAAGCTTGCGTAAAAATCCGCTGTATTTTGCGGCATCAATGACTTTGCCGCCACCGAGACCGATCACCGCCTGTGTTTTACTCGGAAGACTGAAAGCAAGGGCTGTGATATCTTCTAAGCACACCGAGTCTAACTCCTGATATTCCAAAACTTCAATGTCTGCATGCAGCAGGGATTCCATAACGGTACTTCCGAACATATCAATTAATCCGTTTCCGAAAAAAATAACAACCTTTTGAATTTCACTATCTTTTAAATAAGTGCCAATTCTGTCAAGTGCACCGTTTTCTACCTTTAAAAATGCTGGAATGGCGATGTAATCATTATGTTTCTGTTTCATTTATTCTATCCCTCTCTTTCGGTAATCATGGATAAGTTGCCTGATATCTGAAATTATTGTAAAATTACTATAACTATATTATAGCCATCATAGCACGAATATAGTATCAATACCAGAAAATATTGATTCCTGCGAGAACGCACCAAGTGTGCGTGCTTGCATGCACGTTTGGCGACTGCCACAGGGTTGTTGACTTTGGAAATCAGATTTGGAATGTAAGTGTTGTCATGGTACGAAGACAGACAGTTTTGTATAAAAATTACTACGTTAGATGGGAGATGTCGGAAATGAGAGTTTTTTATCATCCAATTACCGCTACGCCTTTTGCACATAATGAATCTTATATGGAATTTGCGCCATGTGAAGCGCTAAAACCGTATATAAAATGTTTCTGGGGAACAAAAGAGCCATACAGGCATAGGAAAACAGATATACCAACGAGGGGGATTGTGACGCCGGACACCTGCGTAGATATTATTTTTACGGTAGATTTTACTAATAACCGGATTGACGGAGGGTTCTGTGGAATTGATGACAGGACATTTACGACATATGATGCTAATGATGAGGAGAAAGTGGTGTCCATATTTGCAATCCGTTTTTTTGCATGGTGTGCTGTTCTTTTTTCGGAAGAATCCATGTCGAACACGAGAAATGCTTTTTTTGAGGTGGGGCATCATTTTTCCAAGCTACAAAGGGTGATATCTCCATGTTTGTTTGATATTACCGATATGGAAAGCAGAATCCGGCTGGCAGAAGAATACCTGCTGAAACATATTCATTCAGAGAGAAGGAATACGGTTTTAACTGATGCGGTTTTGGAACTGTTGAAACGAAAAGGAAATGTAGAAATTGGACAGCTGGCAAAGGATATTCATGCGAGCAGCAGGCATCTGGAACGGCTGTTTCAGGGAAACATTGGAATTTCTCCGAAACGTCTGGCTTCTTTAGTCAGGTATCAGTATTTATGGAATGACATTTTGTTTCAGCCAGAGTTTCAGGTCTTAGATGCGGTACATCAGTACGGATATACAGACCAGGCACATCTTCTCCATGATTTTAAAAGGTTTCACACTATGAACATAAAGGAGGCAAGGGAATATGCGTTCAAACATGGCAACAGTCTGCCCCAAAACGAAACATGTGAAATAAGTCGTTTTTTTACAATATCAGATCTGACATTTTGATATAATGAATTGTGCTGATACACAAGCAGGTCATCATTTGTGCGGATAATGGGCCAAGCGTAGATACTTGTATATACATTTGGCGACTATCGCAGCAAACGAAGTTTTCTCCGAAAATTGGTGACATATGATAAATATAGAAAAACGAAAGGATGGCATATACAAATGAATGGATTAAGCTGTTGCGGAACGGATTGCAGTAAATGTGGATGCTATGGAAATCTTTGCAAAGGCTGTAATGAATGCAAAGGGGAGGTCTTTCATGCTCCGGATGGAAAAGCATGTCCAATTTATGATTGTGTTGTAAACCAAAAAGGGATGAATAATTGTGGGAAGTGTCAGGAGATTCCGTGTTCCATATGGAAAGAAACCAGAGATCCTCGATTTACGGATGAAGAATTTGAAGAAAATGTTCAAAATAGGATGAAGGCATTGAAAGAAATATGACAGGAGGAGTACAATGGCAGATAACAAGGAACTTGCAGCATATATTATGGAACAATTATCGGAATTGGGAGAAATCCGTAATATTCCGATGATGGGAGGTTATATTTTCTATTACCGGGAGCGGATTTTTGGTGGGATTTATGAAAACGGATTTATGATAAAGGATACGAAGGCTGGCAGGAGGTATATGCCGGACAGCGAACCGGAATCACCATATGAAGGTGCAAAACCGATGCTGCCGGTTACCATTATAGACAATAAACAGTTATTGCAGGAGATGGTGGATGCAATGTATACAGAGCTGCCGGAGCGGAAGATTAAAAAGAGGAAAGAAATTTAAAAATATTTTAAGTTTTTTATATAAAAGGGATTGCGATATGTGAACTTATCTGATAGAATTAATAAATAGTAATGATTCCTATTTTATGATATGGCAGTATGAACAGCCGGGTAATATAACAGGAGTTTATTATTAGGAAAAGAAGATCAGGAGGATGAAAACATGGCAGACTTAAAAGGAACAAAGACAGAGGCTAATTTACAGGCAGCATTCGCAGGAGAGTCCCAGGCACGCAATAAGTATACTTACTATGCAAGCAAAGCAAAAAAAGATGGTTATAATCAGATTGCTGATATTTTTTTAGAGACAGCTAATAACGAGAAAGAGCATGCCAAAATGTGGTTTAAGCTCTTAAATGGAGGGGCAGTTCCAGATACCGTTACCAACCTGAAGGATGCGGCAGCAGGTGAGAACTATGAATGGACGGATATGTATAAGGAATTTGCCGCAACAGCAAGAGAAGAAGGTTTTGAGGATATTGCAAAGTCTTTTGAGATGGTTGGAGAGATTGAAAAGGCACATGAGGAGAGATATAAGAAACTGTTGGAAAATGTAGAAGGAGGTCTTGTATTTTCAAGAGATGGAGATATGATCTGGGAGTGTGCGAACTGCGGTCATATCCATGTAGGACCTCAGGCACCGGAGGAATGTCCGGTTTGTGCACATCCACAGAGTTATTTCAAACTCAGGGCAGAGAATTATTAAAATCTGTTATATGTTTCGGTTATAGAATTATTTTGATGATTGTATAATTGAAAATAGGATATATATAGTAAATCTAAATGGTATTATGAGGGTGTCCCAAAAGTCATGAAGTGGCTTGAGGGATTACCCTCTTTCTTTCTGCAAAAAAATAGAGAGCGGTTACCATGCCGTTCTCCATTTCTACCTCACTATGTGATATGATGAATTGCGCTGATACGCAAGCAGGTCATCAATTTTCTTTGAAAACTGGTGACATATGATATAATAAGGTATTCCTGCATTTAAAGGTTATACTATGGATCAGTTACAATCACCACTGCAATTTAAAGATTTCGCTCATAAAAATCATCTGGTGCGGGGGCGTAAATACAGTTGTGGACAATCTGGAGTTGGAACTATTCTACGACAGATATAAAGGGGGGCGGCTGCCTTGCGTATCATCCAAGGATGATGCTGAAGGTCATGATTTATTATTCTCCCAGAATACATACTCTTCCCGCCAGATTGCAAAAGTGCTACGAAAAATACAAATTTCATGTGGATTGCCGGAGGCAACAAACCAGATTTTAGAACCATCAACCGTTTTCGTCTGGACATGATGGATATCATAGAGGATATTTTCTACGAAGTTATCAAACTTTTGCTTGAGAAAAAATACATAAAACTGTAAAATTACTTTTTGAATGGAACGAAAATAGAAGCCAATGCCAATAGGTATATACAAAATTTAAAAAAGTGAATTTTGTTGTTTTTTCTTGGAATATGTTCTATAATGTAGTCACAATACGTTAAGTTTCTACATTTTTTTTAATATTCATAATATAAGTTCATCTATAAAGGAGATGTATTATATTGTGAGAGATAAAATAATAGAAGACGGTTTGACAAAAGATAAGGAGGTGAATATCATGTCATCTATTGAATTGATAGAGCGTGAAAAAGTAACCTATGTTAAGGAAATGCAGGAATATCTAAATTCTATAAAAAATGTCAGATAAAGATGCTAAAAAACTATCTCATGAGAATTTGATAAAATCCCAAATTATTCAGGATGATGGGGAGTTTTCGGAGCGTTATAGATTTAGCAGAATCAGTTCACAAAACAAGAGGTAGAATTATGTATAGTAATTTACCAAATCTGACGCTGGCATTTCATGGCTGTGATGAAATAACTTTCAAAAAAGTTTTATATCATCATGAGCAGTTATTAGTTTAGGACATTGCTTGGATTTGACAGATTATGGAAGTTCCCAGATTTTAAAAACAGGCTATGATATATTGTCATTTGAACTTTCCGTGCTTGAAAAAGATATGCCGATTAATCGAGATGTACGAGGAAGCAATGATTTGCTGCTGAGGGAATTAGATTGTGCTGTAATTGAACGGCTACATCAATATAACAAAGAGAATAGTAAAAGAAGTTATGATAGTGTAAGAGGTATATTTATTGAGGGAAAGCCTGTATATGATAAATCTGGCATAATGGAAAAGACGCATGTCCAAATATGTATTAGAAACCCTAACTGTATTAAAGGATATTTTAAACCGTTAATACCAGATGAAGGATGGGAAAGAGTATAATCATGAAAATTTTAACATGAGATGTAGTAGGGAAGCATATCGGTATTCCATTGTCCGGTATGCTTTTTCAATAGAAAAACAGGAGCAGAGATAATGCATATATTTGTGGTAGAAGATGAGAAAACCATAAGGCGGGAATTAAAAGTATTGTTGGAAAATGCGATGTATCAGGTGACAGCACCTGATACCTTTGAAAATATTGTGTGCCGGATAAAAGAGGAGAAACCGGATCTGGTGCTTTTGGACGTCAATCTGCCAGGCATTTCTGGATTTGATATCTGTATGCAGCTTCGGGAACAGACAGAAATACCCATCATATTTTTGACCAGCAGAACGGATTCCATGGACGAATTAAATGGAATCCTTAAAGGTGGGGATGACTATATTGCAAAGCCGTATCAGGCACCGATTCTTTTGGCAAGGATTGCAGCCGTATTAAAACGCACGAAGGGCATGGAAGTAAAAGAGACGATTCTGCTTGAGAAAAAAGGTGTGCAGCTGGATATTTCAAAATGCTGTCTGATCTTTCAGGAGAAAAAGGTAGAACTGACGAAAAACGAGATGAAGATTTTGCATCTTTTGTTCCAACATTCAGGAGAATTTGTTGCCAGAATGGATTTGATTGAATACCTGTGGGAGAATCAGATTTTTATTGATGATAATACTTTAAGTGTGCATATGACAGGAATCCGTAAAAAGTTGAATTCTATTGGTGTGCAGGATTTTATTGAAACAAAAAGGGGGATTGGCTACCGCATATGAAGTTGATAGATTTTTTTAGGGATAAGAGTCTGCTTTTGCTTCTGCATCTGGTCTGCATGTGTGTAGTGGCAGGATTTTTGAAAGTGACAGGATATGGGAAAGCGAATATCATCCTGATTGTGATTTTCTGGACGATGCTCTTGATTATTTGGTTCTTTGCCACCTATTTGAACAGAAGAAAACATTTCTATCAGATGGAACAGATTCTGGAAAAAGTGGATCAGAGATATCTGCTAGGGGAACTGCTGCCAGATTCTTTCCGGCTGGAGGACAGATTATATCGGGAAATGATTCGAAAATCGAATAAGTCTGTAATAGAAAGAATCCGGCAGATGGAAGATGAGTGGAAGGATTACAGGGAATATATTGAAAGCTGGGTGCATGAGATTAAGGCACCGATTACGAGTATTTCCCTGCTTTGCGAGAACAGACGCCATTCCCTGTCAGCAGAAGAGGGCAAAGGGATAAAGGAGGATTTTTATACGATCACCCTTGAGAACCAGAAGATTGAAAATTATGTGGATATGGCACTTTACTATGCCCGTTCGGAAAATGTGTATAAAGATTACCTGATTCAGGAGACAAGCCTTAACGAAGTGGTGTCCGGGGTACTTAACAAGAACCGGCTGCTGCTGATTCAAAATCACGTAAATGCTCATGTGGATTGTAAAGATAAGGTGTATACAGATCAGAAGTGGATTGCATTTATTTTGAACCAAATGATACAAAACAGTGTAAAGTATCAAAGAAAAATACCGGTATTTCATATTTATACAAGGAGAGAAACAAATGGTGTGATTTTAGTGCTTGAAGATAACGGGACTGGGATTCCGGCAGAGGAGCTTTCCCGTATCTTTGAAAAGGGATTTACCGGTAGTAATGGGAGGAATCATGAACGTTCCACCGGTATGGGATTGTATCTTTGCCAGAAGCTTTGTGATAAGCTGGGAATCGGGATACGGGCTTGGTCGGAATATGGAACAGGAACGAGGATGTTTTTGGAGTTTCCAATCAGTAATTATATAACCAGAGAAGAAATGGATTGAAGTTATCTTATGAAATCTTAAGATAACTTTAATCTATTTTTATATGAAAATATAAGAGGATATAATACAGTATTATATTGTGAGGCGGAGGTCTGGAACAGTGGAGTTTCGCAAATGCACACTATATATGATAGATGAGGAGTGATGGACGTGAAAGATTACATTCGGGTATGTGATGTGGAAAAATATTATGGAAACGAATCCAATGTGACAAAAGCAGTTGACAGGGTCAGTTTCCACGTGGAAAAGGGAGAGTTTATCGGTGTGATGGGAGCTTCCGGTTCCGGAAAGACTACCCTGTTAAATATGCTGGCAACGATAGACACCGTGACTGCCGGGCATATCTATTATGAGGATACGGATATTACGGAGCTGTCGGAGGATGCACTTTCCGAATTCAGAAAGGATAATCTGGGCTTTGTGTTTCAGGAGTACAATCTTTTGGACACCCTGACCATTGAGGAAAATATCATTTTGGCACTAACCCTGCAAGGTGGAAAGAAAAAGGAAATTAATGAAAATTGCAGTGAAATTCTGAAATTACTGGGAATTGCGGATATCAGGGAAAAATTCCCATATCAGGTATCGGGAGGACAAAAACAGCGGTGCTCCTGTGCCAGGGCGTTGGTAAACCATCCCAAATTACTGCTTGCGGATGAACCTACCGGAGCACTGGATTCCAATGCGGCACAGACATTATTAGAAACATTTACAAAGCTGAATCAGAGCATGGCGGCGACCATTCTCATGGTGACCCATGATGCCTTTTCGGCAAGCTATTGTGGGAGGATTTTATTTTTAAAGGATGGGAAGATTTTTCATGAACTGGTGAGAGGAGAAAAGAGCCGGAAGATTTTCTTACAGGAGATTTTGGATGTATTGTCTTTAACAGGAGGTGAGCTGTCTGATGCTAAATAAGCTTGCTTTTCGTAATATGAAACGGTCTGTAAAGGATTATCTGGTATATATCCTTACGATGACAGTGGTCACGGCATTGATGTATGCGTTCAGCAGTCTCATTTTTCAAAATGGGCTTTCCATCCATTTTGAAGTAGAGGGAATGATGGAGGTGATGATTGGTCTTGCAACGGTGTTTATCATGCTGATTGTTGCCTGGCTGATTAATTACATGGTGCGGTTCATGCTGGAAAAAAGGAGCAGTGAATTTGGAATTTATCTGCTTTTGGGAATGAAAAAGAAAACGGTGTCTAAGCTTTATATCCGGGAAAATATTCTACTCGGCGGAGTCTCTTTTTTCTTAGGACTCCTTTTAGGGGTGCTGTTTCAACAGGTATTGCTCTCTGTTATGTATGCTATGGTGAGAATGGAATTTCATCTGCATATTGCATTTCATGCAGGAACCATTTTAATGACTACACTTTGTTATGTGGGCTGTTATTGGATAGCACTGATTAGGTGCAGGCGTAAATTTAAGAAAATGAATATTCATGCACTGATGAATGCAAAACGGCAGAATGAGGAGATAAAGGAAAAGCATGAAGGGCTGAAAAAGCTTCTGTTTCCTCTTTCTATCGTCTTCATCTTTTTATTCTGGACAGTGTTTGGTTCACTTTCCAATATGTTAGAGATTGTTTTTTTTCTGATTGGACTGGTGCTTACGATTTACCTTTTTTATATCGGACTTTCTGCATGGATTATCTGTTATGTACGGAAGAAGGGAAACGGAATTTACAAAGGACAGAATTTATTTTTGTTGCGGCAGTTTGCTTCAAAGGTGAGAACCATGCAGTTTACGATGGGTACTTTGACGGCGTTATTTACCCTTGCCCTGATGGGGGCTTCCTATGCCCTGATGTTTAGTGAGTATGAAAACACGGTCTTAGAGGACAAATTTCCGTTTGATGTGCAGGTCTATAGCAGAAATATAGAAGATGATTTCGCTGATGAAAGGGCGGTGATTGATGAGAACGGTACACCGTCGGAGTATTATTCCTATCATATTTATACGGATCAGGATAATCAGGTTAATACCTGGATGCTGACGCATTTAAATGCGTGGGGAACAATGTACCGTAATGCGGATGGAAGTCCCAATATGCCGGAGATTGAAGCCTTTTTAAAAAATGAAAATGTGTATTATCAGTATGACACATACATGGGGATATCGGATTATAACCATTTGCGGAGGATGCTGGGATATAAGGAAATAACCATCAATCCTGACGAATATCTGGTTCAGATCAAACCTCGGTTATATGAGCAGGTTCAGGAAATCGGAAAAGATTTACAGATTGGGGATGCATCAGGAAAAAGTCAGCTCTCCTTTGCAGGGATTGTTTCTGATTCTTTTTCCCAGGACGGACATAACGGTGCAGACTATGTAATTATAGTACCGGATGCGGTTTTGGAGAGGATGACACCTTTTTACAAGGAATTGGTTGTGGACATGGTGGGAGAGATTCCGGTAGATTTACAGCAGAAGCTGGGTGATCTGTCGGAGGAAGAAAGAACAGACATGTCTGATGAGTCGAATGATGATACAGTGGAAGATGATATCCGCTGCGGTTCTGATAATATTATTGTTTATGTGGTGGTCAGTATGGTAAGGGAGAATCTGATTCCTGAAGTAAAATATATGCTGGCTTCTATTATCATACCATTATTTTATATTGGACTGGTCTTTATCAGTGTGGCGGTAACCGTGTTGTCGGTACAGCAGTTAAGCGATTCGGCCAAATACAGATTCCGGTATGATGTGCTGGCAAAGCTGGGTCTTTGGCGCAGGGAGATTCATCAGTTGATTCTAAAACAGTTAACTGTTTATTACCTTTGTCCTGCCATACTGGCAATTGTGATCAGTGGAAAAATGATTTTGTTTGTCAGCAGATTGTTTGTAATATCAACAGGAGTGCCAGTATTTGCGGGAAGCTTTTTTCTAAAAAGTATTTTGCTGTTTTTTGGAATTTATCTGGTCTATTTTATTGTGACTTATGTGGGATTTAAGCGTAATGTAGAGGAAAGATAAATGCAAAAGCTTAAATCAGGTAACCTGCACATTGCTATTGCTTTTTTCTTTTTTCTATCATATCATATAGCATATCAGAAAATATGAATGATATTTGGGGATTCCCAGATATTTTAAGAGGTAATAGAATGTGAACTTAAAATTAAAACAAAAAATATTGGAATCTCTCTCAGCTGTTTTGCCCATAACAGGAATCGTCCTGCTTATCAGCATTATCCTGATTCCGGTAGAACTGGGAACCATGGTAATGTTCCTTACTGGTGCGGTTATGCTGGTGGTAGGAATGGGGTTTTTCCAGCTTGGAGCAGAGATGTCAATGACACCTTTGGGAGAAGGAATTGGTGTCCATATATCCAAAACCCGCAAAATTCCGCTGATTCTGTTTATTGGATTCTCAATGGGTGCGATTATTACAATTTCCGAGCCGGATTTACAAGTGTTAGCGGGGCAGGTTCCGTCGGTTCCAAACCATATTTTAATTCTGACGGTGGCTGTGGGAGTGGGAATCTTTCTTGCAATGGCGATATTTAGAATTTTATTTCAGGTTAAGTTTTCAACTATATTGATTGTGATATATGCGGTAGTGCTGGGAATGTCATTTTTTGTGCTGAAGGATTTTCTGGCAGTTGCATTTGATTCAGGAGGTGTGACCACGGGACCCATGACTGTGCCGTTTATCATGGCAATGGGTGTTGGTCTGGCTTCCGTCAGAAGTGATAGAAATGCTGCGGATGACAGTTTTGGTCTGGTGGCACTTTCTAGTATCGGTCCGATTCTTGCCGTTATGTTTCTTGGTTGTTTTTTTAATCCCACCGAAGCGGCATATACAAAAATTGAAGTGCCGGATGTGAATACTACCCGTGATGTCATTCGGGAATTTTTGCTCAGTCTGCCGCAATATGCGAAAGAAGTTTTTGTTTCACTGGTTCCTGTGGCTGTAGTGTTTGTTATTTTCCAAATAATCAGCCGCCGTTATCAGAAAAATCAGGTTAAGCGTATTGTAGTAGGATTTGGATATACTTACATAGGGCTGGTTTTATTTCTTTGTGGGGTAAATGCGGGATTTGCCCCTGTTGGTTCCTTTCTGGGAAAAGAAGTTGCTGCCGAGAGCTGGGAATGGCTGTTAGTGCCAATTGGTATGCTGATTGGATACTATATAGTAAAGGCTGAGCCTGCGATACAGGTATTGAATCATCAGGTGGAAAGTGTGACCAATGGTGCAGTATCCGCCAAGTCTATGAACCGGTGTTTGTCTATCGGAGTAGCGGTCAGTGTAGGGTTATCCATGTTGCGGGTCCTGACAGGAATTCCCATTCATTGGATTATCATACCTGGTTATGTGATCGCCCTTATTTTTACAAGATTTGTTCCCAAAATGTTTGTAGGAATCGCTTTTGACTCAGGTGGTGTGGCAAGCGGACCTATGACCACGACATTCCTGCTTCCCTTAAGCATTGGAGCCTGTGAAGCTGTGGGCGGGAATATTATGACAGATGCATTTGGTGTAGTGGCATTAGTTGCCCTGACGCCATTGATAGCGATACAGATTATGGGCCTGCAATATCAATATAAACTGAAGAAAATGGAAAAAACGATATTACAGGAAGCTCCTTTTGTGGATGCTGAGGATGAAATTTATGACTTTGAGGAGGGATATGAAAATGACAAATAACCATAGCCAAATGGTTTTTCGCATGTTGTTTCTCATTACAATACCAAAGCTGGAAAAAAAAGCTGTAGATTTATTTAAAGAAGGACGCGTTCCAGTACAGTATCACTTCCGGGCACAAGGCACGGCCTCAAGTGAGATAATGAATACACTGGGACTTGACGGAGGGGAAAAGAGTATTCTTATGAGTATGATGCCGAAAATGTTTGCCGATGAAATGCTTGTAAAGCTTCACAGAAAGCTGCATCTTGGAATGCCGAACAGTGGTATCGCATTTACCATAGCAATGTCCGGTTGTAACGGTCATATGATTAAATTAATGGAAACATTGCAGCCGGAAAACAGCAGGATGTGTTTAGAAAGGGATGAGGTGGAAATGATGGAAAGTGAATATAGCATGATCATGGCAATTGTAAATCAGGGATTTAGCGAAGAGATTATGGATGCCGCAAGACCTGTGGGGGCTTCCGGCGGCACGGTGTTCCACAGCAGGCGGATTGGAAGTGAAGAAGCGAAGAAATTCTGGGGAATCAGTGTACAGCAGGAACGGGAAATTATACTGATCATTGCCAGAAAGGAAGATAAGCGTGCGATTATGCAGGCTATCGGAAAGCAGTTTGGAATGCAGAGTGAGGCAAATGGTATTGTATTATCCCTGCCGGTTGATGGTATTACCGGACTGAACGGATAAGTTATTACCGGGAAAAGGGAAAATAAACATGATAAAAGGTCACCAACTGGGGCAAAGGCTGATGACCTGTGAAAGCTTTAGCGAACTCTTATTGAGATACAATGTTTTGCAGCCAGATTCCCTTTTTTACCAGAATAAATCCTACCAGACATTTTATCATATCCCCAATCTGTACGAGAGTATAGATTGCAATAACCGGAAGTACAGTAAAGCGGCTCAGTGTAAAGGCGATCACTACACTGACACACCAGATAAAGACACTGTCAAACAGAAAAGTAATCATGGTCTTACCGCCGGAGCGCAGTGTAAAATAACATGCGTGCAGAAAAGCATTCTGTGGCATGAAAATAGCAGTAACCATGATGAACTGTTTTGCCAGGGCTTTTGCTTCTGCATTGGTATTATAAAACCTCGGAAAAAGAGGAGCCATTATAAGCATGATCAGTGCTACTGCACTACAGCAGGCTACGGAAAAAGCAATCATCTTGTTATCGGTATCTCTTGCCTTCTTCATATCTCCGGAACCAAGGAGCTGTCCTACGATAATCGCTACGGAATCCCCCAGTGCGATAAATACAATATTAAACACATTGTTAATGGTGTTGGAAATGTTAAGCCCTGCCACAACATTCAGTCCGCGGACAGAATAGCATTGTGTCAGCATTGCCATACCTGCTGCCCATAGGGTTTCGTTTAAAAGTAGAGGAGTTCCTTTTAACAGAATCTTTTGTACAAGAAAGCCAGGAACTTTTAGGGTGCGGTAAAGCCCTTCTGCAAACGTATTCTTTTCTGTATGGCGGTGTGTCCAAAAGACTATGACAAAGACCTCCACGTAACGGGAAAGCACGGTAGCTATTGCAGCTCCCCGTACACCCAGTTCAGGGAATCCTAATTTTCCGTATATTAAAAGATAATTAAATATAAGGTTGACTATGACGGAAGTGATGCCGGCCTTCATTGGAAGTACGGTTTCACCGCATTCCCGGAGAGTACTGGCATAGACCTGTCCAAACATAAATGCAGGCAGTCCGGCAAGCATGATCATCAGATACTGTTTTCCGTACATAAGGGTTGCTTCTGCGTCGGTAGAATTTGCTTCTCCTTTTAGATACATGTGAATCAAAGCTTCTCCGGCTGTTAAAAATAGCACAATGGTTATTGTTGTAAGAGCCAGTGCCATCCAGAGTTTAAAGCGGAACGTATTGCGTACACCTTCGGTGTCCTTCTGACCGAAATACTGGGCCGTAAAGATTCCGGCACCAGATACACCGCCGAAAATGCATAGATTGTACACAAAGATCAGCTGGTTTACGATAGCGGCACCGGACATCTGTTCTGTTCCAATCTGTCCGATCATAATATTATCAAGAAGTCCTACGAAATTAGTGATTCCGTTTTGCAGCATAATGGGTACGGCGACAGCCAGTACCATCTTATAAAATTGTTTATCGCCGATGAGGCATGAAAAAAAAGTTGTCTTTTTTGTATTCATTTTCTTTTACCTGCTGTATTTATTCTTTTAAACTAAAATGTGATAAAAGCTAATCTACTATAATCTTTAAGAAAAATCAACTGTTTTTTCATTTTAGTTTGTGGCAACAGGGATAGAATGCAGGGGAATAAGAATAAAATAGATAAAAAATAGAGAATAAAAGGCTATTATCATAAAACGAAAGACTGTTAAGTCTCTTAATTTTTACTTAAAAAAAGTGCTTTGGTATCTGTAAACCTTGAAAGACTGATAATCGATATGATAAGATTACAGATAACTTATGGCAGGGGAGTGGAGAAGTATCTTACGAATTTTGTATAGAAACAGGTACAAAAGAAGGAGGATATACAGATGGAGAAAAAGACCCGTATGCGGATTATATTATATTGTATATTGTTTGTGGGACTTGTGGCAGGAATATCAATTTTGCTGTTTCCGTATTTTCGCAGATTGTCCGAACCGGATTGTCAGGCCAGACTGCAACAGTGGGTAGGAAAGATGGGTGTCAAGGGGCTGTTCATTGTTTTAGGGATTCAGATTTTGCAGGTGATCGTTGCTTTTATTCCCGGAGAACCAGTAGAACTGCTCTCCGGTGCTTTATATGGAACCATTGGAGGAATGGTAATTTGTCTGGTGGGATGCACATTGGCATCGGCAATCATATTTACAATGTCAAAACGGTTTGGCAAGAAGCTGTTATATGCGTTGTTTCATGAAGAAAAAGTAAGATCGTGGAAATGGCTTCAGGACAGCAGGAAATGCGATATGGCAACGTTTATCTTATTCTTTATACCGGGAACCCCTAAGGATATGCTTACCTATATTGTAGGAATCACGGAAATGAAGGTAGGAAAATTTATCAGGATATCTACCCTTGCCCGTATTCCGTCAGTTATCACATCCACTATGATTGGCTCGACCATGCGGCACGGAAACTGGGTGGTTTCGTTAACCATATTTGTGATTACGGGACTGATCGGAATTGTAGGAATCGGTTTTAAGGACAGGATTATTCGTTACTGCCGGAACCGGGCAGGGCACACTCACTAGTTTTCCATACCCCGTAATCTTTCTACAAGGATTTCTTTTGAAAAGCTTTTCATCGCTGTAAGGGTAATAAGGAATGGTACGAGTATCAGGACGCCTGCATAGACAAGGGCTAATGCTGCCGGGAACCGGAATACCATATAATGGATACCCATCTGATAAAGCGTATGGCTCAGACTGTAGCCGCACAGTGTACCGATTGTCATTGTCACGCCTACGGTGGTTATGACTAAAAGCAGGCTTTCTCCAAGTAACATTTGGCGAATCTGGCTCTTACCCATACCGATGGATTCTAACATTGCAAGCTCCTGTTTCCGGGTCACGATATTCGTGATCAGGGTATTCATCATGCTCAAAATGCTGAACATCATAATAAATGCCGAAAGACCGATGATGGCACCGAGCAGCTGGCTGGCATTTGCTTCGTAAAGAACGGCTCTTTCCGCAAGTGTTTCCATCGTAAGCTCTGGTTCTGCCTCTATTATAGACTGTAATGCTTCGCCGATAGCTGCCTCCTGTTCCGGTTTCGTGGAGATGCACAATTTTGTATTTAAACTTTCGTATGATACCATTGTATCAGCGACAGTATCCGGCATGATGAACCACCCTTCATATCCGTGATTCGCATAGTAGAAGGCATCACTTAAAACACCAAGGACAGTCAATTCTTTTTCTGCCATTTTTTCACCATCAAAATAGTGGATAAGCAGCTTATCCCCTGCCTGAAAGTGCCAGCCGTATATTTCTTCCATAGTGCCGCTTCCAGTGACAAGTATGTAATCTCCGCTTATTAGGCGGTCGTAATCCGTACTTCCCTCTTCCAGATACTGATCAAGTCCGTTGATCTGTGCTTTATCAAATAGTGCAATCTTATCATCCGTTCCATATTCATCATGACTGGGTGCATCAAATTTTATGCCCAGGTTTTCGTATGCAGTTATTTCTTTTACACCGTTTAAGTCTGCAATACGGTTCATCATTTCCTGATTCATCGGATTATCGGCCTGTATGCCGCTGATACCGTGTTCGTTTAATTCAATGGCGCCATTTGAAATGGAGATTACAAATTCTGCATCTGCAAAATCACCCTGTCTGGCAAACTGTTTCTTATCAAAAGAGGACATATAGGTTGCTGCCGTCATAAAGAGGATGCCTCCAAGAGCAAGGGAACACATTGTGATAACAGCTTTTTTCCGGTTTTTAGAAAAGTTCATCATGCCCAGATTAAACGGTGTCAGCCTGCGGCATAATTTTTTGTTCGATGCTTTTTTCATGCTGCTTTGTGGCATATAACGGAGTGCTTCCATTGGTGAAACCGCTGAGGCTATTTTAGCAGGCTTTTTTACGGAAATTATTGTGATGATATAAATGATTATAAATACAAGGGCGATGATCAGCAGTGTGTTCAGGATGTTAAATCCATTAGGAATCATTAAGTATCCTGCAATACCGCCGATTGCAATCCCAATTGGTGCGGAACGGGAAAAGAGCATACGTCCCTCGCGGGAAACAAACTTTTTCATCTGCTTCTTTGTCATGCCAATGGTCCTGAGCTGACCGAACTGATGAATCCGGCCGATGACGGACAGATAGAATACGCCGTAAATAACAAGAATACAGGCAAGCAGGATGACTGCACCTACCAGGCTGTAAAGCATTACGGACTGTGTATCGATAGAAAGGGAGTCCGTAAATGCTTTTGACGGGACTGCATATTTTCTTTCAATACCTGTATCCTTGGCAATCAGGTATACTGCATCCGTAAACTCATCCGGACGCATATTTGTGGCATTATACAGTTTGGTATACACCTCCCATGGCATACTTTTCAACTGGCTTCCCTTTTCGGCATAGCTTTTGGAAAAGAATACGGAAAACTGCTTTGCCGTATCGCTGCCTTTTAAAATGCCGGATACGGTAAAGGTTTCTGTGCTGCCATCATAGAAGGTTAACGTCACACTGCTGCCAGCAGCGGGAGAGATATTAAGCTTTTTAAGCATCTGGGCTTGTACTGCGATCTCATTTTCCTTTTCCGGCAGTCTGCCGCTCTCCAATTCTCCGATGCGGATCTGGTCTGACAGTTCACTCACATAATATGGTTTGACATCAAATCCGTCCATTTCGGAAAGGATGCCGGTTTTTACCTGTATCTGACAGGCGATGCGCTCGTCTTTTTTCAGTGCTTCTACCTGTTCGGCAGTAAGATTATAGTATCCTGCCTGTTGTCTGTGGGACAGCTCATTTTTGGTTTCTTGTTTTTGTCCCATTGCAAACATCAGGATTGCCGTGAGTAGGGAAGAAGCCAGTACAATGGTGACCATTACAAAGGTATTCCGCATACGGCTTGATTTTAAGCTTTGTCTTGACATCAGCGAAATCATTTTCGCCGTTACTTTTTTATAATTCATTTTTTGGACCTCCTTTTTGTAACCGTTTCAGGTAATCAGTCATTTGCTGTGACAGCCTGGATTTTACCATCTTCTATACGGATTCGTACATCAGCCTTTTCGGCAATTTCCGGGTTATGGGTGATCATGACAATCGTCTGATCAAATTGTTCACTTGTCATTTTCAGCAGATCAATTACCTTATCACTGGTACGGCTGTCAAGGTTTCCGGTGGGTTCATCCGCTAATATGATAGCAGGCTTTGATACCAATGCCCGGGCGATTGCCACTCTTTGCTGCTGACCACCTGAAAGATGGCTTGGATAATTTTGCAGTTTGCCCTCTAATTCCAAAAAATGTACAATCTGGTCAAGAAAATCTTTGTCCTCGGTCTTACCGTCTAAGCGGACAGGAAGCACGATATTTTCGTATGCGGTGAGATAGGGAATCAGGTTATAGTTCTGGAAGATAAAACCGATCCGCCGCCTGCGGAATACCGTAAGCTGTTCTTCGCTCATGTTTTCAATGTTTTTATCTTCGACCTGTATACTGCCGGATGTAGGGATATCCAATCCCCCAAGCATATTTAAGAGAGTAGATTTCCCGCTGCCTGATGTGCCGATGATGGCAGCAAACTGTCCGTTTTCCACAGACAAATTCACGTCATCTAATGCTTTTACCAGGCTTTCCTCTTTGCCATAATATTTTTTTAAATGCAGTGCGTTTAATATGTTCATGATTATTTCCTCCTATCTTGTAACCAATTTTGCAAAGCAAACTTTGTTTGCCGGCTTTTTTGATGTGATAGGCATATCATATTCTATTTGGGGAAATATACAATAGAAAATGCGGATTCTAATATCCACAGTGCAAAATTTATATTAAAAAAGAAAAAACAGCATAAGAAAAGCACCCACTTAAAAGTGGATGCATCGTTACGGAATCGGTATCAGAATTTTAAGGAAAAATTTACCGTCCAGATAGCTTGCATTTAACTGACCACCGTATTTTTCGGCAGCTTTTTGCATATTCATGATACCAAATCCATGAAAAAATTTATCCTGTTTTGTAGTACCGCCTTTTGGTGGGCGGTTTTCCTCGTTGCAGTTGTTTTCAATGAGAATGGAGAGGAAGTTCTGGACTTTGCCGGCCTTTAAAAGAACGACCCGATGCTCCCTGGACAATTTACTGGCTGCCTCGATGGCATTATCCAGACCGTTGCCAAAAATAGTGCTGATATCCAATGATTCCATAAAATCGATTCCGGTAAAGTCTGCAACTACGGAAAAGTCAATCTGTGTTTCTCTCGCCTGCCGGGATTTTTCTTTCAGGATAATATCCAAAATATCGTTACCGGTATGTACGTAATCCTCATACTGGATAATTTGTGCCTGTAATTTTTCTATGGTCTGTGCAGTCTCTGCGGAGTTTCCCTGCTGTTTTAATATAAGCAGATGATTTTTCATGTCGTGGTAAGCAGCACGTACCCGTTCCTCATCTTTTAGTTTTTCCAGATAGTAGGCATGCTGCATTTGTAGTCTTCTCGCTTCGATAGCAATTTGTTCGGAGCGGCTCATATATGCGACCAGGGCAATTCCACCAAAACCGGCAATGATCGTAACTATGCATAGAGGATATACAACAAGGTTATTGTACGAAACAAAAAGTATGGAGGTATACACGGCAATCACGGAAATCCCCATCATGGAATCTGCTATCAGCCATGTATGTCTGCTGATTTTTTCAGAGATCAGGAGATAATTGTATTTGCGTAAAAACAGCAGTGCACCAATCCAGAATAATAGACGTGTGACATGGGAACATAACCAGAGTACTGTGCTAAACAGCAATGTTTCTATAGACCAGTTCGTGGAAGGCGATGATGCTCCGCTGACAGCAAAAAAGAAATCGCTAAAAACGTTCTGCTGTAGGAAATTTACCGCAATGCACATCGGATAAAAAATGAATACAGCTGTAATCTTTTTAATCCATTTTCCTTTGTGGAAAATGGTCATATATACAATAAAAAGAAGAAAAGAAGCGGATATGTTTACAGGGTCATTTAAATATATGATAGACATTGCAGTTTCACGAAGCAGTATAATTGCCAAAAGCTTTAAAATCCAGTGCTTTCTGGGTTCAATAAAAGCAGACAGTGTTAAAAAGATGATGATTGAACATATAAATCCAATGAGCTCAGCAAATATATCCAGAACATGAATGATCAGTTCCATCACAGCATATCCCCCCAGTAATCCGTCATTTTTATCATAAATTCTTTGCGCTTGGGCTGGCTGATAGGAAGACGATCGCCTGTGGTAAGGATAAGCTCTAATCCTTCTATCCCTTTTACAAAGGAAAGATTTACCATAAAACTTTGATGGCAGCGGGCAAACTGCGGCTGCTTTTCAAGCAGAGTGGAAATTTCTTTCATACTCTTATAAATAATCTGTTTCTGTCCCTCAAAATGCAGCATTACGTTACGTTTATCTGTTTCTGCATAACACAGGTTTTTGTATAAAACCTTATATTTGCCATTAGCATTGGCGAAACTGATATATGGTTCATTCTTGCCCTGATAGCGTTCAAAATATCGGTCCAGTTCCATTTTTAAGATACCGTATTTTATGGGTTTTAACAGATAATTGACAGCATTATATTCATAACCTTTCCACACATATTGCTTCAGGGAGGTCAGAAAGACAAGCCCTACCGTGCTGTCCATCCTGCGGATTTCTTCTGCGGTCTTCAGACCATTCAGTTTTTCCATCTTGATGTCCATAAAAATCAAGTCAAAATCTGTCTGATATTCATGCAGAAGCTCACTGCCGTCATGATAGACAAAAAAAGAAAACTCCTGATTGGTCTCCTTGGCATATCGTTCCAGATTTTCTTTTAATACGTTAATAAACATATCCTCATCGTCACAAATTCCTATCTTAAACATTTTCCATACCCTCTGTATAAGTGTAACTAATTTCCGTCTCATGGATTTTCATGATCTACTTTACACTGTTTATCCGTAAAAATTTGATGATTCGTTAAAAGATTGTATATTGAATATTATATAAAAAATTTTTTGCAAAATCAAGAGAATGCCTGCGTGCTGTTACTAAAAATTCATCTTGACATCTTCATTTTTCTTTTCTATAATGCAAGTAATCACTTGCAAGGGAGAATGTTATGTTAGATGAAACCCAGAATAAAATCATTGAGGCAGCCATGGAATTGCTTATGGAGCGTGGATATTCGGCGTCTACAACAAAGGATATTGCCAGACAGGCAGGTGTCAATGAGTGTACTATATTTCGGAAATTCAAAGGGAAAAAGGAGATTATATTAGCTGCCATGCAGCTTCCCAAATGGAATCCTGATTTGTCGGAAGCGGATTTTACCTATGAGGGAGATTTAAAACACGATCTGACATCTTTTTCAGAAATTTATATGAAAAAGGTAACCCCGCGTATGGTTAAGATTTCCATTGGGCTTCGGACGCCTGAGCTGTACCCGGACACGGCAGAAGGAATTTTAAAAGTGCCACAGGTATTTAAAAGGGTTTTGGTACGATATTTTGGGGAAATGTATCAGACAGGGAAAATCAGTAATGCAGATGCTGAAAATCTGGCCATGATGTTTGTATCCATGAATTTTGGCTTTGTATTTTTAACTGCATCTTTTGGAAAGAAGCTGACGAAGACAGAAAAGGAGGCATATATTAGGAACAGTATTCAAGTATTTATGGATGGTATCATTTAAGGCGGGATTGTCACACTAAGGATTTACTATCTTGTCAGGGGATTTATGAGTTAGTGAGACAATCCTGATATTTTTAGATATGATGCAAGTGTTTACTTGCATAGAAAGGAGGCTATATGGTATATTTCGTAGTAACAGTTTATACAGATAAAAGCAGCGATAAAAGGGAATATGAATCCTATATCCGGGAGGTAAAGCCTATTGTAGAAAGTTTTGGAGGGAGGTATTTGGTCCGTACGGATGATGTGATACCGCTCTCTGAAAAATGGAAGCCGGACCGTGTCATTATCATTGAATGGGAGAGCCGGGAACAGTTAGAGACATGCTTTGAGTCGGCAGAGTATAGAAGGATAGCAGCAAAAAGAGAGAACTCTGTAGACAGCAGGGCCATTATTGTCGGAGGGGAGGACTGAAATGAAGATTTGTAATAATGTGCATCAGATTTGTATGGATTTTTTGGTGACAGAACAGGTAAAACGGTATGTTTACATGTATTTAATAACAGGCAGGGATTGTTATCTGATTGATTCCGGTGTTGCGGGCAGCGAGAAGATAATAGAGAAATACATGGAAGCGTTAGGAAGAAATATAAGAGAGATAAAAGCAGTGTTTCTGACCCATGCACATCCCGACCATATGGGCGGTGCTGCCGCCCTGCAGAAAATATCAGGTTGTCAGATCTATGCATCGGAAAAAGAAAAAAGCTGGATAGAAGATATTGATCTTCAATTCAGGGAACGTCCAATCCCCAATTTTTATACATTAGTGCCGGAACCGGTACGGATAGATGGAATTGTAAAAGAGGGAGATGTAATTTTGCCAGAGGAGAAGATATCCGTACAGATTCTGGAAACTGCCGGACATTCTGCTGGACATGTATCTTATATTTTTGAGGAGGAAAATGTGCTGTTTTCGGGAGATGCGATACCGGATACAAAGGACTTTCTGATTTTCACGAATGAAGGAAAAAGCGAGGAATCGTTGGAAAAAATGGCAGCACTAAATGGAATCCAATATTGCTGTCCTGCATGGGACAGGGTTTATAATGGGGAGGAGTGGAAGAAAGTCTTGCGGCAAAGTAAGAATTATCTGCAAAAGCTGAAGGAAAATGTACTTAGGATGGATAAAAAGTATGGAATGATTCCTTTCGAGGAACAAGTTCGGATACTGAGTGAACAAATGGGGTGGGAGGACAGCGTAGTGAATCCCCTTGTTCTGAGAAGTATCGAGGCTTGCAGATATTAAAATTTCCTCGTTCATCAGGTCTTGGCTTTTGAAAACCGGAATACAATGAAAGTAACAAAATGTTAGAGGAGATTTATTTTGAGGAGAAGAATATCACTGGAACCAGAGGCAGAAGCAGTCTGTGAAGCAAATTCAGTTCCGCCGTTTATTTTTCAAATGCCTCCGGACCAGGGAAGGGAAGTATTGGAAAAAGTACAGAGTACCCCAATTGATATGTATCCGGCAGACATTCAAAGCACGGTTGTCAATACGGGAAAATGGGGAGAGGTTAAAGTTTATATCGTCTGTCCCCAATCGGTTACTTCACCTGCCAATGTTATTTTTTATATTCATGGTGCAGGGTGGGTTTTAGGAAGCTTTCATACCCATGAAAAGCTGGTGAGGGAGCTGGCGGCAAGAACACATTCGATTGTGGTATTTCCTGAATACACTCGTTCACCGGAAGCACGTTATCCTGTAGCAATAGAACAATGCTATGATGTATTATGTAAACTTTCTTTGGTTCTAAAAGAATTTGATCTGCAGATGAATCCGTGTACCCTGACAGTAGCGGGGGATAGCGTAGGAGGAAACATGACGATTGCGATGACTTTGATGGCAAAATACCGGAACGGTCCATATATTCAAAAACAGCAGCTGTTTTATCCCGTGACGAATGCCTGTTTCTGCACGGCTTCCTATCGTCAGTTTGCCAGAGATTATTATTTGTACAGGGAAGGGATGATGTGGTTCTGGGATCAGTACACTATGTCAGACTATGATCGGAACTGCATTACTGCTTCGCCTCTTAGGGCCGATATAGAACAGTTAAGAGGACTTCCGGATGCCATGGTCATAAATGGGGAAGCGGATGTTTTGAGGGATGAGGGGGAAGCGTATGCCAGAAAACTAAGAGGGGCAGGAGTTGATGTGACAGCAGTAAGATTACAGGGTATGATACATGATTTTGTCATGTTAAATGCGTTAGACCAGACAAAGGCATGCCGTGCTGCAATGGATATCTCTGTTGCATGGATAAATAGAAAAAATGAATGTCTGCCAAGGGGATAGGCGGAATTTTGCGGACAAAAAATAAGAGATGAGTATGATAAATTACAGTGGGAAAAGCATTTCCATTGTTCAGAGAAAGCAATCTTAAGAAAATAGAAAGAAATTCATAATATAATATTAAAGGACAGCCTTCCTTTCTTTGCTATAACGTTTATAAAGCAGTATATAAGCTTCTTTAATAAGCAGATAGATAGAAAGGAAGGTATCTTTATGGATGGAAGAGGAGCAAAAAGAAAATTAAGAAAAAGAAGGCGATTTCTGCAAAGGGCTGTCAGGGCAAGTGTTTTCTCCGTGATGATGATAGGAATAACGGTTCTTGCGATGGTTACGGTGAGGCTTGTCTGTGCAGTGGCGGCACAATGCAGTGATCAATGGGATACGCAGTCAGCCGGTACAATGCCAGGACATATAGAAAATTATGGGAATCTGGGACATGCAGAGCTGTTAAGGAAATTAGAAGCAGAGGGATACCCGGAGAGTCTGATAGAATTAATGGAAAAACATCCGGAGACAAAAGAATTTGTTCTGGATTATATGGAAAACAAGGATAAGGATGCAGATATTAATGTATCAAAGGAGTTGTCCGAGGGAGAAATTCCTTTGTTTTTACAATGGGATGAACGCTGGGGATATAAAAAATATGGAAGTGATTTTATGGCAGTTACCGGCTGTGGTCCTGTATGTCTTTCGATGGTAAGATGCGGACTTAGCGGTGATGCATACTGGAATCCCTTAGAAGTGGCCCGTATAGCGGAAAAACAGGGATATTATGTAGATGGAGCAGGATCTTCCTGGGAGCTGATGGTATCGGGAGCAGAGCAGATTGGACTTATGGCATATGGAATATCATTTGATGAGGGCAGTATTTTATCGGAATTGCAGGCGGGGACACCGATCATCTGTGTGGTGGGACCCGGAGATTTTACGACAACGGGACATTTTATCGTGTTAGCGGGTGCGGATGCAGACGGAAATATTACAGTCAAAGATCCCAATAGCAGACAGAACAGTGAAAAGACATGGAGGATAGAGGAATTAATGCCGCAGATTCAGAATTTATGGGGATATGGTTTATCTTAAAAGTCATGACATTAAAGTATATTTCTGAATATAAAAATCTTTTAAAATACAGTGCTAATTGAGGTGTTCCCAATATTGACATAGTTTCCCATGCTTGTTAAAATGGAAGATAAAAGAATTGCTTTTATGTTCCTATATTTAGGTTTATGTAATGAGTGGATTAGCTACCAGGTATAGCGGTCACTATGCAGAAAATTTATAGAGCACTGGGGGAAAATAGATATGTATCGTTGTCATATTCATTTTTATTTAATAGGTCGTTTACACAGGGCATTTGAGCTTATAAAGGAAATGTCTCCAATGGAACATTTTACACATGAGTTTGTCGAGAGTGAAGAGTATGAGAAATCATTGGCGGACAGGGCTGACGTGATTTTGGCTGACTTCAGGGGAGAAGATATAACGCTGGCAGTAAAGACATTGATAGAAGATAATAAGGGCGGATCTGAGATTATTTTACTTGCAAAGCAGGAGCAGATTACTCTTTTAATGGAGCAGGGATTGTGTGGGGACATCAAGGATATCTGGACGCTGCCTATGTCGGATGGAGAAATCAGATACCGCTTTTTAAAGTGGCAGGAAACCTGTAAAATGCGTAAAGATTTCTGGCAGATAAATCAGTATTTTGAAGCTACTATCAACAATATTCCGAATCTGATCTGGTATAAGGATAAAGATGGTATTCATGAGAAGGTAAATGACAGCTTCTGTAAAGTGGTTAATAAAACAAAAGCACAGGTGGAAGGACAGGGGCATGCTTATATCTGGGATGTTGAACAGGATGATCCTGCCTGTATAGAATCTGAACGGGAAGTTATGACTAAGAGGGAAACCTGTATATCCGAAGAAACCATTCAAACTGGAGAGGGATTAAGGATTCTCATGACTTACAAATCCCCATTATATGATCTTGACGGAAGCGTAATGGGAACGGTTGGTGTAGCCATTGATATAACACAGGAGCGTGCTTACCAGCAGGAGATAATAGAAAGAAACAGAATTCTGGAGATGGTTTTTTCCGCTACGGATTGTGGAATGATATGCCATACAGTAGACGGGTCCCATATACTCAGTATCAATACGGCGGCACTTAAGATTTTGGGATATGAGTCTCAGGATGAATTGATGGCGACAGGATTTAATATGGTTGCGGCATCGGTTGTGGATGAGGACAAAGAACGCCTTCGGGCAAGTATCGGAAAACTCGAAAAAGAGGGAGACAGTATCAGCGTAGAATACCGGGTGCAGCATGTCGACGGGAATATACGGCATATTATGGGTAACATTAAAATGTTAAAGGAAAACGGTGAACTGTTTTATCAGCGTTTTCTGTTAGATTGTACGGCTCAGAAACTACAGGAGAAAAAGGAACAGAAAAAGAATGAGAAACGTCAGAAGGAACTTGTTCAGGCGTTGAGTATAGATTATAATCTTGTATGCGTGCTGGATCTTGATACAGGCAAGGGAAGTCCGATTCAGCTTACGGACTGTAAAGACCACATATTGTCTTCTATTTTTGAAGGTGAGCAGCCATTAAGAGAGAGCATAGAACGTTACATACAGACCTGTGTTTATGAGGATGACAGAGAAATGCTGAGAAAGGCGGTTTCTCTGGAAGAATTGAAAAAAGAATTAAAAGAAAAGAAAATATGTTATACCAATTACCGGGTGTTTTGCAATGGCGAGATAAGATATTTCCAGATGAAGGCTGTTCGTGCTGGTACAGAGGAGAGCAGTCGTGGAGTGGTTTTGGGATTACGCTCAGTAGATGAGGAAATTCGCAATGAGATGGAGCAGAAAAGCCTGCTGGAGGATGCACTTTTACAGGCGAATAGGGCGAGCAAGGCAAAAAGCGTATTTTTATCAAATATGTCACATGATATCCGTACACCGATGAATGCGATTGTCGGTTTTACATCTCTGGCAATTACGCATATTGACCGTAAGGAGCAGGTGGAGTCTTATTTGAAGAAGATTATGGCTTCTGGCAATCATCTGCTTAGTCTCATCAATGACGTTTTGGATATGAGCCGTATAGAAAGCGGTAAGATGCGTTTAGAAGAGAAGTTATGCAGTCTGCCGGATATTCTGCATAGCCTGCGCAGCATTTTACAGGGAGAGATTCGTGCCAAGCAGCTGGAACTTTATATTGATACGGTGGACGTGTTTGATGAAGAGATTTATTGTGATAAGCTGAGATTGAACCAGGTACTTTTGAATCTTCTAAGTAATGCTGTCAAGTATACCGGAGCAGGTGGCATTGTCAGTATGCGGATTACAGAGAAGCCCGGAGCTCCGAAAGGATGCGCAAATTATGAATTTCACATCAAGGATACCGGTATCGGTATGAGTGAGGAATTTGTAGCACATATTTTTGAACCGTTTGAGAGAGAGAGAAATACTACTATCAGCGGAGTACAGGGAACAGGCCTTGGAATGGCTATAACCAAAAATATTGTAGATATGATGAATGGTTCCATTGAAGTAAATAGCGAGCAGGGAACAGGTACAGAGGTTATTGTTTCCTTTACGTTCCGATTACATGCCGGTGAAAAAACACCGCAGGATATACCGGAATTTAAGAATTGCAGGGCTCTGGTTGTGGATGATGATTTTAATACTTGTGACAGTGTATCTTATATGCTGGGACAGGTTGGAATGCGGGCAGACTGGACATTATCGGGAAAAGAGGCAGTACTGCGTACCCGTCAGGCAATTATGCGTAATGACAATTATTGTGTATATATTATTGACTGGCTGCTTCCTGATATGAATGGTATTGAGGTTACAAGAAGAATCCGAAAAGAGATGGGAGAAGATGTTCCGGTTATTGTCCTGACTGCATATGACTGGTCTGATATCGAAGATGAGGCAAAAGAAGCCGGCGTTACTGCATTTTGCAGTAAACCGCTATTCCTATCGGAATTAAGAAGCTGCCTGTATTCTATTGTAAATACAGATGATGAGAAGGAAAAAAAAGGAACAGGGGAGCAGGTTAATCATCATACAGGGCGGATCTTATTGGCAGAGGATAATGAGCTGAATCAGGAAATTGCCGAAGCGATTTTATCGGAGGCAGGATTTGGGGTAGAAATTGCAGGGAACGGACAAATTGCTGTGGATATGTTAGAACAGTCTGAACCAGGGTATTATCAACTCGTGCTTATGGATGTCCAGATGCCGGAAATGAATGGGTATGAGGCAACCAAGGTAATCAGGAAAATGGAAAATGGCGAGAAGTCGTCAATTCCGATAATAGCAATGACAGCCAATGCATTTGAAGAGGATAAACAGCAGGCATTAAATTGTGGAATGAATGGGCATATAGCAAAACCGATTGATGTTAACATTTTATTTGATACGTTAGATAAAATATTAAACTAAATTACCGGATGTTTTTTGACGTCCGGACCCGAAAGGGGATAAGGGGTGTATTATGGGGCAGGTATTGATTGTAGCCAGAGAACAGGATATCAAGTCATATAAGGAGATAGCACAAGAATATAAGGTTGGTTTTGAGGTGAATGATTTTTATAATCCGGAAGTGCTGGAGAACGAAGAAGAGATGAACCGTTTGATTGAGTTTTATCAGAGGGAAGGACTGCCGGAGGGAAGTACAATGCACGGTGCCTTTTATGATATAGTAGTTTTTAGCCATGATCTAAGGATTCGGGAAATATCAGAACTGCGCATGGAACAGAGTATGAAAATTGCAGTCAGAATCGGTGTAAAGGGTGTTGTGTTTCATACCAATATCAGTCCGGTGCTTTCTGGTGTGGAGTATGACCAAAGGGCGATTGAAATGACGGTAGAATATTTGGAATGCCTTTTAAAAAGATATCCGGATACGGAAATTTATCTGGAAAATATGTTTGATACGGATCCGGACATTTTAGCTGCTATTTCTGAAAGACTCTGTATCTATGAAAATTACGGTGTGTGTTTTGATTATGCACATGCAAGTATTTCTTCCACACCGATGATGACATGGATAGAAGTGTTGGCTCCGTATATAAAGCATATTCATATCAATGATAATAATTTGAAGAGGGATCAGCATCTGGCACTGGGAGACGGCAAGATTGACTGGCAGCAATTTATGGAATATAGGAAAAAATATTTTGATGCCTGTAGTTTGGTGATAGAGACAACATTGCCGGAAAATCAGAGACGCTCATTGAAATATTTAGAACATAATTTTAGTGAGGCGGTCTGAATAGCAGATAAGTGGCAAGCAGGCAATTAATTTGTGCGAATAACGAGCTAAACCGTGAGTGCCAGCACACACGGCGACTATCGCAGCAAACGGAGTTTGCGAAGTAAGATTGGTTATACCAGGTGGAGGATTTGATATGGAAAAACGCGGACCGTTGCAGGCAGAAGAAATGCTGGAACAGATTTTTTATTATATGAATCAATTAGTGGATGAAAAAGAATTTGCAGCAACTGTTTTATTATTAACGGATCTTGGAAGAACACTTGTAAATTCAGAACGTGCATCATTTTGGTATTGGGATAGGAATAAACACCAATATTGGACATTAGCGGCATCTGACAGTGAACGGATTGTCGTGCCGGAGGAAACAGGAATCGTAGGGGCATCCATTGGAAACAAAGAAACGATTGTTATGAATCATCCGTATGAAGATGACCGTTTTAATCCACAGGTAGATAAAGATACAGGATATGTGACAAGATCCATTCTTTGCATGCCGGTTACGAATGCCAGAGGAGAAGTAATAGGTGCGTATCAGGCGATTAATAAACTTGGAGAGAATGGGGACAGTGTATTTGATGAACGGGATGTGAGACATCTGACGATGGCAGCAGCGTTTTGTGGTAAGACGCTGGAATCTCAGCTGTTATATAAGGAATCTCATGAGGATCCACTGACAGGGTTAAAAAACCGCAGGGGGTGTTACTCTTATTTTAGTGATTTTGTTCAGCCGGTAATAGGACGAAAAAGCATTTCAGTTGTTATAAGCGATATTGATTTTTTCAAGAAGATAAATGACACTTATGGACATAATGCGGGGGATGCGGTGCTGGTACATATAGCTGATTCTTTGAAAAGCAGTGTGGCAGATAGTGGTGAAGTAGTCCGTTGGGGTGGTGAGGAATTTGTACTGTTGTTTACAGATTGTGATGAGGAAATGGCTGCCAGACGAGCAGAAGAGGTACGCAAGAGGATAGAAGACAGTACCTGCGAATTTGAAGGACAGCAGATTAAAGTTACTATGTCTTTTGGGGTAAAGGAATTGGCGGGTGGCAGGTCATTAGATGAAACTATCGAATATGCAGATGCAAGGCTGTATCAGGCAAAGACATCAGGACGCAACTGTGTAGTTTTCAAAGATGCGTAGACAGGAAGAGATTTAATACATTTTTGTATAAAGGAAGCAACATAGGTTGGGAGGGATCGGTATGGCGAATAAGAACTCCGTTTTTATTAGTTATTGTTCAAAGGATATAAAATTTGTTAACCAGATTATAGAAGAGCTGGAAAAGATGGGAGTGCCATACTGGAAAGCACCGGAAATGATACCGGCAGGTTCTAGCTATGCAAGGGAGATACCGCAGGCAATTCAGAACTGTATGGTATTTTTGCTGGTTTTATCTCCGACTTCACAGTCGTCCATATGGGTAGAGAAGGAGACTGACAGTGCGATTTGTAACCGGAAGATCATTATTCCCTTTCAGATTCTTGAAATGGAAATGAATGACACGTTTCGGTTTTATTTGAATAATGTACAGATGATATCCTATTTTGAAAACCCGAAAAAGGCATTTTCGGATTTGAGACGTCAGTTTAGACAGTTGATGCCGGAAATTTTTGAAGAACAGGATAGCAAGACAGACAGGATAGTACGGGAGATATCATCAAAGGATAATGAAGGAAGGCAGATTGATTCGATACAAAGAGAGAAAGATGCAAGGGAAAAGGTATTGAGTATTGAACCGGTTCCGCTGGGAGCCAAAAAACGCAGAAATACAAATGCTTTTCGTATGAATCGCATTCCTTTGGCATGTCAGCATTGTGGATGTAAAGTTCTCAAAAATATAACAGTGGGGGTTTATCGATGTGAACGCTGTGGCAGGGATAATTATGATGATTTTCAGACCATCCGTAATTATCTGGAGAGAGCAGGTGCAGCGTCTGCACTTGTGATTGAACGGGATACAGGTGTACCAAGAAGGATTATCGAGTATTTTTTCAGGGATGAATATCTGGAAATACCAAAGAATTCACCGGTACGTGTGCCATGTGAATGTTGCGGTGCACCAATCCGGACAGGAATTTTATGTGACAACTGTAAGGCTGATCCTAAGAAACAGCCTACTGGTGAGAGAAAGGGTTCCTGGCATTCACTTTGGTAAAATGACAGCATAAGTAAAGTAGGTGATTAATTGCTTTGCAATTGGTTACAATAATCCGGGGTGGATATTATGGAGAAAGTGATCTGGGTAATCGGCAGCGAGAGAAAGGAAATGTTAGAGGCACAAAGAAGAATTAATTCGACAGGAAGTATGCGTGCACTTTGTCTGTTGTCATTTTCTGCTGTGCAAAGGGCAGTAGAGACACAAAATGCAGAGGGTCTGTCGAGAATCAGCTCCCCATCGCTGATAATTATGGATTATCAGACGGCAGTGGAAGAAGATTTTTTGTCAATATCTTATTTAAAAAAACAGCAGGCTTTTGCAGGTGTGCCTTTATTTTTTATGACGGAAGAAAGAAATCAGGAATTAGATGAAAAGTGTTTTGCCAGAGGTGCCATGGTTGTTTTGCTGAAACCTTTTTCCAAATCAGGCATTTTAAGGGTTGAGAGAATGGCATGGCAGTATGAGGTAACAAGGAATTATGAAAAGGTACTGCAAAAACAGGCAGGGGATTTACAGGCTGCAAGGGAAATCATACGTTTAAACCAGAAGTTAGAGTCCAGAAATAAACTGCTTCATCAGGTATTTGGAAGGTATTTTTCGGATAAGGTTTTAGAGCTGATTTTGGAGCATCCGGAGGGGGCTGTAATCGGCGGGGAAAAGAAAGAGCTTACAGTTATGATATCTGATTTAAGGGGATTTACTTCTATTTCAGAGGAATTAGAGCCGGAATCCGTGATAAAACTCCTGAATTTTTACTTTGGGAAAATGGTAGAAGTGATTACAAGTTACAGGGGAACAGTCATTGAATTTATGGGGGATGGTGTGCTGGCAGTATTTGGTGCACCGCTGGTATCTGAAGAACAGACAGCAGATGCAGTGGCAGCAGCTGTCACTATGCAGAATCGCATGGGAGAAGTGAATGCCTATTGTGAAGAGCAGGGTTATCCGGCATTGGAAATGGGTATTGGTGTTCATCGGGGAGAAGCTTTTATCGGCAATGTGGGTTCGGAAAAAGTGATGCGGTATAATGTGGTAGGCAAAGTTGTCAATGAATGTTCCCGCATTGAGAGTTATAGTGTAGGCGGGCAGGTACTGGTGTCCAAAGAAGCATTAAATATGATATCCTGTCCGGTAGAAGTTCATAATCGTATGGCGATTATGGCAAAAGGGGTTCATAAACCGGTTCCGG
Organism: uncultured Lachnospiraceae bacterium; assembly: GCA_910585605.1. Taxonomy (GTDB): domain Bacteria; phylum Bacillota; class Clostridia; order Lachnospirales; family Lachnospiraceae; genus CAG-590. Next base: position 36,611 of record CAJUFL010000013.1, on the reverse strand, counting down.
TATGTGAAGTGATTGGAATCGGCGGTGATTATCAGTGCCGGATTGAAAATGTGGAGTTTGATGTTTTGAAGCCGGTGGAGGAATGGATTGTATTTAATCTTTATAGAATTGAAGGGAAATTGGTGTCGGAAGAACCTATTATGGCGGTACTTACACAATTTTCCAGAAAACGTGCAGTGGTGGTATTGCTGGAAAGGGAAGAAGAGAAGACAGGGAACAATGAATACAGGGAAAAACAGGAGTCCGGTTTCTATGTAGAGGGGCAGTTGGAAATGTATTCGGATGTTGAAATATTTGCAGCCAGAAAAGACGGAAGAGCAATTTTTAATGGGGTATATGCCAAAGTGGTAGAGTGTAAAGAGAATGAACTGATTCTGCACTTTACCCATGTAAACCAAAGTTTTCAGGGCTTTGCAGAGGAATTGCTGTCATAGCAGATGGGAATTTTTTGCAAAGGGACATAAGAGAAATGAGGAAGGGTGAAAGAATCGATGTATGGTTTTATAAGGCAGGAGAATATCGCATTGCCGGGTATTGTACAAAGCTATCGATATGAAAATAATGCAATGGTGGTGGCTCAGATAGAGGAAACTATTTTTAAGGGGCTTTCAGCACAGATGATGGGAGTGGAACTTCCGGCAGCGAACATACTGGATTATGAGGAATATATGCGGGCATTCGACTGTCATTTTCTTTTGTTTGTCTGGAAAGAACAGGAGGAGGACAGACTGTATTTTTTTAGTGATACGAAAAGGCTTCGGGCACTGGAATTTCTGGATTATTTGATACCGGAATTCGGGTTGGTGAAAGGAAAGGCAACGGGTGCAGGTGGAAGGATTTCTTCTGCGATTTTGAAAGTAAAGATATCAGGAATGGAACTTGACAGTTCCATGGAATATTTTTTGAAAATGTCAGATTCCTATCATAAGGATTGTGTGTGTATTGATGCAGGGACTTACGGGGAAGAGCATGAAGAGGATATCCGGAAGCTGAAAAAGTATAGGAAAAAAAGGATTCCCTGGGCAGTTGTAAGGACAACGGATATTGTAAAGAGGGGGGAGCACATTCGTATTAGATCCCTGGAAAACGAATCCGGAATTACACTGGCGGCTGATTCGGATATATATATTATGATTGGATGCCGTGGGGAAGTGTATGATATGAAACGTATCAAATTTGAGCAGACTTATGACGAAACGGAAGAATCAGTCGATATTTTTAAACAGATGCTGGATTTTCTTCCTGAAGCAGAGATAGCGGATACAGGGGAGTTTATCAGCCTGGATGAAATTGCCCATTTATGTTACCCCAAACCGGATTCAGGTATTTATGCAAAGAAATTGGGAAAAAGGACTAAAATTTTTCCGGCAGGGGGCAGTGAAGAGTATTATCTTGGAAGACCGGGAGATTATATGGCTGTACGTTTTGAGGATTTTCAGGATATATATGTGGTGCAGCGTGAGATTTTCCGTCAGACCTATGAAGAAGATTTTTCCTGAAAAATGGAAGGCAGGTAAAGTATTTTTTATGGGAATTCTGCACATATTATTGGTATGGTAAGAATTAAAATTTTTATGTATGCCATAAAAAACGGCAGAATGGAGAAGAATATGAGTATATTGAATAATGATGAGATTCCGGTAGGTCTAAGCATGGCACTTGCAGAGAATTTACATGCCATGGAGAGGTTTAGCAATATGGATGAAGGGGAAAAACAGGAGTTTATCCGTCGTTCCCGTGCAGTGAGTTCTAAGCAGGAAATGAGAAGTCTTGTTTCAGGTTTGGATAGTATGAATTGACTAAAATGAAATTGACGGGAAAAAGGAGCTGTCACATCAGAGTAAATATTCTGAATGCAACAGCTCCTTTATCATTAGTATTTTAAAGTTTTTAGCTGTCTGATTGTCAGGTTGTATGAGGTCGTCAGCTAACGGCCTCTAATTCTACTAATTGATGGTTAATGCTGTCGAATGAGGAAATATGCTTATTTAGTTTGTTGCAGATACGCAGCATTTTAGAACAATCAATCATTTTACCAGAATGTGTTAAATCTAACATCAGTTTTCGGTATTTTGCAATTTGTCTGCCTTCAGCTTCAAGCTGCTTTAATAGATTCTCTTGTTGTTCTTCCATGAAACTTCCTCCTTTTAGTATTTCTGTGTTCTTATAATACCATATATAGGGGGTGTATGATTCGATAATGATTCGCACTTTTCATATTATTTCGACAAATTCTATCAGCATAAGATGGTATCTTCGACAAGATTAAGGGATTACATAGGGAGAAAAAATGTCGATATATGGTTATTCCCAAGGAATTATAGTAATGGTAAAGTTTGATTTTGTGTTACATTGATAAATATAATATTTTTCTAAATTTTCAGTAGAATCAGCAAGTTTCCTATAATCATTCCAGTTTAAAACACGAGTTCCGACCAGCATGGCCTCTGCAAAGTAATAACTGGGTGATTCGATAGGCATATTCTTATAAGCAGGCAGGTTTTGGGATGTCGGTACTCTGAGGAAGGAAACAGGAGTCGTGCCTTTTTTGTACTTTTTTCGAAAGTGTTCTCTAGTCATTCGTGTATAATTTATAGAATCTTCATAGGAAAAGAAATTGGTATTAGGCTCTAAATTTGGACGGTTTACAGAGATGCATAGCAATGTTCCATTTTCTGTCATAAGGATGGTATGCGTTTCTGTATCATCGTACTTGTAGAAATGAATCAGCCAATAGTATGCAGTGTAGGTATGAAATGTACTTTCTGTACATTGATAAAGTTCAGCATCCCAGGAATACCAGTTACCATAAGAAGAGTCAAAATGATAAGGATAGAGTGAACTCTGGTATAATTCTTCCACAGCTTTTTTGGCAAAATCTATGGCTTTGATTTCTGTAATACCGGACTTGGAGGAATCCACAGGAGTTTCTGTGCTTTCCCAGGCACCGGATATCAGTTTCATTTTTTCGTATTCGCTAAGTTTTGAAGAGGCATTTCTGGAAATAACAGAATTGCTGGCAATGTAATAATCCCGTGGAGCCGGCAGTGTTTTTCCAAGATTCATGGAAAAAATCATATGCAGAAGGATACCTGGTAGTAAGATGCCAGCCAAAACAATAACCGGGAAAACATACAATAATATTGATTTATGTTTTTTCTTGTTCATTGTGCTGCCTCCTTATCTATCATGATATTACTGCTAAAAAGCATGATGGAAATAGTGGTGCCGTTTCCCGGACTGCTTTTAATCTCCCATTCGGCTCCATGTTTTTTCAATATGATGGACACAAGTGACATCCCCAGTCCTGCGCCTCCTTCTTCCCGGGTACGGGATTTATCTGCCATATAAAATTCATCACAGATATGTAGAACAGTTTCAGCATCCATACCGCATCCCCAGTCTTTTACTTCAAATATATAATAGTCTTTTTCTGTTTTTCCCCGGAACAGGATATGGCTTTTTTCATGAGAAGCTTTTCTGGCATTATCAATCAGGTTGATAAAGACAGTTTTCAGCAGTTCCGGTTCTCCCCATACTATGGCGGGGTCTATATCAATCTCTAAAAGAATTTCCTTTCGGTTTAAAATAGGCTGCATGCTTTGTACGATTTCCTGTGCGAAGGAAGTAGTATCTATTTCAGTTCTCATAATCTCGCTTTTTCCCAGATAGATCAAATCGAATAGCTTCATGGACATGGTTTCCAGGCGCTTTCCCTCACTGTAAATATACTGATAAGCAAGCTGCCGGCGTTCTTCACTGACATTTTTATTACGCAGCATATCGGCATAGCCAATAATGGTAGTCATAGGAGTCTTGATTTCGTGGGTAAAGTCGGCGACAAATTGTTCCCGCTGTTTTACCATAGTGTTTAATTCTTCAATATGCTCGGAAACAGAGGAAGCCATATCATTAAATTTGGCAGAGAGCATACCCACTTCATCATCAGAAGAAATATCGGCTCTGACTGCATAGTTTCCTCTGGCAAAATAATCGGTAATGGTATTTAACTGTTCCAAAGGATTTGTCAGATGCTGGCTGATAAAATACAAAAAGACAGAAGAAATTGCCAGTACGATTACCATAAGCAGTGAGAAATAGTGAATCTGGCTGTATAATAGCTGATAGGTATCATTAGTATTCCTCTTGGTGATGATATATAAATCCTGTTTATTTACAATGTTTTTTGAGGTGACATAGATAAAATAGTCCTCTTTTTCACGGCATAGAATATAATTTTTGGAGCCAAGTTCCAGGGAAGAAAAAAGGTCTTCGGGTATTAGTGAGAGATCATTGTCTTCTGGATTGTTATTGTTATAGACCATCTGCCGGCCACAGACGATATAAAAAGAAGAAAGCTGGGACAGGATACTGGAATTTGTGTTATCTCCAATATCTGCCAGATTTTTTATAAAGTTTTGAGATGGAGAATTTAAAACATCCAAAAGCTGGTATTCAATAGAGGACTGAATCAGATTATTTTCTTCTACGGCATAGGAAAGCTGGATTTCGAATGCCTGTCTGAAATTTTGATGGATGATAATGAAGCCGAGAATCCCCAGACCAATCGATAAAAATGTAATATTGACCATGATTACCTTGTATCGAAAATGCATAGCTGCCTCCTGTATTATTCTTTGGAATCCAGACAATATCCGGACTTGTAAAGTGTTTTCAAATGTTTTTCCAACCCTGTTTTTTTGCGAAGCCTTTGAATGTGAAGTTCCAGAGTACGGGTATTGCCGTCATATTCGGTTTCCCATACAGATTCATATATTTTACTGCGGTCAAGGACTATATCTTTATTACGTACAAAGTACACCAGTAGATCGAATTCTTTTGGTGTCAGGTCTGCAAGTGCCCCGTTTTTATGGACAGTCCGTTTATCCAGATCAATAATTAAATCATGAAAAGCCAGAACTTTTTCACTTTTGTGGAAACGTCTTAAAACAACCTGGATTCTTGCCAGCAGTTCCGTTATTTCAAAAGGTTTTATGATATAATCTTCCGCACCCGAAATGAGACCGCCCACCCGGTCTTTTAAATCACTTTTTGCAGTTAAAAAAATGGCGGGAATCTGTAAAGGTTTAATATAGTCTAATAATTCGTAACCATTTATATGAGGAAGCATGATATCTAAAAGAACGAGATCAAAAGTCTGTTCTTCTATCATATCAGCAGCTTCTAAGCCGTCAAAGGCACAGGTACAGTGGTATCCGGCATCTTCCAGATTCATTCGGATTAAGTCGGATATGGGGTGTTCATCTTCTACGATCAGTATTTTTATCATGAAAATATCGCCTTTCATTATATTGCTATTTCCGTTAAAATATATAGTATATGAAAAAATTGTATCAGAAATGCATAGACAAATACAGTATTTTTTATCAAAAGATTATCATTTGGATAAAATTCTGATGCAGGAGGAATGTATAGTGTATTTATACACGGAATAGAATTGCATTTTTAATAGAATCAGGAGGATTAGAATGAAACAGGGCATAACAGGTGTCTTGCTTACAGCAATATTTCTGATATTGGCAGGATGTGGAACAAAACAGGTTGCTTATGAGGAAGAAAAATCATCTAAGAAGAAGGGTAGCGAAGTAAGCCAGGAGGAGTCCGCAGGAATCACATTAATGGAAACGCTTGGAGTGGAGGAAGAATGGAAAGAAAGAATCAACCTTGATAATGGAAAAGTATTTGATGTTGCGGCGAAAGTATTGGTTCCTGATGTTTCCAGAATGAGTTTGATGGAGGTATCGGAATATTATTATACACCAGAAGATAAGAAACGGACTGTAGAATACTTTCTGGATGGGGCAAGCATACAGGTTAATGTAGAAATGGTTTCCACAAAGGAAAATATTGAAAAAAAGATTAAGAAATGGGATAAAGTATTAGAATTGTCACAGGAGCAGGGAATAGAAGAACATATTGAGGTGGCCAGAAGCGAGAAAAAGAAACTGGAAGATCTGCTCAATGAGACACCAAAGGCGGACGAGATCGAGTTGTCCCCCGGTAATTACAAGGAAAATCATTTTGTGGGTTTGAGAGAAGGGAAAGAGTATACACTCGATTTTGATATTAACGAAGAGGAGCATATATCCCAATGGATTTTTGCTGCAAAAGACTATAAAGAATTTAATGAAACAGCTGCACAGTGGTGGGCGTCTGGCAATGCTTCTGATAACAAATGTACCATGGCAAAAGAAGAGGCGGAAAAAAAGGCAGTACAGATATGTAAAGAACTTGGAATTAATGGTATGGTACCGGCAAAGGTCGACACTGCACAGTGGGGAGACCAGAAAGAAAATAATGGGTATTGTATTGTACTGGGCAGAGAAAATGCAGGAGTTGTGATGGAACCGATAACGTATTCTATGGTAAATGAGATGCCTTACCGAAATACGGAACTTGGCGGAAAAACACCATATGAGCAGGAGATTATAGAAATTGGCATTAATGATAACGGAATTTTTTGGATGCGGTATAGCGGAGTCCTATCCGTGGATAAGGAAGGGACAGAGGTAAAGCTCTTGTCATTTGACCATGTCAAGGAAGCGTTTATAAAGGAAATCATTAGTAAGGATATTACATGGACGAATATGGAATCTCTTAATATGAAACTAATTTATTTTAGATTTATGGACGAAAAAATGTCAGGAAAATACACATATATTCCGGTATGGAGACTAATGGCACTTGCAGCGGAATCCGGGATAGGAAACAGTATGACTTTTTCTCCGGGAGACTGTATTTTTATCAATGCGATAGATGGTAGCCCTGTAGATATAGATAAGGAAGGTGGGACCTATTATATGGATCCGGAATCACTATTTTATCTGATTGGAATATGAAAGATGTGCAAGGATATAACTGATTAAAAGAATGGAGAGTGATTAAGATGAAAAAGAAGTATATAGGAATTTTGGTTGCGGTATTCTTTTTGATGCTGACAGGGTGTGGAACAAAACAGGTTGCTTATGAGGAAGAAAAATCATCCAAGAAGAAGGATAGTGAAGTAAGTCAGGAGGAGTCCGCAGGAACCACATTAATGGAAACGCTTGGAGTGGAGGAAGAGTGGAAAGAAAGAATCAGCCTTGATAGTGGAAAGATGTTTCATATTGCGGCGGAAGTATCGGTTCCTGATGTTCCTAAGATGAGCCTGATGGAGGTATCGGAATATTATTTTACACCTGAAGATAAGAAACGGGTTGCGGAATACTTTCTGGATGGGGGGAGCATACAGGTTAATGTAGGCATGGTTCCCACAAAGGAATGGATTGAGGAAAAGATCAAACTCTGGGATAACGCATTAGAAGGGGCACAGGAGCAGGGGATGGAGGAAGATATTGAAGTAGCCAGAAGCGAGAAAAAGAAACTGGAAGGTCTGCTCAATGAGGCACCAAAGACAGATGAGGTTGAGTTGTCTCCTGGTGATTACAAGGAAGATCATTTTATGGGTTCGAGAGATGGGAAAGAATATACACTTGATTTTGATATCAACGAAGAGGAGCACATTTCCCAATGGAGTTTGTGTACAATGAATCCTGATGAGTTTAATGAAACAGGCGCTACTTGGTGGTTATCCGGCAAGGCTTCTGATAATAAATGTACCATGACGAAAGAGGAGGCAGAAAAAAAGGCAGTAGATATATGTAAAGAACTTGGGATTACCGGTATGGTACCAGTACAGGTCGACACTGTACAGTGGGGAGAACAGGAGGAAAATAATGGGTATTGTATTGTACTGGGCAGGGAAAATGCAGGTGTTGTAATAAAACCGACACGTTATCATACAAAAAATGAAATATTTTACCGGAATACGGAACTTGGTGGGAAAACACCATACGAGCAGGAATGCATAGAGATTGGCATTAACGACAAAGGGGTTTTTTGGATGTGCTATAGAGGGAGTTTGTCGGTGGATAAGGAAGGGACAGAGATAAAGCTCCTTACATTTGACCAGGCTAAGGAAGCATTCAGGGAAGAAATCATAGGTAAAAATATTGCATGGCCTGAGAAGGAAGCGCATAATCTGGATTTGATTTATTTTAGATTTATGGACGATAACCAGTCAGGAAAATACACTTATATTCCAGTATGGAGATTAGCATCATATGAAATAGAATATGCCACAGGTTATACTGCTTCTGAGAAGGATTGTATTATGATCAATGCGATAGATGGCAGTCCGGTAGATATCGACGAGGTAGGAGGAAACTATTATGTGGATCCGGAAGCAGTGTTATATAATTATTATGAATAATGGCTGCAATATGTTAAACAGATTATTTTATAACGAATAAAGAGAATGGAGGCTGGTCAGGATGAAAAAGAAGTATATGGCAATTTGGGCTGCGGTATTATTTTTGATGTTAACAGGATGTGGAACGAAACAGGTTGCTTATGAAGAGGAAAAATCATCTGGGAAGAAGAATAGTGAAATAAGCCAGGAGGAGTCCGCAGGAACCACGTTGATGGAAACGCTTGGCGTGGAGGAAGAGTGGAAAGAAAAAGTCAGCCTTGACGATGGGGAAAGCTTTAATATTTCAGCAGAAGTATCCGTTCCTGATGCTCCTAAGATGAGCCTGTTGGAGGTGTCCGAATATTATTATACGCCAGAAGATAAGAAACGGGTTGCGGAATACTTTCTGGACGAAGGGAGCATACAGGTCAATGTGGAACATGTTCCCACAAAGGAAAGGATTGCGGCAAAGGTTCAGGAATGGGAAATGACACTGGAAAAGATTGAGGAAGAGGGTATTGAAGATAAGATTGCAGTTGCCAAGAGTGAGAAAAAGAAACTGGAGAGCCTGCTCAATGAGGCACCAAAGGCAGATGAAATCGAGTTGTCACCTGGTGATTACAAAGAGGACTATTATGCGGGTCTAAAAGAAGGAAAAGAGCTTGTACTTGATTTTGATATCAGGGAAGAGGAGCATATATCCCAATGGATTCTGTGTGCTGCAGATGCACAGGCTTATAAAGAATTTAATGAAGCTGGTGCCGAGTTTTGGAATCCTGCCAATACTTCTGATAACAAATGTACCATGACAAAAGAAGAGGCAGAATTAAAGGCAGAACAAATATGTGAAGAACTGGGGATTACCGGTATGGCACCGGTACGGGTCAAGACTGTGCAGTGGGGAGACCAGAAAGAAAATAACGGGTATTATATTGTACTGGGCAGGGAAAATGCAGGAGTTGTGATGGAACCCGTCACTTATTTTACGGGAAGTGAAATATTTTACAGGAATACAGAACTTGGCGGGAAAACACCATACGAGCAGGAGATTATAGACATTGGTATAAATGACAACGGGGTTTTTTGGATGCGGTATAGCGGGATTTTATCTGTGGATAAGGAAGGGACAGAGGTAAAGCTTCTTACATTTAACCAGATAAAGGAAGCGTTTAGAATAGATATCATCAGTAGAAATGACGTATGGTCCATGGATGCAAATAATCTGGATTTGATTTATTTTAGGTTCATGGACGAGAAGCAGCAAGGGAAATACACATATGTTCCGGTATGGAGATTAACACCTTATGAAATGGAATCCGGTATGGGGGTTGGTGCGTCAGAGTGGAACTGTATTTTTATAAATGCGATAGACGGCAGTCCGGTAGATATCGATGAGGTGGGAGGAACCTATTATATGGATCCGGAAGTCGTGTTATATGACTATGAATAATGACGGCAGGATACTAAAAGAGATTATTTTATAATCGGTTGAAGGGAATGGAGGCTAATCGAGATGGAAAAGAGGAAAAGGGCATATTTTTTCCTAATCCTGTTTTGTCTGCCAGGCATTTTATCAGGGTGTAAGTCTGATAAGGAAGGCGGAGAAAAGGAAGTTCAGGTAACGATTGCGGATTACCAGAGAACGGCATATCTGACAACAACTGTGAAGTATGGAACGATAGAGCCGGTGCTTACCCTGGAGCTTACTCCGGATAAGCTGGAGAGCAACTCTTATTCCATCAGGCAGGAGATGCTGGAGGTGGAATCGGTTAATGTGGAAAAGGGTGCCAGAGTACAGGCAGGAGAGGTTATGGTCACTTTTAAAGCAGATGAGGTCAAGGATACGATTGCAGAATATGAAAAGCGCAAAGATGAGGACCAGATGCTGATCGACCATTATACCAGGCTGATGAAGATTGACAAGAAAACAGATTATTCCGCAGACATTAAAAAATTACAAAATGACCTGAATGTGGCAAACCTGTATATTAAAGAACAGACTGACAGACTTTCGGAATACCAGCTGGTGGCAGAAAAAGCGGGAACGGTCACGAGTATTCATGAGGATCTGCTAAAAGGTTTTGGAACAGGCGGAAGTGCACTGGTTACAGTGACTTCCGGTTCTTCCAATTATACCACTTCTACAGTGGATGATTTTGCATTTCAGGTTGGAGATGTTTATGAGGCCCGATTCGGGGTGGGCGTTTATGAGATGAAGATCATTTCGGTGGAAGAAGCCGAAGGGCTTCAAAAGATTATATTTGAGCCAGTATCCGACATGGCGGGAGTGGCGGAAAATGAGGTTCTTACCATGAATATTCAAAAAGAAAAAATCCAGAATGCGGTTTATGTGGAAGAAGAAGCCATTTTTACTGCTGAAGAAAAAACCTATGCGTTTATTGTGGATGAAAACGGATTCAGAGAGGCAGTAGCTGTAACCATAGGAGATACGGTTGACGGTTATGTGATCATTAAGGATGGTTTAAAAGAGGGAGAGCAGGTGACGTTAAATTGAATGAAAGGAAAAGAAAAAAATGCACAGCATGGCTTCTGGCATTCATACTTTTGCTGACAGGGTGTACCGGGTCCAAAGATGAGATTCCGGAGCTGATAGTACCTGTAGTCAATAACCAGTCATATCGTCCTGTGGAATATGGAAGAGTAGGCAGGCTTCAGATTAAAATAGCAAATGTTGTACCGGAGGAATACTGTCATTTTACAAAAACACCAACACAGATTTCAGAAATTAAAGTGGATATCGGAGAGCATGTGGAAGAAGGAGCAGTATTAGCCGTAGTAGATATAGAAGAATTTCAATCGGAGATTGATAATAAAAAAGCAGAGATTACGTTAAAGAAAAATGTAAAAGAATACAGGGACAGAATCTGCCAGGAAGAATTGGAGGAGCAGGAATTTAAAAAGAAGGCCTGTAAGGAGGCAGATGATAAAAAAGGGGAAAAGGAATGTGAAACACAGATTCATATCATAAAAGAGAACAGACGTTATAACCAGCTGCTCTTCGAACATCAGGTTAAGATGCTGAATGAGGAAATTGAGGAGTTAAACGAGTATATTGAAGATGGGACAATAAAAGCAAGACATTCCGGATACGTAAGCTATATAAAAGATTTATCAGAAACAAGTAATATAGGAAGCATGGAAAATATTGTGATCGTATCGGATTATGATACATTACATATTGAACTTGAGGAAGATATGTCTACACCTTTTTATGATACATGGATGGACACATATGATGAAGTTTATACGGTGATCGGCGGGAAGGAATATGCAGTGGAACCCTATGCTTATACCAATAAAGAATTGATAGCGATTCAAGGCGCTGCCGCTTATCCCAAAATCCGCTTTGAGATGAAAGGAAACACGGATAAAATTCATGCCGGGGATAAGATTCCCGTATATTTTGCTTCCGGTGCAGAAAAAGAGGTTTTAAAGATAGGTACTGATTCGCTGTATCATGATGGAGACCAGGATTTTGTTTATGTCAAAAGCGGAGAGGACAAGGAAAGACGTGATGTGAAAATCGGACAGATGAACATGACGGATGCAGAGGTGATCAGTGGACTTGAAGAAGGTGAATGGGTATTTTACTCTTCCAATGCCGCTATTCCTGAGGAATATGAGGAGTATACGGTAAAGACAGAAGAGTACAGTCCTAAAAAGAATGACAGGGAATTAAATTATCAGTATACTTATACAAAGGTTTACGCATACACACAGGATGTCAGCGCACTGGTGGAAAGCATAAATTTAAAAAGCGGTGCGGCAGTTCAAAAAGGAGATCTGGTCTGTGTTCTTGATACGGGAGCAGGCAGTGCCAAAATAAAAGAGGCAGAAAATGCACTGGGAAGCTTGAAAATGGACTACGATAAGAATCAGGAAGAGTATAAGAACCAGATAAAAAGTCTGGAAAAACAGATAAAACAGAAGGAAAAACAGAAGAACAAGAAACTGAAATCAAAAGAGGCAGATGATGAAGGGAAGGAAACGCTAAATAAAGCAGATGCACAAGAGTCTGCTGTAGTGGGAAGAGCTGAGATAACAGAAAGAGGAACACAATTGCCGGACGAAGAGGTGAAGACTACAGGGGAACAGATATCGGAAGAACTACCAAAGACGTCACAAGAACCGGAAGCAGGAGAACAGGAAGCGGGAACGGGCTTAGAAGGGGAGACAGGAACGACAGAAAATGGAGTGTCACAGGAAGGAACAACGGAAAAAGACACTACACAGGAGAAGACAGAACAACCGGACTCGGAAGAACCTTATGCGTATGAGGCAGAACAGATGGAATGCCAGAAAAATATACTGGTTTATGAAAAGGGGATTTTAGAGGCGCAGTATCAATATGACCGGCTGCTTTTACAAAAGGAATATGAAAAGGTTGCAGAAGGAAATGACGGTCATGGGAAAATTAATATTTATGCAAAGCATAGTGGTGTGATAGGAAACATGAACATCTATGAGGGAAAACAGATTCATCCGGAAGAGGACTCTAATCTGTTTCAGATTTGTGATGAGACGAGTCTGAAGCTGATCATTGATACAGGGAAGGATATTATTGGAGTCGGTAATGAGGTTGAATTTATTTACAAATCGGATGACCAAAAGCGTTATATGGGAATGGTCAGAGGCAATTCAGCTATGATGGAGAAATTCTATCTTTCCGAGGTAGGAGAAAAAGTATATGTGACAAACAGCCTTTCCGAGGAAGGGAGAAATAAGGCATATATCGTAATAGATGACCAGGAATTTTATGATAATCAGGAGGGGTGCAATTTATCCTATACCAATGCAAGAATACAAAATGCTGTCGTTCTTCCGGTGGATATGGTAAATTCGGAGATCAGAAAAAAAGATAATAATACTGAGTATTATTATGTCTGGAAAGTAGTGGACGGTGTTTTGGTAAAACAGTATATAAAAACAGATGAAGCGCTTATGACGGCTGCAAATGTCTGTGTACTGGACGGAGTGAAAGAGGGAGATGTTCTGGCGAAACAGAAGGTAAAGGAGGAATAAGGGCAGTATGTTTACATTAATTAGAAGAAAATTGCAGAATAGAAAACTTTTAAATGGCTGTCTTTTGTTGGGAATCACGCTGTTTATCTCTATTGCGACCTGTACACCGATGTTTAAAAAGGGCTCCCTGAACAGGCTGATTCAGAGCAAATTTACCGACTATATAGAAGATAATAATGAATACCCTGCCGTGATCGGAAGGAGTGGTTCCTGCAAAACTAAAGATTTCCCGACAGTAGAGGCGATTACCGAAAAAATAGACAGTTATGGAAAAAGCTGGCAGAAGTATATGAAGATTCCTGCCCGGGAAATTGAGACCTGTATGTCCGTGGAAGGTTCTAAGATTACACAGCAGTATGATGGGAAAAATAACTGGGCCAATATTGCTTATATACCGGATTTGGAAAAACATATTACGGTGGTAAAAGGGGAATTATACGGGGAAAGAAAAAAGAAGGGGAATGTATATCCCTGTATTGTAACAGAAAAGGTAATGGATAACTGTAGTTTTGTCGCAGGTGAGCAGATCCGGTTTGAAGAAATCAAGGATAAAAATGGAAATATGCTGACGATGCAGATTATAGGAATCTTTGATGAGAAGAGCAATACGGATATCTTCTGGCATATGGAAGCAAGTGATTTTAAAAGACAGGTTTATGTCAGCAAGGAGGATATGGAAGAGATTCTTTCCGGATATTCTTTTGATACCGTTTTTTTTGATTATTATATGATGCTGGATTATTCTAAGATAAACAGCAAAAATATTATGGATTTAAAGGATTATCTACAGCAGTTTCATGAACTGGATGATAAGTTTACTGATAATTTTGCAGAATTGTTAGAGGAATACAGGTCTGATAAAAAATTTATTGATACGATATTCTGGGTGCTGGAATTGCCGATTTTTGTTCTGCTCTTAGCGTTCGTATATATGGTTTCCGGGCAGATTCTCAGTATGGAGACAGGAGAAATCTCTATGTTGAAAAGCCGGGGATTTTCAAAGAAACAGATCGTATTCATGTATTTATGCCAGTCTGGGATTCTGGCAGGAATGGGAGTGGTCATAGGGCTTCCCCTTGGATATCTGCTTTGTAAGATGGCAGCGTCAACCAATGCATTTTTACAATTTTCCTTAAAGTCTACAGCGATTTATAAGCCTACAATTGGAATGCTTGGATATGTTCTTGTGGCAGCGCTCATTACCATAGGGTTTATGACATTGCCGGTAATCGGATATTCCAGATATTCCATTGTAGAGCAAAAGAGTAAGAAGGCAGATTTCCATTCTGTTAATTTTGTAGAAAGATATTTTCTGGATGTTATTTTATTCCTGTTTTCATCATATTTGCTTTATAATTACAGTAAACAGAAGGAGATTCTGGCATGGGATGTGATGACAGGGGAAAAGCTGGATCCGATGGTGTTTTTGAATGTATCATTTTTCCTGCTGGCATGTGGTCTGGTAGGACTTCGACTGATCAAGTATCTGGTTCGTTTCGTCTATTTTATCGGAAGGGAAAAATGGAAACCCCACATGTATGCATCTTTTTTGCAGATCATGCGGACAAAGGGGAAGCAGAATTTTATTTCCGTTTTTCTTGTACTTACCATTGCGATGGGTATTTTTAACTCCAATATGGCAGGCACCATTAATACCAATAACGACCTGCGTACCCGATACAATGTAGGTGCAGATGCAGTAGTACAGGAGCATTGGAATCTGGAGGTGTTTCTTACTTCCCAAGGACAGCCGGACTGGATTTACAATGAGCCGGATTACCAGAGGTATGGTACACTGAAGAAAAATGCATGTGATAATATGACCAGAGTGGTACGGGATGATAATGTAAAAGTTTCATGTTCAAATAAATCCATTCCGGGCTGTAGTATGATGGCAATTCATACTAAAGAGTTTGGTGAGACTGCAAAGCTGGAGGACGGTCTGAACAAGGAACACTGGTATCATTATCTGAACACATTGGCAAAGAATGCATCCGGTGTATTGGTTTCCAGGAATCTGGCAGATGAGTTTAATATTAAAGTGGGTGACAGTATTCAATATGCAAGATTTCAGCCGGTTATCTATAAACAGGATGAAGAAATTGCAAGCTGTAATGGAATCGTATGCGGTATTTTTGATGCGTGGCCGGGATATGAACAATACGGCTATGGATATAATGAAAAAGGAGACTGGGAAGAGCAGCAGAAGTATATGATCGTTGTTAATTATGCATATGAGTTAAGTGTTTTTGGGATGATGCCTTATGAAATCTGGATGGATTTGAAGGATAATGCCTCTGTGGCAGATGTAAGGACATATTTGAAAGAGAATGAGATTGAGACTGATTTTGTAAAAGGAGCAGATGAAGAGATCAGTGAAATCCTTGATTCTGCAATGATTCAGATTACAAATGGGTTGTTTACCTTAAGTTTTATCATAAGTATTATTCTTTGTACCATTGGTTTCCTGATTTACTGGGTTACATCCATTAAACAACGGGAATTGCTTTTCGGTATTTACAGAGCGATGGGTATGAGTATGAAAGAAGTAAATAAAATGCTTGTGAATGAACAGATTTTTTCTTCCCTGCTTGCAGGAGTTATGGGCGGAATCGCCGGTTTTGCCACAACCTTACTATTTGTAAAGATTGTTGCTGTCGTATACCTGCCAAGGGCACATAATATAGGAATAAGGCTTCATATTGATGTAATTGATATGTGCAGGCTTGGATTGATCGTCCTGCTAATGATAGGAATCTGTCTGATGGTGCTCCGCTATATTGTAAAGAATTCAAATATTACACAGGCAATTAAGATGGGAGAGGATTAGGATATGGAATATGCGATTAGGACGACTAATATAGTGCGTGCGTTTCCGGTGGCGGATGGGAATACCTTTTATGCATTAAAAGGTATTGATATGGATATTCCGGAGGGAAAGCTTACGATCCTGAAAGGGCGTTCCGGTTCTGGAAAGACTACACTTTTAAATATTTTAAGTGCACTGGATGAGGCAACGGAAGGTGAGGTATTATTTGGAGACAGAGAGCTTGGGAGCATGAGTGTGGAAGAACGGGAAAAACTTCGGAGATTTGAAATCGGTTTTGTATTTCAATCCGTAGCGTTAATTCCCATTATGAATGCTTATGAGAATGTGGATTACGGATTAAGGCTGGCAGAATATGACGGGAAAAGGGATTCCCGGATTAAGCAGGTGTTAAAAATGGTAGGGCTGGGAGGCAGAATGAATCATATGCCAATGCAGATGTCCGGTGGAGAGCAGCAAAGGGTCGCTATTGCCAGGGCAGTAGCTCATAAACCGGGAATTATATTTGCAGATGAACCTACTGGAGCATTGGATACGGCTTCCGGGCTGGCAGTAGTCAAGCTGTTTAAGGATTTAATTGAGCAGGAGGGCATTACAATTGTTATGACGACACATGACCCGGGACTGATGGAACTTGGAGATGTGGTCTATGAGCTGGAGGATGGTGAGATTGTTGGACGAGAAGAATATGGAACGGGAAGCATTTGATGAAACGGAAAATTGGAAGGACATAACGGGAGAGGAAGAAGATGATGCACTCCCTGAAAATGAAGAGAAATGGGAAGAGGATGATGAGGAGATATGGGATCCGGAACTGTTGATTCGGTGCGACAGTCTGGTGAAAATTTACAAGTCCGAAGATGTAGAAGTAATGGCATTGCAGGGTCTGGATCTGGAAATTAAAAAGGGTGAGCTGATGGCAGTGATCGGAAAGAGCGGAAGCGGAAAATCCACGCTGATGAATATGATAGGTGGATTAGAACGCCCTTCTGCGGGAAAACTTTATATAGATGGAAAGGATTTATTTTCATTGAATGACAGCGAGATGGTGGAATACCGGAACAGGACGGTGGGATTTGTATGGCAGAAAAGTTCCAGGAATCTGGTACCCTATATGACAGCTATTGAAAATATAGAAGTTCCTATGTATTTTACAGGAAAGACTCCCGGGGAAATGAGGGAGAAGGCAATGGAATTACTGGAAAAAGTGGGGATGCTTCATAAAAAAGATTCTTATCCGGCACAGATGTCCGGCGGTGAGCAGCAAAGGGTTGCCATTGCAGTCGCACTGGCAAATGAACCTGTTATTCTGCTGGCAGATGAACCTACAGGAGCAGTGGACAGTAAAACCTCAAATAAAATCCAGGATTTATTCCGTACACTGAATAAAGAATTGGGGATTACCATTATTATCGTAACGCATGATGTAAGCCTGGCGAATAAAGTGGGCAGGGTTGTCATGATATCAGATGGCAAGATCAGTACGGAAAAGATTATGAAAGAGGAGTATCAGCGAGCACTTAATCTGTTAGATGGGGAATCCATAAGTGCGAACGAATCCCATGAAGAATACTCTGTACTGGATAAAGCAAGAAGGCTTCAATTAAATGAAGAAATACTGGCAGCGGCAGGAATCGACAGCAATAAAGTGAAGGTACAGGTTGTGGATGACAAGGTAGTTATTACAAAAGAATAGAAAATGCGGTAAAAGCCTGGTCTTTTTGCTTGTGATAAGCAGGCGGCTATAGTATAATAATTAAAGAATCCGGCTTTGGACACAAAGGATTCCGATATAATTTTATGACAAAAGCTGTAAACGGAAAGGAGACCAGGATATGAATATTTGGCATGATATTGATGAAGAAAGAATATTTCCGACAGATTTTATTGCTGTCATTGAGATTAGCAAGGGAAGTAAGAAGAAGTATGAATTAGATAAAAAGACTGGAATGCTGATATTGGATCGCATTTTGTATACTTCAACTCATTATCCGGCTAATTATGGCTTTATTCCGAGAACTTATGGAGATGATAAAGACCCGCTGGATGTACTGGTATTATGTTCGGAGGATATTGAACCGCTGACACTGGTGCGGTGTTATCCCATTGGAGTCATGAAAATGCTGGATAATGGGATGGGTGATGAAAAGATCATTGCAATACCCTATAATGATCCTACTTATAACTGTTATACAGATGTTACGGAACTTCCGAAGCATATTTTTGAAGAGATTAAACATTTTTTTAGTGTGTATAAGGCCTTAGAGGATAAAGAGACTGTTGTGGATGAATTCGATGGTGCAACGGAAGCAATCCGCATTATTGAACAATGTATTGATAATTATAAAGATAAATTTGTGAATGTATAAAGAGCATAGACGGTACTGGGGTTGCTGCATTAAGGTTTTATTCTTTGTTAAAGTTGTATGGCAAAAGAGAAAATTTTTATGCGGCAGCCTCAGTTTTTTTATGGGAAAATGGAACATGTGCAAAAATGATAGAATATTGGAATTATACAGCAAAAAATGTAAGAAAATGCCGATAAAAGGGTTGACTTGACAGTATATTAATAGTACAATATGTATATCAAATGAATGATACAACAAGCTGGATTGTTACTATATTATAGGCAAGACTGGATTGTACTCAAAGTGATGATAGATGGTTCTTATGAATTATATTGATTTCATGATTGGAAAGTGAGTGCGATGCAGTTTTTTTATTCTTGCGAGCAATGAGTCAGGTAGATGGGCTTGCACGGATATTTGGCACCTACGGCAGAAAATTTGACTTTACTTAAGAGAGGATTTGGATTGTTGTGAAGATTCTAAAAGTGATCAATAACAATGTGGTGAGTGCGTATAACGATAATGGGAAAGAAATTGTTGTTGTGGGAAAAGGAATTGGTTTTCAGAAAAAAATCGGTGATTCTGTGAAACAGGAACTGGTGGAGAAGGTATTTCTTTTAAATGATGACAGTACCAGTGAATTTGAAGAGATTATACGGAATATGCCGTATGAATATATCCGTGTGGCAGGGAAGATTATTTCAAATGCCAAAAGGTGTCTTGATAAAGAATTAAATAAAAATATTTATATTACGCTTACAGATCATTTAAATTATGCAATTACCAGGGCAAAGCAGAATATTATAGTAGAAAATGCATTGTTATGGGAGATTAAACGTTTTTACCATCAGGAATACCGGTTAGGAATGGATGCGGTAGATATTATTCGGAAGGAGCTTGGCGTGGAACTGCCTGAGGATGAAGCAGGTTTTTTTGCATTACATATTGTAAATGCTGAAATGGATGCAGATATGAAGCAGACCTCAAAAGTTCCGAATACTATCAAGGATATTCTAAATATCGTAAGTTACACATTAGGTATTGAGATGAACCAAAATGATTTATACTATGAGAGATTTATCACACATCTTAAATTTTTTCTGGAGAGGATTTTTCGGAATGATATGTATGAAGCAGATTATTATGAATTTAATGATATGGTGAAGAAAAATTTTCCGGACAGCTACCGCTGTGCATTACGAATCGGAAGTTACATACAGGCCGCTTTGCAGTATAAAGTGTGCGAAGAGGAACTGACCTATCTTGCGATACACATACAGAATATGATTTGCCGCAGATAGCAAATTTTCAAATTTGTGAATGGTTCAGGTTATCCTGACAAATTATATATTACATGGGATTGTTACATTTAGTTGGCAAAACTCAGACGATAAGACATATTGATCAAATCAATTATGTAAAATCGTGCTGAGTTTTTTTGTCTTAATGTAACCCATGACAAGAAAAGGAGGTATTATTATGGCAAGTAAGTATGATGGATTAGCAAGGATTATCATCCAGAATGTGGGAGGAAAAGACAATATTATTAGTCTGGCCCACTGTATCACAAGGCTTCGTTTTAAATTAAAAGACGAGTCGAAGGCAAACACAGAGGTATTAAAGTCGACTGAAGGAATTGTTACAGTTATGAAATCTGGTGGACAGTATCAGGTGGTCATCGGAAATCATGTACCGGATGTGTATGCGGTTGTTTGTGAAAAGGCGCATATTGCAGCAGATGCAGCTTCAGACGCACCACAGGAAAAGATGGGAATCGGGGCAACTCTGATTGACTGGATCTCGGGTATTTTCCAGCCGATTCTTTCCATTCTTTGTGCAGCAGGTATCATTAAAGGTCTGTTGGCATTGTGGGCATTTTTTGACCCGGAGGCTGCAACCTCAGGAGCATATCAGCTGTGGTATGCATTTGGTGACGGTTTTTTTGCATTCCTGCCCATTATATTAGGCGCAACGGCGGCTAAAAAATTTGGGGGCAATACCTTTATCGGTATGGGAATCGGTTCTGCCCTTTGTTATTCGGGAATTACGGCGATGGCTGGAGCCGAGGCGGTCGGAAGCGTGCTTGCAGGAACTTCCTTTGAAATGGGTTATAGTGCAACATTCTTTGGGATTCCGATTATCATGCCTTCCGGTGGTTATCTTTCAACAGTTGTACCAATCATAGTAGCTACCTATTTTACTGTAAAGCTGGAAAAATGGTTTAAGAAAATTGTACCGGATGTTGTGAAGACATTTATTGCACCAGTACTGGCGTTTGTGATTATGCTGCCGCTGACTTTCCTGATTATCGGTCCTGTGACTTCTTTCCTGTGTAATGTGGTTGGAGTGATATTTGGGGCATTGTATAATATTCCGGTTGTGGGCGGACTGATTGCGGGTATTTTAGTAGGTGCCTTCTGGCAGGTATTGGTTATTTTCGGACTGCACTGGGGTCTTGTACCACTGGCGATGATGAATTACGGACAGCTGGGTTATGATTTTATACTTTCACCATACTTTACTGCTTCTTTTGCACAGTCAATGGTTGTATTGGCAATCTACGTGAAAACAAAGGATAAGAAAATGAAGGATATGGCATTGCCGGCATTTGTTTCTGGTATCTTTGGTGTAACGGAGCCATGTATCTATGGTATTACCCTTCCTAAAAAGAAACCGTTTGTGATTTCCTGTATTGCTTCTGCAATCGGTGGTGGTATTATTGGTTTCTTTGGGGTGAAATCGTTCATGATGGGAGGTCTTGGTGTCTTTGGTCTTCCGGTCTTCATTGGGGACAATACGATGAAGCATTTTATTGTTGTTGTCATCGCAATGGTCATCGCAATGGTGATTGCTTTTGTGGCAACTTATGCAACATACAAGGATGATGCACCTGTGGCAGAAAAGCCTGTTAAAAAGAAAGGCGAAGCGGCAACAGAAGTGATTGCTTCTCCGTTAAAAGGTGAAGTGAAGGAGCTTAGTGAAGTGAATGATGAGGCTTTTTCCGGTGGCATTCTTGGTCAGGGACTTGCAATTCTTCCGATAGAAGGTAAACTTTATGCACCTTGTAATGGTGAAATTACAACCTTTTTCCCAACTGGTCATGCAATTGGTATCAGTTCCGAAAATGGAGCAGAAATTCTGATTCATGTGGGTATGGATACTGTAAAATTAGATGGAGAAGGATTTACCAAAAAGAAGAATCAGGGTGACAAAGTGAAAAAGGGTGAGCTGCTGCTTGAATTTGATATTGATAAGATTAAAGGAGCCGGTTATGACATCATAACACCGATGATTATAACCAATTCCGATGATTATTCTGATGTGATTCCTACAGATCAGACATCAGTGGCTCCGGGAGATGATGCAATTACAGTGCTTTAATACAATGAAATAGTCTGCCGGAAGCTGTATGTCTGCGGCTTTCCGGCAGACTAGATATAGACAGGAAAGGAGTGTTAGTGGAATGAAAGGATTTCGCAAGGATTTTTTATGGGGTGGTGCTACTGCGGCAAATCAGTACGAAGGAGCATGGGATGTGGATGGCAAGGGACCTTCTGTATCGGATATGTGTACCAACGGCTCCCATACCACACCGAAACGTGTGACCAGGGAATTTGAAGAGGGGACGCTTTATCCCAGCCGGGAAGCAACTGATTTTTATCATCATTATCAGGAGGATATTGCACTGGCTGCGGAAATGGGTTTTAAATGTTTTCGTATGTCGATAGCATGGACGAGAATTTTTCCTACCGGTATGGAAAAGGAAGCAAATGAAGCAGGTCTCGCTTTTTATGATAAGGTATTTGATGAGTGCCGGAAATATGATATTGAACCGTTAGTGACCATTTCCCATTACGAAATGCCGTATGCATTGGTGGAAAAATGCAATGGCTGGGAAGGCAGGGAATGTATAGAATATTATATGAACTATTGTAAGGCAATTTTTGAGCGTTATAAGGATAAGGTAAAATACTGGCTTACCTTTAATGAGATTAATGCAGGAACCATGCCTATGGGTAGTGTGTTATCTTTAGGAACGATCAAAGGGTATACAGGCTCGGTTATGGAAACACCGGATGAGCCGCAGATCAGGTTTCAGGCACTGCATCATCAGTTTGTGGCAAGTGCATTGGCTGTTCAATATGCCCATACCCATTATCCGCAGTTTATGATGGGGAATATGTGTATTTTTGCCACCATGTATCCGTATACCTGTAATCCGGATGATATCATAGAGACACAAAAGCAGATGCAGATGATGAACTGGTTTACTTCGGATATTCATGTGAGAGGATATTACCCGTCTTATTCTGAACGGTTTTTTGAAGAGAATCATATTACCATCAGGAAAGAGCCTGAAGATGATGAAATCCTGAAAAAGGGAACGGTGGATTTCTATACCTTTAGTTATTATATGTCAAATTGTGTATCTACCGACCCGGAGGTGAAAGCACAGTCTGGCGGTAATCTGATGGGTGGTGTTGCGAATCCATATCTGAAAGCCAGTGACTGGGGATGGCAGATTGATCCGCAAGGTCTGCGCTATACGTTAAATGAACTTTACGGGCGTTACCAGATTCCTCTTATGGTAGTAGAAAACGGTCTTGGAGCCTATGATAAGCTGGAAGAGGACGGCAGTATTCATGATGATTACCGGATTGGCTATCTGCGGGAGCATATCAGGGAAATGAAGGAGGCTGTCAAGGATGGTGTGGATCTGATGGGTTATACACCATGGGGCTGGATTGATGTGGTAAGTGCATCCACCGGAGAGATGGCAAAGCGTTATGGTTTTGTATATGTGGATAAGTATGATGATGGAACCGGTGATTTAGGAAGAAGAAAGAAGGATTCCTTCTGGTGGTACAAAAAGGTTATCGCTTCTAACGGAGAAGATTTGGATTAATAGATTATTTAAGAAGGGGCGCTGCATTAAGAAAATGTTACTTTTGCGGCAGCCCCTGATTTGTTGAATAAACAGTGTAGGAAGTCCCCCTTACAGTGACAGAAGCATCTGTGGAAAAAGTTGACTATGCCGGATTTTACAGGTAATATGATAATATCAGCAATGTATTTTGGAATCAGGACAGCGGGTCAGGGGGAGAATGGGATGTTATTACTAAAAGAGATGAGACAGGTAACGGGACTGACAGAGAGGGAGCAGGATATTTGCAATTATATTTTGGAGCATCCTGAACAGGTGGCAGTACTTTCTTCTAGAGAACTGGGTCATGCGACGTTTACCAGTGCGGCATCTGTTACCAGGTTTTGCCAGAAAATGGGATGTAAGGGGTATCCTGATTTCCGACTCCGGTTTGTAAGTGAGTTAAAGCTCTGGGATGCAAAGGCGGAGGAAAAGATTCAGATTGAGGAGCGGGAGAATATCGTATCCCTTGTAAAAAAGATCAGTGAATTGGAGCGGAAGGCGGTAGATGAGACCAGAAAAGCATTATCTCTGGAGCAGATGTTGAGGATTGGAAAAATGGTTCATCAGGCAGAATGTGTTGATTTCTATGTTTATGATTTGAATGTTCATTTGGCACAGTATGGATGCAGTCAGCTTTTGCATGCTGGAAAAATGGCATATACACATATTGCCACCAATGTGCAGCAGCTTCATGCATTGATACCGAAGGAAAATCATTTGGCAATCGTTATCAGCCATACTGGTGAAAATTCAAGGCTGGGAGAGATTATCAAAACGCTGAAAAAAAGAAAAACCAAGGTGATTGTCATATCTGCTAACAGAAATCGGATGCTTCCTGATCTGGGAGACGAATTTATATATGCAGCAGGCGCAGAACGGTTTGATGAATTCTGGACGGCAATGTTTTTTTCTTCTGTAAAGTATCTGTTAGATATTATGTTTGGCATGGAGTTTAGTGCAAACTATGAACAAAACATGAAACTGAATGAAGATTATGAAAAGATTGGTGCCGAGAAACTGTGGGCATTATCTAATAATGGACAATAGGGATATGGATGATATTAAACGGCTAAATTTGTATAAAACAAAAAATAAATTTATATTGGATTATAGCAGCATCTCCGCCATGTGCCAGCAAAAGAAACATGGCAGGGATGTATTTTTTTGAAACATTGTTTCAGGAAATAAAAATAATTAAAAAGTATTTTTGAAACAATTAACCAGCTTTTGGTAAAACGGTTGTATAATCATTAATTTTTGATATATTGATAACACTAATAAATATGTGAGGGATTTTAAAGGCGCACGGAAAAGAACTCATAAAACGAAAGGAGTGTTTATCATGGCTCAGGTGAGAGATTATGAAAAGTTGGCGGGAGACATTATCAATGCTGTCGGCGGAGAAGACAATATTGCAAATGTCACACATTGTGCAACAAGGTTAAGGCTGGTATTAAAGGAAACACCAAAAGATGCAAATGCAAAGATTTCAGAGATGCCGGGTGTTATTACAGTAGTGGAAAATGGCGGACAGTTCCAGGTGGTAATTGGAACTCATGCAAAGGACGTATACGGGCATGCTGCCCAGATATTGAATCTGGGGGAAAATGACGGTGGTGCTGATGCACCAAAGCAGAGCCTGCTCAACAGGGTTATTGCTACCATGTCAGCAGTATTTGCACCATTTGTTTATATTCTGGCGGCTGCCGGTATCTTACAGGGTTGTCTGATTATTATTAACCTGTTTGCACCAAGCTTTGCTGAAACCGGAACCTATGAGGTGCTAAGTTTAATGTCATGGGCACCATTCACATTTTTACCAATTTTTATTGCTGTAACAGCATCAAAGCATTTTAAGTGTAATACGTACATCGCACTTGCCTGCTGCGGTGCATTGGTGAGTTCCTCTTTATCCGATATTGCAGCCAGGGTAGCAGAGGGGGAGACGATTCGTTTTCTTGGATTATCATTGTCTGAGACGACATATACATCTTCTGTACTGCCACCATTATTTTTGGTATTAGTACTATCCTATCTGGAGAAATTTTTAGATAAACATATGCCGGATGCAGTGAAGGCATTATTTGTACCATTTTTCTCTATATTAATTATGGTTCCGCTCACGGTACTGCTCATTGGACCGATTTCCAGCGGGGCGGCAACGGCTATTGCTAATGGATATAATTCATTGGTTCAGGTTGCACCGCCATTGGCAGCTGCGATTATTGGTGGTGTATGGCAGGTTGTAGTTATTTTTGGTGTCCACTGGGGAGTCACTCCGATGGTCATGGCAAATTTTGCTAATCAGGGATATGATTCCTTCCAGGCATTCCAGACCTGTGCGGTTTGTGCACAGATGGCAGCCGCATTTGGTGTATTTATTAAGACGAAGAGCAAGGAAATGAAAGGTGTTGCATTATCAGCAGGTATTACCGGTATTTTCGGTATTACAGAGCCGGCTATCTATGGTGTAACTTTAAGATTTAAGAAGCCGTTTATCTGTGGTTGTATTGCCGGCTGTGTAGGTGCAGTGGTAGCAAGCTTCTTTAATGCAGTGAATTTTGTATATGCAGGTCTTCCGGGACTGTTAACGGTAGTAAATGCTATTAACAGCGAAAATATGACACCGTTTATCGGTGAAGTAATCGGTGTTGCAATTTCCATTATCGGTTCTATTATTCTGGTTCAGATTGTCGGATTCGATGATCCGGGAATGAAGAAGGTGGAAGCAGCAGGTGCAGCTCCAAGTGAAGCAATTGCAAAAACTCAAAATATAACAAGCCCGCTTACCGGTTCTGTAATTGCTTTGACGGACGTGAAGGATGAAGTATTTTCCAGTGAAGCAATGGGAAAAGGTGTTGCCATTGAGCCCAGTGAAGGCAAGGTATTAGCACCCTTTGACGGTAAGATTGTAAGCCTGCTCGACAGCCATCATGCAGTGGGAATTGAAGGAAACAATCAGGTAGAGATTCTAATCCATGTGGGCATGGATACAGTAAAGCTGGAAGGAAAATATTTTACGCCTCATGTAAAAGAAGGGGATACTGTAAAGAAAGGTGACCTGCTGATTGAATTTGACATTCAGGGAATTAAAGGTGCGGGTTATCCGGTTACGACTCCGGTTGTAGTGACTAACACAGATGAGTTTGAGGATGTTGTGGCAGCGGTGTCTGGTAATGTGAAAGCAGGAGAGGAATTGTTAAAGTTATCTTAAGTAAGATATATTAGGATTTATAGATTATAAAAGTAAAAAAGAGTGGAGGATGCAAAAGTCTTCCACTCTTTGTGGCAGAAAAAGCTGCTCATTAAGTGTTCGTTGTAGGAAACACTATGTCCGTTAAGCTCGAAAACACCAGCTAAAGCATACCTTCATACTAAGCCCGAAAACATCTCGCTAAGTATTCAGGTATCGCTAAGCGGTCAAGTGTATTTTCACACTAAATTCGCAGCATAGCTACTCATTAAGTGTTCAATATAGGAGGTATCAAGATGGAAAAGGCAGGTTTACAGGAAGATTTTTTATGGGGTGGTGCAGTGGCGGCTCACCAGCTGGAAGGCGGCTGGAATGCCGGAGGCAAAGGTGCCAGCGTATCGGATGTGCTGACTGCCGGAACCCATGAAGTGATGAGAAGGATTACCGATGGAGTGCTGGAAGAGGAGAATTACCCGAATCACGAAGCCATTGATTTTTACCATAGATACAAAGAAGATGTGGCATTATTTGCAGAAATGGGATTTAAATGCTTCCGTACCAGTATTGCGTGGACGAGGATTTTTCCGAAAGGTGATGAGGAGTCACCAAATGAGGAAGGACTTCAGTTTTATGATGATCTATTCGACGAATTGTTAAAGTATGGGATTGAACCGGTGATCACCTTAAGTCATTTTGAGATGCCATATTATCTGGCAAAAGAGTATGGAGGATGGGCAAATCGGAAAGTGATTGATTTCTTTGTTAAATATGCAGTGACCGTTATGGAGCGTTATAAAGATAAGGTAAAATACTGGATGACCTTTAATGAGATTAATAACCAGAGCAATACGAAAGCGGATATTTTTGGCTGGACCTGTTCCGGAGTAAAGTTTTCGGAATGCAATAATCCGGAGGAGGTTATGTATCAGTGTGCACACCACGAACTGGTAGCCAGTGCTTTGGTGGTGAAGAAAGGACACGAAATCAATCCGGATTTCAAGATTGGCTGCATGTGTTCTTTTGTACCGTTCTACCCTTATTCCTGTAATCCGGACGACATTATGACTGCGGTAGAGTCCATGCATGAACGGTATCATTTTTCTGATGTTCATGTAAGAGGACATTATCCGGCTTTTACAAAAAAGAATTGGGAGCGTAAGGGATATCATATTGTGATGGAGCCGGAGGATGAGGAGATTCTTGCTGAGGGAACGGTAGATTATCTTGGTTTCAGTTATTATATGACCAATACGGTAAAAGCAGATGCTAATACAGATACTACAACAGCTATGGATGGAAGCTCCGGAAATTCTGTTGCCAATCCGTATATCAAAGTAAGTGACTGGGGATGGGCAATCGATCCTGTGGGACTTCGGTACGCATTAAACAGTCTGTATGAACGTTACGAAATTCCGTTATTTATTGTTGAGAACGGATTCGGTGCCATTGATGTAAAGGAAGAGGACGGCAGCTGTAACGATGATTACCGTATCGCTTATCTGAGGGCACATATTGAGGAGATGAAGAAAGCGGTTATCCATGATGGTGTTGAGCTGATGGGATATACACCATGGGGATGTATTGATCTGGTTTCCTTTACAACCGGTGAGATGAAAAAACGTTACGGATTTATCTATGTGGATAAGAACAATGACGGAAGCGGAACATTGGAGCGGAGTAAGAAGAAGTCTTTTGACTGGTATAAGAAGGTAATTGCAAGCAATGGTGATGATTTGGATTAAATTGTATTGATATGGAATGGAGTTGTAGCATGGACATTTGTTTTTTTCTTTGTAGCAGCTCCATTTCAAGCTGAAGGAGAGGAAAAGGCTGTGTTATTCCGGCAGATTTAATTTGCGGTATTCGCTGGGGGTACATCCGTATTTTTGAAGAAATAATTCATACTTCCTTGCAGGATGCGTATGATTTCAATATCCTCATGCCAGTGGCAGAGGGCACGTTTATTTGGATAAGAAGACAATTCACCGGTCTGGATGTAAAGAGGGATTCCGGGTTTATCATAGTGTATGATTTCAGAACCATCCGGCATCATATCAATCATTTTCATAATAGACTCCTTTCGATACTGCGGAATTAGACTGGTATTTGTGAAACTCAGTTTGTTTCCATTCGTCGTGCATATATAGTAAGCAGTAGATATGATTTTTACAATTATTATGTGAAATAGTGATATTTTCATGATGTATCAGGTGATATTATTATAACAGAGAGAGTAACAAACGTATATATAATATACATGATTTCATTTTGTAACAAGTTTTGCGTATTAAGGAGGTGGGACATGAGGATTGAGCATACGGCAATTTATGTAAATGATTTAGAGAGGGCAAAAGAATTTTTTGTCCGGTATTTCCACGCAGTACCCAATGAAGGGTATCATAACAGGACAACAGATTTCCGTTCTTATTTTCTGACTTTTGACAGTGGGGCACGGTTAGAGATTATGAGTAGACCCAAGATGGAGGATACAGAGAAATCACAGGTAAGAACAGGCTTTATTCATCTGGCATTTAGTGTGGGCAGTAAAGAGGCTGTGAATGCATTGACAAAAGAATTTCAACGAGATGGCTATGAAGTGGTCAGCGGTCCCCGGGTGACAGGAGACGGATATTACGAGAGCTGTATTCTTGGGTTTGAAGATAATCTGATAGAGATTACGGTATAAGGGAAAGAGGAGATGGGGGGCAATGCGTGAGAGGATAGAAGCAGGGCGTGGTAAAACGAATAGACAGGAGGATTATAAGTTATGGGAAAAATTATTTTTTTGGATGTAGACGGTACTCTGGTGGATTATGAGAATCGTATTCCTGATTCCGCAGTCCAGGCAATCCGCCAGGCAAGAAAAAATGGGCATAAGGTGTATGTCTGTACAGGCAGGAGTAGGGCAGAAATGCAGAAAGAACTGTGGGATATCGGCTTAGACGGTATGATAGGCGGCAATGGAAGCTACGTGGAGGACAATGGTCATGTGGTGATGCATCAGTTGATAACATTGGAACAATGTACTGCCATTGTGGACTGGCTTCATGAAAGAGGACTGGAATTTTATCTGGAGAGCAATAACGGTTTGTTTGCCAGTGAGAGATTTGAGACAAGGGGAGAACCGGTGATTCAGGAATACCAGAAGAGAAAGGGAAAGCCGGAAGCGGAACGGGCAACTGTCCGCAATTCTTTTGTGGGAATCCGGTTTGGAGAGCCTCTCTACCGTGATGATGTGAATAAAATCAGCTATATTTTAGAAAGTTATCAGGATTTTTTGGATACAAAAGAAAAGTTTCCTTATATGCAGAACGGAACCTGGGGAGGAAAAGATGAGACGGCGCTATTTGGTGACCTTGGTGTACCGGGTATTACAAAGGCTCACGCCATTGATGAACTGTTAAACTATCTTGGTGCGGACAGAGGAGATACCATTGCTTTTGGAGATGCCAAGGTGGATATTCCTATGCTGGAATACTGTTCCTATGGTGTTGCCATGGGAAATGGGGGTGCCGAGATTAAGGAAATGGCAGACTATATTACAGGTGATGTGGATTGTGGCGGTCTTTATCAGGCATTTGAAAAGCTTGGGCTGATATAAAATAGCTATGGATAGCCGCTGTACTGTTCTTGAAAATATGATGAAAACAGTAGAAAAGCTTTATATCCGGGGAGTATCTGACGAGATTGGATACTCCCTTGACATTTTTACAGATAAAATATATACTATTCCTACTGGAAAGATATGTAATAGGAGGAAGGTTTTTTATGAAAGGAATTTTATGTTTTGGCGATTCAAATACTTATGGTCTTATTCCGGGAGAACAGGGAAGATTCGAATGGGGAATACGGTGGAGCAGTATATTGGATGAACATGTGAGAAAAAAGGGGTACCGTGTGATAGAAGAGGGATTATGTGGGAGAACTACTATTTTTAACGATGCATATCGAAGAGGAAGAAAAGGGACAGAGCTGCTTCCTGTTTTATTAGAGACACATAGTCCTATTGATATTGTTATACTGATGCTGGGAACCAATGACTGCAAAATGGTTTATGGTGCCAGACCGGAAAGGATTGGCGAAGGAGTTGAGGAACTGGTTGAACAGATTCAGAGTTTTGATTCGGATATTCAGATTGTTCTGGTATCCCCAATTGCTTTAGGAAGAGAAGTTTGGAAATATGATGTAGAGTTTAATCA
This sequence comes from uncultured Lachnospiraceae bacterium, assembly GCA_910585605.1. Taxonomy (GTDB): domain Bacteria; phylum Bacillota; class Clostridia; order Lachnospirales; family Lachnospiraceae; genus CAG-590. The sequence continues at coordinate 5,823 of CAJUFL010000013.1, read as the reverse complement.
GCATTCCGTTGAAGTATCAAGAAAACTGCCGGAAGTTTATCGGGAGGTTGCACGGAAAAGAGGATTGGAATTTATGGCGGCATCGGACTATGCAAATCCCAGCAGTGTAGATCAGGAACATATGGATGCAGAAAATCATGGATTTTTTGCAGAAGCCATATCACGAAAAATTGAAAGTATGGTAGAGGAAGAACTGCCAAGGGATAGTGATACATTGTTTTTCTATGGGGAACAGGTGTCATGAGCCTGATTTATCTGCCAAAAGGTATTTTACATGACAGGGCTCTGAATTGTTTACGGGAAAAAAGAATTTTGTTACAATCTCATATGGAAATATTACAGAATTGGAGATAGAACAATGACATTGACACAGTTAAGATATGCAATCACAGTAGCAGGTGCAGATTCCATGAGCGAAGCCGCAAGGATCCTGTTTATCTCTCAGCCGAGTCTTTCGGCATCCATCAAAGAATTAGAAGAGGAAATCGGGATTGAGTTATTGCGGCGGACAAACCGCGGCGTCTCTTTAACTCCTGAGGGAGAAGAATTTATTGGTTATGCCAGACAGGTAGTAGAACAGTACGAATTGATGGAATCCAAATATATTGAAAAGCAGAAGGTTAAAAAGAAATTTAGTGTTTCCATGCAGCATTATACCTTTGCGGTGAATGCTTTTGTAGAAATGGTAAAGCAGTTTGGCATGGATGAATATGAATTTGCAGTGAGAGAGACGAAGACTTATGATGTGATCGAGGATGTAAAAAATTTTAAAAGTGAGATTGGAATACTGTATATCAATGATTTCAACCGGAAGGTACTGGAAAAGCTATTTCATGACAGTAATCTGGAGTTTCATGAAATATTGCAGTGTCACATTTATGTTTATCTCTGGAAAAAGCATCCTCTCGCATCCAGGAAGACGATTACTTTGAAAGAGTTAGAGGAATATCCATGTCTGTCCTTTGATCAGGGAACCAACAATTCCTTCTATTTTGCGGAAGAGGTGCTAAGTACTTACGAGTATAAACGACTGATTAAAGCAAATGACCGTGCCACCATATTGAACTTAATGGTAGGACTTAATGGATATACTCTTTGTTCTGGTATTATATGCGAGGAATTAAATGGTTCGGAGTACTGTGCGGTTAAGCTGGAAGCGGATGAGGTAATGACTATCGGATATGTAGCGAGAAAAGGAATTGCAATCAGCCCGTTGGGGAAAAAATATCTGGAGGAACTTGCAAAATATAAGGATAAGGCATTGAAATAAGGTATAATAGTTTGGAAAAGGGAAGGTTTTCCGGTTACAAGAAAGTAATTTCAAATTAGGCGGTATAGCCCCGATTACAAGGGCTGTATCGTCTTTTCGGGTTCCTATGTACCTTGCCGTTTCGGCTGCGTGTCAGAAAGGAAATTGATTTCCCAAACAAAGTTGAAAACAATATCCACTTTCTGTACCCTTTTCCGTAAATCTGCCCGCCTGTGCTATGGCTTGCCGGACAGATTTTGCTTGTTGGGAAGTGTCCCAAACCCTCTTGAAAGTTCTCTCATTACCTACAACACCGCATGGGGCAGTTTTGACGAACTTTTGAGAGAAATTTCTCAAAAAGTTTTCCTTATGCCTTACTACGGGGAAGTATTGGAAATGCCAACTTTGAGTGAAATTCCCATCTTGACAATTAGTACGGTTACGGATTATACTGCAATTGGTACGGAACTGTACTAATATATTTGGGGAGGTCAGATATGATAAGCAACATCGTTTTAATGGAACAGCTAAACAAATACTATGACGTATGGTTAGAGTATAACAATGTGTACGTAGAGTGGGCGAAAGCACAGGGGCTATCAGTCAACAGTCTGTTAGTATTGTGTGCAATTCACGATGGCGGGGACAATTGCACACAGAAAAAAATCAGCCAGCGATGGCTCATACCGAAGCAGACAATCAACATGGTCTTTAAAGATTTCGAGCACAAAGGGCTTGTAGAACTGTACCCTCTGCCAGAGGATAAAAGAAATAAAGTTATCCGTTTTACAAAAGCAGGAAAAGAATATGCAGATACCATTGTTGCCAGGTTGCGGAAAGTGGAACTGTCTGCAATAGAGGAAATAGGCGTTGAGCGTATGCAGCAGCTAAATGAGAATATGGCTTTATTTACAAAACTTTTCAAAAACTCAGCAGGAGGTAAGAAAGGAAATGAAACAAACTCGTGATATAAGGATGTTCTTTCAATACGTTATCCCGTCAGTACTGTCTTTTGCCTTATCGGGAGTTTACAGATTGTAGACGGTTTCTTTATAGGGAACAGCATAGGCGATTTAGGGCTTTCAGCCGTTAATATCGCTTACCCAATCGTTGTAGTAATTCAAGCGCTCGGAACAGGGATTGGAATGGGCGGCGCAATTTACTATTCCATTTATAAGGCAGAGAAAAAGGAAGAACAGGCAAGGGAATTTATAGCCGGCGCTTTGTGGGTGCTGATTATTTCAAGCGTACTTTTGACAATCTTGGTTTTCGTTTTGAATAGCAGGCTTTTAAGATTATTAGGTGCAAGCGGTGGACTGCTTGCATTGGGAAAAGAATATATTGCTGTTATCGCTTTGGGTGCTTCCATGCAAGTGGTTGGTACGGGATTAGTACCCTTTATCCGTAATCATGGTGGTTCATTTTATGCAATGGTTTCTATGATTGCAGGCTTTGTTACCAATATCATTCTGGATTACCTGTTTGTATGGATATTGGAACAAGGTGTTTCAGGTGCGGCATGGGCTACGGTAATCGGGCAGGTGTTACTATGCTGATTGCACTTGCCTATTTATTACGCAAAAAACAGTTTACGCTGAACATTCCTTTTTCAAAATTTGGAAAGGTGTCTGCGTCCATTCTTAAAATCGGGATTGCACCCTTTGGACTTACCATGTCCCCTAATATTTCTCTGATAATCATAAACCGTTTTTCCATGTCTTATGGTGGGGAACCGGCAGTTGCTACCTATGCCTGTATCGCTTATGTTATCTGCATTGTATATCTGATACTGCAAGGGGTAGGTGACGGAAGCCAGCCGTTACTCAGCCAGCATTACGGTGAGAAAAATTTTGATATGCTGAAAAGCACAAGAAATTTAGCGTATGGATTTGCATTTTTTCTGTCAGTAATCGGTTGCATCATCATGTATTTGACAAGGGAGAGCCTCGGCATATTATTTGGAGTGTCAAAAGAAGTGAATACAGAAATCGCAAAAATAATGCCTGTTTTCCTGCTTTCCGTACCCTTTGTTGCAATTCTCCGTATCACAACCGCAAGTTTTTACGCCACAGAAAAAAGTATGTTTTCTTATGTCCTGACTTTTATTGAACCGCTGTTTATGTTAGTGCTTATGCTCATCCTGCCGCCTTTGCTTGGTGGGCAGATAATGATTTGGTGGAGTACGGTTTTAGCGAGGATTTTATCAGCATTTTTAGCAGTTATCCTAAAGAATCATGTGGATAAAAAGGAAATGCCATGATTATCATATAGAGGATTGACTGAAACAAGGAAAACAATACCATGCAAAATACACAAGCACAGTGGCTATTTTGCCCTGTCTGCAACCACAAAACACGAATAAAATTGTGTCGGGATACGGTCATTGAAAGATTGCTGTTATACTGCCCAAAATGCAGAAAAGAAATGCTTGTAAATGTGGAAAAACTAAATATAGATATTATCAAAGAGCTGGATGCACAGACGCAGAGCCGATAATACGCAGGATAAATGTTGCACTGAAATAGTTACGAAAAGAACGAGAGAGATTGGAACATGAGGAACAAGAAGCTGATATCTTTTGAAGTAATCGAAAAAGCAGAGAACCGACCACTAATGAAAGTGATATGTTCTCTGCTCTTGTTTGCCCCCTGTTTGTCAGCGTTGATGATAAGTTGTTGTGAATATTTCCTTATCACTGTAAAACTAATACTTTCAGGTGGTTGTAGCTAAAGTCTGACCAGTTATTCTATGTTGAAGCGAATTAAAAAAAGTACTTGACAAAGAAGTTAGCAGCTTTTATAATAAAACACATATAATTCCTACTGGATAAGTAGGAAAAAGAAGTGTTTGAAAATGAGGAGGAAAAAGCAATGAGCCAGATTAAAGAGAGTGCATCAGAATTAATTGGAGGAACTCCAATATTGAAGTTAAACCGTTATACAGCAAATGCAGGAATCGAAAATGCTGTGATTTTAGCAAAGCTGGAATATCTGAATCCGGCAGGTTCGGTTAAGGATCGTATTGCACTTGCAATGATTGAGGCGGCAGAGAAGAGTGGAGAACTGGCACCGGGAGCGACAATTATCGAGCCGACTTCAGGAAATACAGGAATTGGGCTTGCTGCGGTGGCGGCGGCTAAAGGATATAAAGCAATTCTTACTTTGCCGGATACCATGAGTGTGGAACGCCGTAACTTATTAAAGGCATATGGTGCAGAATTAGTATTGACAGAGGGTGCCAAAGGAATGAAGGGTGCCATTGCAAAGGCTGAAGAATTAAAGGAATCTATTCCGGGTTCCATTATTCTTGGACAGTTTGTAAATCCGGCTAATCCGGAGATTCATAAAGCAACAACAGGTCCGGAAATCTGGGAACAGACAGGCGGCAAAGTGGATATCTTTGTTGCAGGCGTTGGTACAGGAGGAACCATTACCGGAGTTGGTGAGTATTTGAAGTCAAAAAATCCAGAGATAAAAGTGGTTGCAGTAGAGCCGGCAACCAGTCCTGTATTATCAAAGGGAACTACTGGAGCACATAAGATTCAGGGAATTGGTGCAGGGTTCGTTCCGGATGTATTAAATACAGAGGTTTATGACGAAATACTTACAGTGGAAAATGATGATGCGTTTGCAGAGGGCAGAGCATTTGCCGTCAGTGAGGGAATTCTTGTTGGAATTTCTTCCGGTGCAGCATTAAAGGCAGCTTCTGTTCTGGCAGCGAGACCAGAGAATAAGGGTAAGACCATTGTGGTATTACTACCGGATTCCGGAGACAGATATTTGTCCACGGCATTATTTAACAACTGATTTGGTTAGTGATATTTTGTGTTGTCCCCAAGAGACTGTGCTGTTATCTCTTGGGGGCTTTTTTGTGATTTCCGCAGGCAACAAGTCAAGCATGTGTGCTTGTATCCACATTTGAGGACTGGTGCGAGAGTCAACACTTCGCCGCCCTGCCGCAGAGGTGTTGACTATGAATAAAGGGAGCTGATTGCAGCAAAAGATAAATAAAAATGACCAAGTTCTTGAAATACACTATTCCCTTGTGGTAAAGTAGGTTATATGGAGGTGTACGTATATGAAAATTTCAACCAGAGGACGTTATGCAATACGGGTAATGATAGATTTGGCGGAGCATAATACAGGAGAATATATACCATTGATGGATATTGCGAAAAGGCAGGAAATATCTGAAAAATATCTGGAGGCGATTGTGGCATCCCTTAGTAAAAATGGATTTCTTATTTCCCTTCGGGGAAAACGGGGCGGTTATCGTCTTGCAAAGTCACCGGAGGAATATACGATTGGAAGTATCTTAAAGATAACGGAGGGACCTTTTACTCCGGTAGCATGTTTAGAGCAGACACCGAATACCTGTGAGAGAGCAGCACATTGTAAAACATTGAAAATGTGGGAAGGTTTACAGAACCTGCTTGAGGATTATTTTGAGGGGATTACTGTGCAGGATTTATTAAATGATGGTCCAAGAGTAGATGATTATGTAATTTAGGATAAATTCCTGTTTAGCTTACTGGGGACGCTTCCATGGCGAGTGAGGACGGACGCAGGAATCTA
>CAJUFL010000012.1 GCA_910585605.1 uncultured Lachnospiraceae bacterium | reverse complement strand
TTCTGCCCTGTGGTTTCGGGGAAGAAGAGGTGTGCGGGGACTTTACGGTGATCTGTTCCGCAGTTTAAAGGTAATGCAAAGTGGGCAGGCAATCAATTTTGTGAAGCAAAATTGATTGCAAAAAAAGGAGGATAGCGTATGAGAAAGAAAACAAGAGTGAGGTGTTTTGCCACAGGACTGGCACTGGCTGTTGCACTGTCAACATCAGGCACAGGCTTGTATGGTGGAATTCCACAGGTGTCAGCCGCAATATGGCAGGCAGGAGAGAAGCAGACGACAAATTCTATAGTCTGTGGAGAAGAAGAAAGCTGGGATTCAGCAGAAACAAAAGCAAGTGTAAGCTATGCCGGTACAAAAAAACAGCTGGCAAAAGGAACTCAGCTTACATACAAAATGACCATCAGTGACGAAGAATACCAATCTCTGGAAGAGGGGTATTTAAAGGTACAGGCAGTTATTCAGCAGGAAGAGGCATGGAATGAAGATACTGTATTAAAATTGGGATGGCCTATGTTTTATCAAAAAGATTTTACACAGAACGAGGACGGAACATGGACAACTACAGTTGAATTTGAAGTGACAAAAGAAATAGATATATTCCATTCCCTGTTAATTGATGTAGTGGGAACCTTTTTTGACGGTGATATTGACATTACTGATGTTGAGCTGAAGGATCCAAATGAAAGCTGGACGGCTGAAGGAACTGTAACCAATGAGGTAACTTTTGGAGATGCCGAGGACTGGGATACTTGGGACAATACATTAAGAGCAACTTTTGACGGCAACAATGAAAAGGTTGAGGCAGGCACGGATATGAGTTTTGTTATGACAATGAGTGCGGCTGCTTATTCCACAATGAAAGAAACGGATTATATTAAATTACAGGCGGTTCTATTTCAGGAAGCCGATAATTGGGATACTATAGAGAAACTGGGATGGCCAATGTTTGCACCTGCTGACTTTACAGAAAATGAGGACGGTACTTACAGCACTAAGGTTAAGATGACTGTAGAAACAGGAATTGATACGTTTCATTCATTGCTGATACAGGGTGTGGGAACGGGATTTTCCGGTTCGGTGGCCATATCAGATCTGTCTTTTACCAAAAAAGCAGACGATCCAGTCCTGACACCGCAGGATCCAACAGTATTGGCGGATTTTGCCACAGGTATTGAAGGCTGGGCAGGGGAAGCAGGTTATGATTATTCTCATGGAAATGCTGCATCGGAAAAGAAGGAAGAGGCAGCAGAGGCTGAATGGGATGAAGAGTCACAGAGTCTTAAAATGATAGTAGATTATTCACAGGATACTGCTTCCGGCTGGAGTGAAGCAAAGATAAAAGGAACATTTACTCCGGTCAGCGTGGCGAATTATAATCTGGTTACTATTACCCTGCGTTATCCGTCTTCCATGGAAACTGTAAGAACCAAGTTTTTTATGAGCGATGCTACGGGAAAGACTGAGGTATTGAACGGAGAAGGCTCCTTCAGGACAAAGACAGTGAAGGATTTGGGGAATGGCTGGTCAACAGTAACGATCAGAGGAGAATTTACACCGAAGGATATAGAGGTTGATAACCTTACTATCGGTATTGTGGGACCATATGCAGATTTGGAATGTGTTTATATCGATGATGTAAAGTTAGGGCAGCTGGATGCATCTGAGGACTATGTAGCCATAACAGAAAAAGTAAAAGAGACAGCAGACAAAGCAGATTTAACAGGAATGGCAGCGAATGTGAAGCTGGTGGATGGAAATGCAACAGATGAGGCAAAGGCATTAGCTGCATATTTGATGGGACTGCAAAGCAGTGGCCAGGTCTTGTTTGGTCACCAGAATTCCACATTCCGTTCGGTAAGGGATAATGGTGTGACCTCTGATGTTAAAGATGTTACCGGTTCGGAGGCAGGACTGTTTGGTATTGATACTCTGGCACTTGCAGGAATAGAGACTAGTCAGACTACCAGGCAGGATGCACTGGATGCTTCCATAGCAGCTTCAGTAAAAGCATACAATGGCGGGTCTATCGTCAGTCTGTCCTGTCATATGCCGAATTTTACCAATAAGAAGATTACGGAAACGGGAGATGAGAAGTATCCGTATGATTTCACAACATGTGATTTTTCAGAGTCAAAAGATTTAACACCTTGTGCAGATTACATTTTAGAAGGCGGGGAATATAATCCCCAGTATAATGCATATCTGGATATCATAGCTGATTATGCGTTAGCATTACAGGAAAAAGGAATTCCGGTATTGTTCCGTCCGTTCCATGAAAACAGCGGTGGCTGGTTCTGGTGGGGAACTTCTACCAGTGTGGAGTCTTATCAGGCAATCTGGAGATATATGGTCAATTATTTAGAGGAAAAAGGCGTGCATAATTTCCTGTATGTATATTCTCCAAACGGACCTATATCCAGCGAGGCAGAATATCTGGAGCGTTATCCGGGAGACGCTTATGTGGATGTATTAGGCTTTGATTATTATGATGATTATGCAGATGCAGATGTGTATACAGGAGATGCATTTTTTGAGGCATTGGCAGGAAGCTGTGATATTGTGGCAGGACTGGCGGAAGAAAAAGGAAAAATTCCGGCTATTGCAGAAAGCGGCATCCGAATTACCGGGGCAGGCAAGGACAGCCTGATGGTAACCGGTAATCCGACTACAGGAAAAGACTGGTACAACAAATTAGTGAATACTGCTTCTTCCCATGGCATTCCATATTTCCTGTTATGGGCCAACTTTGACAGTGCAAATTTCTTTATCCCATATAAATTTAACGATACAATGGGACAGGAAATGATCAATGAATTTATATCTTCTTATAACAATGAGAAATCTGTTTTTGGTAATGGAACCAACTTCTATGTTTCAGGCGAGAGCGGTGCGGCAGATGCAGCGATCAGCAAAGCAGATAGTATTACATTAAGCGGATATAGTGAAGAAGTAACAGGTTATATGATTTCACCGAAGAATTATGCAGTGATAAAAGAACCTTTTGAGATGAAAGCATCTGTTAAGAATGCGAAGAAGGTTGAATTCAGGATTCAGACAGCAGAAGGAAAAGAAGCTGTCACCGTTTCTGCTTCGGCACAGGGAAATATTTACACAGGAGTATTAACGAAGGAGATACTTGCAGCACTTGGAGAGACTAGTACAGGTATCGTTACATTGATGGCAGATGGACAGGAGCTGGGACAGGCAAGATTCATCAACTTTAATAAAGATGCAGATGTAATGCCACAGACGGTATTTGATGATTTTGAGTATTACTATGGTAATAATGGGTTGTTACAGAGCAAATACGGTTCTCACAATTCTGCTTCAAACTGTAGCTCATCCATGACTCTGGATAGTGAGAATAAGGTGCAGGGTGATTACAGCGGTGTATTTAATTATAAGCTTACTTACAAGGGTTCTGAGGTATGGACCGGTGGTCTTGGACGTGTATTGGACGCAGATAAGACGGATTTTTCCAAGTACAATGCGATTTCTATGTGGGTAAAACCGGATGGTAACGGACAAAAGCTGGTACTTCAGCTGAATGATAATTATGAAGCATACCTGACGGATTTTGTAAAAGGAGATAAGGCACAATATGTTACAATTCCGTTTAGTAAGTTTATTAAAAAGGGTGGAACGACAGCGGTAGATCCATCCGGAATCAAGAGCTTTAAGATATGGTGTAATTCCGTACCGGACAACTATAAAGGTGATAAGGATGAAAGCGGAAATTATACAGCAGAGGGCAAGATTTGTTTTGATGATATCAAGGCAGTGAAGATCAGTGAAGAGGATTTGGCGAAGACGGATGCAAACGGTCTGATCATCAGTGATAAACCGTTAAAAGATTTATTGGATAGTACGAAACCGGAAGAGCCGGAGAAACCTGGACCGCAGGAACCGGCACCCGGACCGGGAACAACCAATCCACCGACTGAGCAGATTCCTCCTACAACACAGGCTCCTGTTACAGGTGAACAGGGACCGGATATTGAGGCATCAAAGGCATCCACATCCAATATAACCTTAAGCTGGAAGGCAAATGACAAAGCAGCCGGTTATTATGTATATATCTATGACAAGAGTAAAAAGAAATATGTTAAAGTTGCAGATACGGCGAAGCCGACCGCTAAGGTTAGCAAAATAAGCGGTAAGAAATTAAAAGCTGCAACGGAATACAAATTTAAGGTAACTGCATATCAGATTACGGATGGCAAAAAGGTCGAAATTGCAGATTCCACATTTTTACTTACCACGGCAACTGCACCAAAGAAGGTCAGCTTTAGCAGTCTGAAGAAAAAAGGTACTAATAAAGCAGTCCTGAAATGGAAAAAGGTATCAGGTGCTTCCGGCTATGAAATTTATATGAAAACCGGAAGTAAAGGAAAATATAAACTGGTTAAGACCATCAAGAAAGGAAAAACGGTAAGTTATACGAAAACCAAATTAAAGAAGAAGACAAAGTATTATTTTAAGGTTCGAAGCTTTAAGAGTGTTTCGGGTAAAAAGGTGTATGGTGCTTATTCAAGAACCAGAAGTATTAAATTAAAATAAAACAAAAGGGGATATCAACAAACAAAAAACAGTGTGATATCCCCTGTTTTAACTTAAATATATGATATGATAGGAAGGGAAAAACATATGAAATATATTAAGGGATTTACATTTGCACCATTTTGTGAAAGGGGTGTTTTAGCGAAGGAGAGCAGTTATCAGAGCCTGAAAGTGATGCAGGAAACGACAGGCTGTAATACAGTGATTTTTGCTCCTGTAGGATGGCAGGAGACGGCACATTCGGAAACCATTGATTTTGAATCGGATGCTACCTGTGGGGATGAGGAATTATGCAGTATGATTAGTTTTGCCAAGGAATTGGGACTGATAGTGGGCATTAAGCCTACGGTGAACTGTAAAGACGGTACCTGGCGTGCACATGTTAATTTTTTTGATGAAGACGTGCCCTGTGAACCGAAATGGTGTAACTGGTTTGCTTCATATACGAAATTTCAGCTTCATTACGCAAAGCTTGCACAGAAAATGGGCTGTGATATTTTTATTGCGGGCTGTGAAATGGTAATGTCAGAGCGCAGGGAGGAAGAATGGAGACGGCTGATTTCGGATATCCGGCAGGAATATAAGGGACTGGTGTCATATAATACAGACAAATATCAGGAACATAATGTGAAATGGTGGGATTGCGTAGATGTAATTTCATCCAGCGGATATTATCCGATAGATGATTGGAAGGGTCAGCTGGAAAGAATTGAAAAGGTAGTAAAGAAATTTGACAAACCATTCTTTTTTGCAGAGATGGGATGCATGTCTGTAGAGGGTTCTTCGTCAGTACCAAATGACTGGTATATGACTGGTGAGGCTGATCAGACAGACCAGGCAGAGTGGTTTCAGGCAATGTTTGAAGAGGTTGAAAAGAACACATGGGTCGGGGGTCTTGCAATCTGGTCATGGAGTGATACTTTGTTTGAAAATCAGGAGGCTCAGGCGGATAAAGGATATGAAATTTATGGGAAGAAGGCATTGGAGGTGGTGAGGGAACACTTTAGCAGATTGTAATGATCTGCTAAAGAAAAAGTGGTTGAGATAGTGACAGTAATCCGTATTATGTATCCAGACAGGGATATTGATAAGCAGTTAAGGGCGTACACAATAATATAAATGGAAACAAGAAAAATCCATGAGATTCTTTTCAAAAAGATATTTCGGGTAAAACTAACCGAAATATCTTTTTGAAACTTGAAATGTTGAAATTTTTAATATATATTTTAGAAGAAATTTAGGGATAAACTAACTTGTGATGTATATGTAACCGGAAGTAATGCGAAGTTTCTTTCAAGGGATATAGCAACGGAATTTGGTGGCAGAGGCGATGAATTTCTCAGAGTTTATGACCATATATAACGGAAATCACTACGATGGATGGTAATGAATATATTGCTTACGGAGGTATTCCACTGGTGGTTTTGGCAGAAACTGGGGAACAGAAGATGACAATGCTGGATGTGAAATAGAGGTTAAGAAATAAAACAGTATGATTGCTGACATAATGGTAACTTTTTGCTATAATATTAAAACAGTAGAAGAGAAAGGGCGGTATGGAAATGGGAATTTATCTGAATCCGGATAATAGCAGATTTGCAAAAGTGGTAAATTCAGAAATCTATGTGGATAAAACGGAACTGATTGCTTATATGAATCATGTCTTAAATACATTACAGGGGTATATCTGTGTAAGCCGCCCGAGGCGTTTCGGTAAATCGGTTACGGCTGATATGCTGGCAGCATACTATGGAAAAGGCGATTCAAAAGCGTTGTTTGAAGGATTAAAGATTGCTAAGGATGAAACATATCTTACACATTTAAATCAGTATAATATGATATTTCTAAATATGCAGGAGTTTTTGAGCCGGACAGGCAGTATGGAGGAAATGCTTGCATTACTGAGAAAATCCGTTTTGTGGGATTTAAAAAATGCTTACCCGGATGTCAACTATTTTGATGACACGGATTTGGTTCGGAGTATGCAGGATATCTATGCGGCAGAACAAACTCCATTTATTATCGTTATCGATGAGTGGGACTGCATTTTTCGTGAATATAAGAAGGATGAAAAAGCCCAGAAAGGATATCTTGATTTTTTGAGGGATTTGCTGAAAGATAAAGGCTTTATCCATCTGGCTTATATGACAGGTATTCTTCCGATAAAAAAATATGGCACGCATTCAGCACTTAATATGTTTTCGGAGTTTTCTATGACCAATCCAAGACAACTGGCATCCTTTGTGGGATTTACAGAAAAAGAAGTACAGGAGCTTGCGGTAAAATATCACCGTGACATGGCAGAATTAAAGGAATGGTATAATGGCTATCAGTTTGATGGTGTTGGCGCTATATACAGCCCCAAATCGGTTGTAGAGGCAGTTTTGTCCGGCATTTGTGATGTGTACTGGAATAAGACTGAAACCTTTGAGGCTCTGCGCCTTTACATTGACATGAATTTTGAAGGTTTAAGGGATGATGTAATTGCTATGTTATCGGGGGAAAGTGTTCCGGTAAATGCAGACAGCTTTTCCAATGATATGGTAACCTTCGCAAACAAGGATGATGTATTTACGCTTCTGGTTCATCTTGGATATCTCGGATACCATTTTGATGAAAAGACGGTATTTATTCCAAATCATGAGATACGGAGGGAATTTGTAAATGCGATATCTGTTTCTGATTGGGGAGAAGTGTCCGAAGCACTCCGTGTATCTGCCAGAATCCTTCAGGCGGTTTGGAACATGCAACCAGAGCAGGTGGCGAAAGGAATCGAGCAGGCGCATTTTGAGACATCCCATATCCAGTATCATGATGAGAATGCATTGAGTTATACGATATCTCTTGCTCTTTATGCGGCAAGGAATTTCTACACATTGCATAGGGAATTTCCAACAGGAAAGGGGTTTGCCGATATGGTATTTTTACCAAGAAAGAAATTCCCGGATAAACCGGCAATTGTGGTGGAACTCAAATGGAACAAAAGTGCAAAAGGAGCGATTTCCCAGATTAAAGAAAAGGAGTATTGCAGGAGTTTGGAGGAATATCATGGCAATATCCTGCTGGTGGGAATTGATTATGACAAAAATACGAGGAAACATGAGTGCATAATTGAGGAATGTGAAAAGTAATATAGAAATGCTTGAAATGTAACAGCATATGCGTTACAATGTGAGTGATAGGAGGTGTTTGACTATGGAAAAGACAGCAACATTAAATTTGAGAGTAAATCCTACTGTGAAAGGTCGTGCAGAGGAAGTATTATCAAGACTTGGTATACCAATGTCTACGGCAATAGATATGTATTTAAATCAAATTTCTCTTACTGGTGGTATTCCTTTTGCGGTGACTTTGCCCAAAGCACCTAATTCGATTAACATGGACTTAATGACAACTGAGGAACTTCATGCAAAGTTGCAACAAGGTTATGATGATATAGAAGCCGGGAAAGTGCAAAATGCAGCAAGTGCGTTTGCAAAATTTAGGGAGAACCATTAGCATGAAGCAATATGCAGTTGAGATTACAGATGGAGCACTGGCAGATATGGAACAGATTTATAATCATATCGCTTATGTGTTGTTTGTACCAGAAAACGCAAGGGGACAGTATAATCGAATTGCTGATGAGATACTAAAGCTTGATGTTTTTCCAGAGCGTTTTCGGATTATGGATTCAGAACCGGAACATTCAAAAGGCATCAGAAGAATGCTGGTAGATAATTATTCTGTATTTTATATAATAAAAGATGACAGGGTAATTGTGACGGATGTATTATACAGTGCTTCAGATATAGAAGAAAGGTTAAAGGGAATTTGATGTGTTCTGTAAAAAATGCTTGAGGGAAAGTAAGGTGCAAGCTATAATTTAATCGTGGGCAACACTTTGGCAACAGTAAATTAGTAACACAAAATAAAATATGTAAATAGGGTAAAATAACGGCAGATTTTGCACAAACTTAACTGAAATAAGTTAAGTTACGAAAATGATTTGCCGGGTTTGAATAACGGACTAAAATGCCGAAAACCTGTATTTATGTGGGTTTTCGGCATTTGTTTTACAAAATGGCTCTAATTTGGCTCTATTTGTGGACGGAGTAATGATTGGATAAAAAATATATAGTAAGTTGCTGAAATGATTTGGAGAGAAAATGGTTGATGATGCATTAGAATACATAAAAGAAATATTTTCGGGTGATAGCAGTGGACATGACTATTACCACACAGTCAGAGTATATAAAATAGCTACAGAGATAGCAAAACAGGAATATGCAGATGTTAATATAGTACAATTAGCTACTCTGTTACATGATATGCGGCAAGGAATTTTTACACATTAAAGAGCGGCAGTATTGTAAAAGTTTAGAAGAATATCAGGGCAACCTGCTGCTGGTTGGAATTGTAGTGAAAGTTACTATTTATTTTTTGTTAGGAGTTGTGTTATTATAAAATGTAGTTGTAAATGCTTGGGGAGAAAGATAGATAATGGAAGTAAATGGTCTTCATCTGTGCATCGGATGTATGAGAGAATTAGATAATATGGATGTATGTCAACATTGCGGCTTGGTGCAAAAGGATTATGCCCCCACGCCTCGGTGCCTGATTCCGGGAACCCGTTTGTCAAATCGTTATATTTTAGGAAGAATATTAGGAGAGGGAAGTTTTGGAATTACCTATATTGGATGGGACGAAGTGCTTGCATTTCCCGTTGCTATAAAAGAATATTATCCAGCTGATTTGGTTAGCCGTGATGTGATAAGAGGAAATGATACGGATGTATATATGTATGCCAATATAGAGGAGGCAGAATATCATAAGAAGCTGGAACGATTCTTAAAAGAAGCGAGAGATTTAACCAGATTTAATCAGTTAAATGCAATCGTATCAGTAAGAGACTTTTTTTATGAGAATAATACAGCGTATATTGTAATGGATTACATACGGGGAGAGAGTCTGAAATCATATGTGAAACGCAGGGGAGCTATTGATGCGGCAGAAGTACTTGATATGTTTAAACCTGTGTTGGAGTCTTTGATAAAAGTGCATGAAATAGGAATTATACATAGAGATATCAGTCCGGATAATTTGTTGTTTGATGAAGAACATAATTTGGTCTTAATTGATTTTGGCTCTGCAGAATTACAAAATGCAGATTTTACCCGGAGTGTGACGATAATGTTTAAGCGTGGCTTTTCCCCGGAGGAGCAGTATCGTTCTTACGGAAAGCAGGGAGCGTGGACAGATATTTATGCCCTCTGTGCTACAATGTACTATGCAATGACTGCATCCATACCGGATGAGGCAATACAGAGGACACTTGAGGATAGAGTCATTCCGTTGTGGGAATTGTCTGATATAAATCTGTCAAATGTTCAGATGAAAGCCATTATGAAAGGTATGAAGGTACGGGCAGAGGACAGGTATCAAAATGTTAAGGATTTGTATGAAGCATTATATGGAAGTGGTGCAAAAGAGATATATACCAATTTTCCGTTTTTCAAAAAATATGTCTTTATGATAGTGGTAATTGTGTTGGGGATTGTGACTGTGAGTGTCTATTTGCTGCAGCATTTTGAAATTGGAAGCTATTTGCAAAGTAATAAGAGAGAGCAGATTGGCATCACAGAAGAAGTGACAGATACGGAAAAAACAGCTAGTCAGATGCAACAGGTGGAAATGAGTAAAGGTGAAAAGGAAACGTATTCAGAAGAGGCATCTACAACCTCTGAAGTCACAGAAAGGCGGCAGACCACAGAAACCAGTCAGACGACAGAAAGGCGGCAGACCACAGAAACCAGTCAGACGACAGAAAGGCGGCAGACCGCAGAAACCAGTCAGACGACAGAAAGACAGCAACCGGCCAGAACGAATCAGACTACACAAAATAAAAAACGGACAGAGGAGTTGGATGGATATATTCCATGAGAGGAGTATAATGGCATAAGAAAAAGCGGTTTTTTGAGAAAATACAGATGACGGAGGATGCTTAGAATGGAGAAATGTGGTTTTAGCCAAGCTTTATTACAGCTATATGAAGAGAATCATTTTATGAAGTTTGATGAATTTATTGTCAGGAGGTTTCTGGAGATTACAGAGGGAGAACCACTAACTGACAGAATGCGTAAGACCGCATATCAGAATTTTTATAATTCCATTGGAAAAGTAGAAATAGCGAGTCCGGTTACGATGCATAGATGGTTTGGATTATCCGGATATGCGAAACCGAACCGTATTCATATATTTCAGATGGCATTTTGTTTGAAATTGTCACGACAGCAGACGGAGGAATATCTGCTAACCGGATTAAATGAGAATTCTTTTCAGATTAATGATTATCATGAAATGATTTATTTGTATGGAATCGAAAATGCTATGACGTTTGAACAGTGCCAGCATATGATTGATTTGTTTGAAAAAAATCTGACTACAGATATGGAAATATCTTATACAAGAAATACAAAGCAGATGATGCAGCAATACGAACAGAGAAAATCTCTTCCGGTAAATGAATTTTTATTATTTATGATAGATAATATAATGTATTTCAAAGGGTACAGCAATACAGCATTGGCATATTTGATGGAATATCGCAAGCAGGTTTTAATATACATCCGAAGAGAAGTGGGGGAACGGCTGGAGGAGCTTTTGAACGAGACGGATTACAGGAAATGGAAACGGAAGCATATGTTTTCAAGGAAGAAGGATTCTTATGATTTAATACGCAAGTATTTAAAGTCAAATCATAAAACAACAGTCTCAGAGATGCTGGCAGACAATATATTGGAATTAGCAAAAATGGCATATTCGAAGCTGGATAACAGTTCATTGGTACATGATGAACTTTTCTTTGATGGTGGAGGTTTGTATTCTAAATCAAAGCATTCAGAGGTGAGGAATATGACGATGAAGCATATGTCAGATTTACTGCGTGTAGCAGAACAGAAGGAACAGGCAGTCAGGATACTTGCAGCTATCCGTATGCTGGAGAATGTAAATGAAGATACAGCCTGCCCACCAGAGGTTCTTGAGTTGTTAGAACAATTGACAGGGGAAGGAAAGGATGGATGGAATTGTGGGGAAGTGCTGATTTGGTTGAAGCACTACAAGAAAGAGCATAAGCGGAGGGAACTGGTGGTGCAGCGGAGGGATTTGCTTCCTTTCGTGCTATATGTTGCACAACAGCGATACCTGGAGCAGATTAATGGAGATATGGAAGTATATGAACAAGAGGTGGCAAGGAGAATGTTTCAGCAGGCGGCGGATGATGTACTAACAGCCTGCAACATGCAGCCATTACAGGAAAACAGGGAATTGGATGCAGTGCTGCTTGCCTGCTTTAGGGAAGATGAGATGTATGGATATCAGGATGTTTTAGAAGTGTTATACGGGGGATGACAGGAGGGAGAGCAAATGAAGGGAAAGATTGTATGGATTATTATGGGGATCTTTTGTATGGGACTGGCAAATAATATTTGGACGGCGGAAAGACTGGGAACTATGGGACAGGTGCAGGCTGTAGGGTATAATTATCCTATTGAGGAGACAAAGAAGACTGCGGAATTGGATGAGAATCAAAGGGATGAACAGGGTGTATATTATACATTGGATAGTGAAAAACATACAGCAATAGTGGGTTCTGAGGAGACTACATACAATACAAGCCAATATGCAGGTGCCAATGATGGTATTTGTATCATACCGGAAAAAGTATCTTTTGATGGAGATGAATATACGGTGACAAAGGTGGGTTATGGTGCTTTTTACAGAAATGAAGAAATTGTGGCGCTTATTTTGTCTGATACAGTAAAAGATATTGGTGAACGTGGATTTATGGAGACAAATATCCAATATGTATATATTGGTTCCGAGGTAGATTCTATAGGTAATTGGGCATTTAAATATGATTTTTTATTAAGAGAAATTAAAGTTTCAAAGAATAATGAAAGTTATTTAGATATAGACGGAGTGCTGTATACCTCCAATATGGAAAGTTTGTGTGTCAATCCACCACAAAGAAAGGGAAGTTATCTTACCACTTATGAAATCCCGGAAGGTGTAAAAAGAATCGAACAAGATGCTTTTAATGGTTCATGTTATCGTTACGTGATATTACCACATAGTTGTACATATATTGGCGGGGATGCTTTTCAATTTTCTCGTTATTTGAAAGGAATAGATTTGTCAAATGTAGAATGCATAGAGGCGGGTGCGTTTAGTAACTGTGATTCTTTCGGTTATGTAAATTTGCCGGATTCAGATTATACAGTGGGATATGGATCTATTTCAAGAAAATTGGAAAGTCTGTTCCTGAAAAGGGGGGTAAAATTTTCTGGTTCAGAACAATTTACATCTTTTAGAGGGATGAGAAGACTGAAGATATTGACAGTGGAAAAAGGAGTAACTTATATTGGTGCATTTGAATTTGCAGATTCTTCTAATTTAGAAGTGGTTCTGTTGCCGGAAACAGTAACAGTTCTGGAGCGTGGCTGCTTTTCAAGCTGTCCTAAACTTTTAAAGATATATATTCCGCCCTCTGTAACACGGATTGAGGAAAAGGTATTATCAGGGAATGATACAACAATTTATGGAGAAAAAGGAAGTGTTGCTGAGAGCTATGCATCAAAAAATAAATTAGAGTTTGTAGATATAAGCAATCATAGTCATGAGGATTTGCCGGTTGAAGCATTATATGATGGTCTTGATGAAAAAATATATGCTAATTACTGCAGTATATGCGGATATGGAACAAATGTGATATCAGAAAAAAAGAATAGACCTGCAATTGTAGATGGAACAAACGGTCAGTATGATTTTTCTTTGACGCAGACGAAACAGGCGAAGAATTTGGATGAGAATGGAAAGGATGAACAGGGGATAACATATTTATGTAAGCCTGCATCAAGGAGTACTGCTCGGAATGAAGCGATTGTTTCCGTAATGGATAGTGGAAGTGGAAAAAGTCATATTGTAATACCAGAAAAGGTGGTGAAAGATGGTGAGGAATATATTGTAACTCAAATAGCAAAGAATGCATTTAGTGACAGCGAGGGAGTAGTATCTATTACGATACCGGATACAGTTTGGACGATTGAATATGCTTCACTTGCTTCACCAAGTCTGGAATATCTGTATATTGGAGCAGGTGTAGAAAGAATATTTAATTCCAGTTCGATAAATAAAGAGATAAAGGGCATATGGGTTTCACCGGAAAATATACACTTTTATGTAAAGAATAATATCCTATATGATGAAGTTGGACGGATTGTTTGTGATTTTTCAGCGAATGCGTCATTTCCACCTATAACAGAGGGGGATATAAGTACAGAAGAAGATACCAACACAGAGAAGGATACGAGTACAGAGAAAGATACGAGTACAGAAAAAGATACCAGCACAGAGCAGGACACGAGTACAGAAAAAGATACCAGTACGGAGCAGGACACCAGCACAGAAAAGGATACGAGCACAGAGCAGGATACCAGTACAGAGAAAGACACCAGTACGGAGAAAGACACTAATACAGAAAAGGATACCAGCACGGAAAAGGACACCAGCACAGAGAAGGACACCAGTACAGAAAAGGATACGAGTACAGAGAAAGATACGAGCACGGAAAAGGATACGAGTACAGAGAAGGATACGAGCACGGAAAAGGATACCAGTACAGAGAAAGATACGAGCACGGAGAAAGATACCGGCACGGAAGCGGACACCAGTACAGAGAAGGATACGAGCACAGAGAAAGACACCAGCACAGAGCAGGACACCAGTACAGAGCAGAATGCGAGTACAGAAAAAGACACCAGCATTGAGAAAGTCCCCACTACAGAAAGGGATACCCATACAGAAGAAGAAACGTATATAAAGCCAGAAACAGTTGGAAATGTCAAAATTACTACAAAAAACGGAAAGCATGTAGTGATCAGCTGGAAACAGGTCAAACGGTGCAGTAGTTATGAAATATATCGTTCGAAAAAGAAAAACGGTAAGTATACACATATTGGTACCGTTTCTGCAGGCAAGACCTCATATGTAGATAAGACCGCAAAATGCTATAAGCGATACTATTATAAAATCTGTGCAGTTTTAAATGCAAATAATAAAAAAATTACAGGAGAATATTCAAAGCCGAGGGGATTTGTTGTAAGCGGGTTAAAGACTCCAAGGGTTACAGTAAAGAAAAAATTGACTTCATCCGGGATTCGTTATCTGGATGTGACTATGAAAAATATGAATGGAACTTATATTGAGTTTTTCGTTAAAAAGCAAAAGACTCAGTATAAGAAAGTAAAGCTTGTATCAAACCGTTTGTCTCATTATAAAGGGAAAATGAAGATAGGGTATAAGCCTACTGGGAAAAAGATGTGGGTGAGGGTAAGAACATATAAGAAAGTAAAGGGAAAGAAATATTATAGTGAATATTCTAAACCTGTTTTGGTAAAGTCATAAAAATAGAAAAGATAAAAAAGCTGTTGTGCAGGGTCCATAATCCCGGCACAGCAGTTTTTTGTTTTTGTGGAACCCATTGCTCTTTTGCTTGCTGCTATTAAAAACGGAAAAAATATATAATGTGTCATATTATATAATGTGATTTATAAAGCGTTTCAGAAGTTAAAAGAGAGGAAATATGACTTTTCGTTTGAAAAATAGTCCTTTCGTTTAGAATAGTTGAAAAGAAATTTACTATTTTATATATTGGTAATAACTGGATAGCAAGGAGTTACGAAAGATGCGTATAGCTTTATATGGAACAGATCTGAGAAAATTAAGGATGCATAAGCAACGCTTACAGGAAAATTTTGCAAAAATAGATAATGAGGTTGAGATTTCCTGCTATGAGGATAAAGGATTATTAAAGAATAATCTAGAGGACTTTCAGGTAATCTTTATGGAAGAAACAAGCTTGCAGAAATTTGAGATGTATGCAGAATCTGAAAAGAGCAGAAAAAAGATTGCTTTTGCTATAGGGAAGGAAATTGTAACCTACTATATAAAAGATATTTATTATGTGGAAGCTGAATTGAGTAAGATACATTTAGCGACAAAGGACGGAGAGTATATATTGCCAATAACCATTACAGAGGCAGAAAAGATTTTAGAAGCGGATGGATTCATAAAAACTCATAGAAGCTATTTAGTCAATGTGGCACATATTAGTAAGATAAAAAGTAGAATAGCTGTTCTTGATAATGGCAGGGAGGTGCCAATTAGTAAATATCGTTTAAAGAGGGTAAAAGAAGAATATTTAAAGATGTTAGAAGCGTAAGGAGGCAGAGAACAGTGCGTATAAGAAATTTTGCTTGGAAATTGAAGATGATCATGTTAATGATGTGCATTGCCATGTGTGGAACCATTGCCCGAGCAGAGCAGATTACAACACCAGATCAGATTTATCAGAATAACGTGGAAAAATATAATAGCGAGCGGACGGATGTAAGTGCCCTTTCCTATTATCTGTTGGACAGACCGACAATTCCTGTACCGGAAATTGTGGCACAATTTGCAAGGGAGCTGGTGAAGGATTGTGCGGATGATATGGAGAAGCTGCAGGTAATACATGACTGGGTTGCGGGAAATATAGGGTATGATTTCTATGGCTATTATGGTAATGGGACTTATACGATAGATCCGTATCTTGTATTTGAAAAAAGGGTCACGATATGTGAGGGGTATTCATTATTGACAGCATCCATGTGCCGTGCAGTGGGGATTCCTTGTAAGGTGGTTACAGGATATGCAAACGGAAGTTGTCAAAGTGATGGAGGATGGACGGAAGAAATAATCGCAGAGGTTACTTCAGGTCCTGGACATGCGTGGAATGAGGCTTATGTAGAGGGCAGATGGGTGATTTTAGATACGACATGGGATTCCAAAGTGCAGAATACCGTAGAAAGCGAAGCGCTTTTACATAAAAATGAATATGTGCAGATGTATTTCGACCCGTCAATGGAGGAGTTTTCGAAGGATCATTTAATAATGGATACTGGTGATTGGGAAATAGAGGATTATTACGATTTTAGACCATATTTTTCCAGTGTGGAGAACGGGATTAAAGTAAGCTGGGAAAAGTTAGAAAGCAATACAGTATATACTCTGCAATATAGCAGCTCACCCTTTGACGACTATATTGATTATGCAACAACAAAGGAAACAAGCATTGTGTTTGATAAAACCAAGGTATTGGGAGATACGTTGTATTTTCGTATATATGCCACGGGCAGTACATATTTTCCGGATTTATATTCAGAGTATCATAAATGGGAAAAGCCGCAATATGATGTTGTGTTTATGGATGGGAGTAATGCAATCAGCAGGCAGAAGGTGGACTGCTGGCAGCCGGCAACAGCACCGGATTATAAGAAGGAGGGCTATACGTTGGAATGGGATAGAGATTATCAATGTATATGCTCCAATGTGACCGTATGTGCAAAATGGACAAAAAATGCATCTGATATAGAACCAGATAATCCCCTAAAAGATAATGCCGACAAGAAACAGGATCTTGTTGATAAAAAAGATAAGGTAACGTCTCCAGGGCAAGTAAAAAAATTAAAGCTTAAGAATTCAAAGGGCAGGAAAGCAGTGATTCAATGGCAGAAGATGAGCGGTGCAGCAGGATATCAGGTACAGTACTCCACAAGTAAAGCATTTAAAAAGGCAAAGAATGTATATGTGAAGAAGAACAAATATACAGCTAAGAAACTGAAAAAGAATAACATTTATTATATAAGAGTCAGGGCATATAGGGTTCAGGCAGGAAACAAGATTTATGGAAAATGGAGTAAGAAGGGGAAGGTGAGGATTAGAAAATAAATCTACTTGGATTAGTTTTGTAAGAAATGAAAATACACCTTGGATAATGGTATATTAGAATGGTCTGTAGACAAAGGAGAGAACTTATGAAGAAGAAAATAATTTATACAGTAATGCTGATGTGTCTGTTGTGTGGAGGAATAATTTTTATGTCTCCAATTAGAGTAAATGCAGAGGCGACAGACATTTATCAAGTAAATGGGAAATATAAAATAACAAATAAAAAGCTGGTGACATATTGCAAGCTGTACACAGCAGACAAATCATATCCGAAGAAGAAGAGAACTTATAAGATTACCGCAAAAACAAAATTTCAGCGTGTAAATGAGGACTTTACCAAGACCACAGTAAAAAAATCAAAGGTCAAAAAGCTGATTAAAAAATTGAATAAAACAAAAATGACAATCCAGTTTAAACAGAAGAACGGTAAAGTCACTTATCTTTGGTATGACATTTAATCGTTAAAAGGATGAACTATAAGGCTGTTTTAATATGCTGTTATCGAAGGTGTATGTTGAAGGATAAAATGGAGAGGAGAATGCGATATGAAACATATTTTGGTAAAGAGGAAAATGATTGTAATAGCAAGTATAATGATGCTGATTGGGATGTTGATTCCGAGTAACCGAAGTCAGGCTGCCACCCAGCAGGAAGCCTTGCAATGGGTAAAAGCACAAGTGGGTAAATCTATCGATACAGATGGATATCCGGCAGGTCAGCCCTATCAATGTGTTGATTTGATTAAGGCATATTACAGTTATTTGGGTGTTGCATCGGTCAGTGGGAATGGAAAGGATTATGCAACTAATTCATTGCCAAGTGGTTGGGCAAGATTGCAAGGTGCCACGCCGCAATCAGGAGATATTCTTGTCTATAGCGGAAATAATGCAAATCCGTATGGTCATGTGGCTATTTTTGAATCTACATATTCAACTTATCATCAAAATTTTAGTTCTCATCCATATGTTGAGAAAATAACGTATGCATATAATGGTTTGGGTAATCCGTATTGGGGTGTGATACGACCAAACTTTAATACCCACACCCATACTTACACATCTTCCATCACAAAGCAACCCACCTGTACCGCAACAGGTATAAAGACCTTTCGGTGTTCCTGTGGAAATTCTTACACGGAATCAGTTGCTGCAAAGGGGCACAATTATGCAAATAAAAAGGTTGAACCTACAATGACAGAAAAGGGTTATACACTTCATACATGTTCTACTTGTGGGAACAGCTATAAGGATACATATATTAATCCACCAGAGCTAAAGGCAGATGGATGGTACTATTGTGATACGCTTCCGAGCGGAATAACATCAGATAAGTATACGATTGCGTATAACAATTATTATGAAAAAATTCAGAAATCTTCGCCAGGTGCTGATTGGACAAAGGCGGGTACTGTTAAAAACGAATGGCAGAATTCAGGGAGTCCATATGATAGTGAGGCAGATTTGCCGACTTCTGATGCCAGAGTGCTGGTTCGTTCCGTATATTATCATTTTTGCGGTCCGAATGCGGGAGCAGAAGGAAACTATGAACAGACAGGAAAGTTTGTACACTATGATGAAATAGGCGTGGCAAGTGTAATTGTTGTCTCTAGCGGAATGGATGGTGCACACCCATATTATCTGCTTAACTGGATTGATGGAGGCGGCAGGGTACGGTGTGCCTCTGGGGTAACATGTGATGGTTCGTTTGGTTCCCATGGGGAACGGTGTCAGGCATGGTATAAAATGAATACATATCAGGACAGGGTAAAGGTTGAGCAGTATAAATATACAAAAAATTCCGGTTGGGTGAATACAAGGGATGCATCAGCAAAATCTGTAAAAATCCGTTTTATGACAAAGCATACGCATAGTTATGCTTCAGAGGTAATAGAACAGGTATCCTGTGAGAAAAACGGTAAAAAGAGATTTACCTGTTCCTGTGGGGATTCCTATGAACAATCGATTCCAGCAGTCGGTCATACAATCGTGACAGAAGAGGCAGTAGCGGCATCCTGTACGGTAGATGGGAAAACAGACGGTTCCCATTGTTCTGTCTGTGGTGAAACATTGAAGGTGGCAGAAACAGTTAAAGCCACTGGTCATGTGTATGTATTGGCAGGAACAAATGCAGACGGGACTCCAATTTATCGGTGCAGCAAGTGTGGAAAGAGCATACAGGAAAGTGTAGCAGAAAATAATAAAGAGAAAACAGAGCTGGAAGCAGGAGAAACTGAAAAAGATAAGATAGACGAGGATGACGAAGGAGATTGGACAGAAGAACTGTCGGACAAAGGAGATGTTGAAATTCTGCCTTCCGGTACTTATATGGTGATACAGTCTTCTAACAAGGTAAGAGAGGTTTCACTTTCTGCTCCGGCACTTAGTAAAAATGGCAGTTATATTATCCCGGATGTGGTATTTATAAATACCAGAGAATATAAAGTGACAGAAATTGCACCCAATGCATTTAAAAATAGCAAAAAGCTCAAATCTGTAACAATTGGAAAGAACATCAAAAGAATTGGAAAAAATGCGTTTTATGGCTGTAAAAATCTTAAAAAAATTACGATTAAGAGTGTTGTGTTAAAGAGTGTGGGGAAGAATGCGGTTAAGGGGACTAATAAGAAGTTGACAATCAAAGTGCCAAAGAAAAAATTGTATTTCTATAAGAAACTTTTAAAGAAAAAGGGTAATAAAAATGTGAGAGTGAAGTGAACCATAGTCAAGTAAGTAGACACAAATATTAGAAAAAGAAAGGAATGCTTTAGTTAGTATTAAGTATTGGAATACACGAGAGAAGGGCAGTGCTGAAGAGAGGGATAAATATATGAAAAAGAAGATGATTGTAATAGTAAGTATATTATGGATGATAATATTAATAGGTATTAAAAATGATATGGTAAATGCAGAAACTGTTGAAAAAACATGCGGATATTATACATATGTAGAGGATGAAAAGGGTGCTTGGATAGTAGGATATGATGATGGTAAAGATTATTATGAAACTGAGGATGAGAATTTGACTTGGAACATTCCTTCAACTTTAGAT
The DNA here is from genome assembly GCA_910585605.1 of uncultured Lachnospiraceae bacterium. Classification (GTDB taxonomy): domain Bacteria; phylum Bacillota; class Clostridia; order Lachnospirales; family Lachnospiraceae; genus CAG-590. The sequence continues at coordinate 56,974 of CAJUFL010000012.1, read as the reverse complement.
GGATTAAAAGTTATAGGTATAGGTGATTATTTCGGAGAGGATTATGAAACAGACTGTTCTTTGGGTATAAAATATTATGTGTCTAAAATTACGTTGCCGGATACACTATTATATATTGGTAGAAATGCATTTAGTGAGACTGATAAGTTGGAGAGTATCATAGTTCCCGCCGGTTTAAGAGAAATTGATTCATGGGCTTTCTGGAATTGTAAAAATCTTAAAAATATTATAATACCAGAGGGTCTGACTCATATAGGGGCACATGCTTTTGACGGATGTAACTCTTTGGAAAAAATTAGTATTCCTTCAAGCGTTACATATATCGGTAACTATGCTTTTTTTGACTGTTGGAGTGCGACAGGAATATATGTGGCAGATGGAAATTCATATTATTTTGATTTGGAAGGTGTATTGTGTACTTATAAATACATAGATGAAAATGGAAATCCATATTCTACAGAAATAGATGTTATTACATATCCTGGCGGTAAAAATGGTACATTTAATATAGAAAGCAATATGTATGTTGATGAAACAACCTTTGTAAATGCGAAGTCTTTAAATAGTATATCGGTTGTTTCGGAGCATACTGATTATTCAAGTGCAGATGGTATATTATACAATAAAGATAAAACAGAGATAAAAATTTGTCCATGTGCGAAAACAGGAACAATTACAATACCAGATACAGTTAAGAAAATAGGATATAGTGCTTTTTCGTATAGTAGGGCAACTGAGATTGTAATACCAGATTCGGTTACATTTGTTGATAGTTATGCATTTTATAATTGCAAGGAATTAGAAAAGATTACCATTGGAAAGAATCTTATTAATAGGCAAGAAGAGTATTACTATAACAATAGTGCTGATCTTTTGCTGGAGGAATTAACAGATTCCAATAATTTAACAACGATAATAGTTTCGAATGATAATCCATATATGAAAGCTGTAGACAATATTGTTTATAATTCAGATATGACTAAATTATTGCTCTATCCAATTGGGAAAAGTGGTGCATATGTTATGCCAGATACAGTTGTATCAGTTCCGGCTTCAACGTTCTTTCGGGTTAGTGAGATAACATTAGGTGCGGCATTTGAATTTACAAGTCCATTATATGAATATGAAAATACAAAAATTAAAAATTATTATGTAAGTGAAAAAAATCTAAATTATACTGCTAAAGATGGATGGCTTTATTCTAAAGATATGACAGAGCTATTGCTTTGCCCAAATGGAAAAAGTGGTATGTATATCATGCCGGACACGGTAGTATCAGTACCAAAAACAATTTTTTGTAAGGGATTTAATGAAATAACATTGGGTGCAGCATTTGAATTTTCAGATGAGGCATATGAATATGAAAATACAAGTATTACAAAATATTATGTAAGCGATATGAATGAAAATTATGTTGCTAAAGATGGATGGCTTTATTCCAAAGATATGAAAATAATTTATAAATTTCCGATAGATATGGGTGGGGATGTTATAATTCCCAATGGTGTAAATCGTATTTGTGACGGAGAGCGCATTGTTGATTTTATAGGGACAATGATAATTCCAGAAAGTGTAACTGAAATTGACATGAATACTTGGTATATTGATATGGAAGATTATACTATGACAATTTATGGTTATAAAGGAAGCTATGCAGAGAAGTTTGCTGATAAATATAATGTACCATTTGTAGCATTAAATACGAATAATGAGAAGCAAAAAGAAATTATGAATGAGCAGACTGTGCCGGTAGTCGGAACACAGGTAATTATAGGTAATGGAGAATATAAAGTAACGAAGACAACTCCTTCAGAGAAAGAAGTTACCTACATAAAACCAATAAATAAGAATAAAACTTCAATTACTATTCCTGTATCCATCACCTTTGACAGTCATACCTACAAAGTAACCAGCATAGCTCCTGACGCCTTAGCAAACAATAAAAAGCTCACCAAGGTAACCGTTGGTAAGAATATAACCTCAATCGGGAAGAATGCCTTTAAAAATTGCAAAAAATTAAAATCTGTCACATTGAAATCTACTACCCTTAAGTCAATTGGCAGCAATGCATTTTATGGGGATAAGAATTTGAAGACAATAACAATCAAGTCAACAAAGCTTACATCAAAGAGTGTTGGTAAAAATGCATTTAAGGGAACAAATAAGAAGCTGACAATTAAGGTACCAAAGAAGAAAGTATCATCCTATAAGAAGTTCTTAGGGAAAAAGGGAAATAAAAACGTTAAGGTGAAAAAGTAACAAATATAAAAGATTAAAGAGGATAAAGTTATGATACCTCATATTTTTATTTCTTATGCTGTAGAATCTGAAGAGCACGGAAAGAAAATACAACATTTTGTTAAAAAATTAAGAAATCAAGGCTTTAAGGTGTTTACATTTGACGATATGCGATTTGGAGAACGTATCACACGGTTTCTTGAAGATATTGAAAAGTGTGATTTTGTTTTATTGATATGTACACCAGATTATAAAAGGAGAACTGAAAGAATACAAAGTGGAGGTGGAGTTGTAAATGAAAGAGATATAATTATATCTAGTATTATTACTCATGGTAATGAACTAAAAATAATTCCGGTTTTATTTTCTGGAGATTGGAGCACTTCCCTTCCGGTATGGGCGGTTGGTAAAAAGGGGATTGATTATAGAGAAGAATCGGAAGAAGAGTTAATGTATTTTGTCAATGCAGTTAATAAATATGTAGATATTCGTGAAATGGAGGAGGTATGTGAAGAAGGTATATGCAGAACATTTACAGTGGAACAGGTAGACGGAACACTTGAAAAATATAATATAGTGTCGGCATTTAAATTGATAGATACAGGAGAGGAATATATTGTTTATTCGGATGATGAAACGGCTAGGGGGGAGAATGTGATTATATATGTATCAAAAATTATTGAAAAGGGAGACAATGCCATATTAACTGGAATTGACGATGAAACGGAGTGGAAAATAATAAAGAATATTTTGTGGAAATTAGGTATGAATAATGATATAGACAATTAGTTACAGAGCTATTAATGCAAAAAAGTTTCGGTTAATGAAAATAGCAAAGAACAAGATAATTATTAGGATAGTTGGTAACCTCTAAATGAGGTCTACAAACTTATCATACAAGGAGTGTATTTATGGTACCAAAGGTTTTTATTTCGTATTCGGTTGAGTCAGAAGAGCATTCTAGGAGGGTAAAGGCATTCGCTGATAGATTAAGAAGGAAGGGAATGAATGTACTACTATTTGATGATATAAAATATGGAGAAAGATTTTCTGCATTTATGGAAAAAATAGAAATATGTGATTTTGTTTTGTTCATATGTACTCCAGAGTATAAGAAAAGAGCAGATGAAAGGAAAGGTGGGGTGGCAACTGAATGGAATATAATTACGGCCAGCGTTGTGGATAAATATGATGAATTAAAATATATTCCCGTTCTTTTTTCTGGAGACTGGGAATTATCACTTCCGATATGGGCAAAAGGGAAAAAAGGTGTTGATTATAGAGAAGAATCAAGTAGTGAGTTTAAGTCTTTGGTGAAGAATATAAAAGAGTATGCTGAAATGGAAAGTTTAGAGATTTTAGGGGAGGAACCACGTAGAAAAATTATGACAATAACTAATGAGGATGGGTATGTTGAAGAGGTTGAAGTAGTAATTGCTTTTGAATTTAAGGATACAAAGAAAGAATATGTTGTTTATACAAAAGGAGAATGCGACAGAAAGAATAATTTGGCAGTATATGTTTCGAATATTGACCGCACATCTGGTAATCCTAAATTATTAGGTATAGAAAGTGATGAAGTATGGGAAAGAATAAAAGAAGTCCTAAAAGAACTTGGAACCCCAGAGACGGTCATAGAAAAAATGTCATTTGATGAAAAATTTTTGAAAAATGATGATGATGAATGAATCTATAAAGGAACTACTTATACAAAGAAAACAAATATGGATCCATAAATGATAGGATGTCCATCCAGAGATAAGCCGTGGTTAAAATATTATAGTGAGGAAGAATTAAAGGTAGAATCCGAACAATGTATTTTGTATAGGTATTTATACAAAAGATAAAAAATCATTTAAATGATAATGTAATTAATTATTATGAAAACAATACTACAAAAACTAATGTTAAGAAATCAATACAAAACAGGAGAGTATCGGTTACGAATTCTATGGAAATATAGCAGATTTTTGTGTATTTCCAGCCTTATCGCACTTCTTGTTTTCGATAGTGAGGCAATGCATTCTCTTTTGAAACAACAGGAGTTCTCTCCATATCTGGAAGAAAGCAATAATAAAACCAGAGCAAAAGAAAACAATGAAAAAGAGGAACAGGAAGAAATCATTTTTGCGGTGGAAGAGCCATATGAAGATAGTTCAGAAACAAAAGATGAAATGGAATATTTATATAGTCCGTATATGATTTCGGTTGATTTAGAGTCAGGGGAGGTTTTGGCAGAGCATAATGCCAGGGACAGAATATATCCTGCATCCCTTACTAAGATTATGACAGCTGTTCTTGCCATTGAAAATACGGAGAACATGGATGAGGTTATTACACTTTCTTCGGATATTTTTCAGAACCTGTATGAGGAAAATGCTTCTGTGGCAGGCTTTGAGCTGGATGAAACAGTCCGTTTACAGGATTTGTTATATGGTATTCTTCTTCCGTCGGGAGCAGAGTGCTGTTTGGCTTTTGCAGATAGAATTGCCGGTTCGGAAGAGACTTTTGTGGAATTGATGAATCGCAAAGCTGAAAGTCTGGGAATGGAGAATACGCATTTTTGTAACGTCACCGGACTTCAGAATCCCGACCATTATTCCACAGCAAAGGATATTTCTATTCTTTTACAGCATGCGTTGAAGAATGGAAGCTTTAAAGAAGCTTTTACATGCAGAAGCTATACTACCACCCCCTCCAAACAGCATCCCGAGGGTATCACATTTTACAGTACCATGTTTGAGAAGCTGGGTGATGCAGAGGTAATCGGAGGCGAAATTCTTGGGGGAAAGACGGGATATACAACGCAGGCAGGTCTTTGTCTGGCAAGCTTAGCCAGGCTGGGTGAAAAAGAATACATTCTGGTAACGGCAAAAGCAGAGGGGGACCAGCAGACGGAACCGTTTCATATTTTAGATGCAAAGAATGCGTATGCCCGGATTTACATGCGAATGCTTATACGTTCTATGGTGACAGATTTTTCTGAGAAAAGTATGGAGAAGGAGCTTTGATGAAATAAGGGACAATGTAAAGTATATTATTTTGGTGATTTAATTAGTAAGGGAGAAAAACAATGAAAACAACAAAGAAATTAATTAAATGCTTATCAACAGGCGTATTGATGTTGATGGGAATCCTATCCATGGGCAATACAGCTTTTGCAGAGGAAATGAAAATCAGTGAGTTCAAGGATGCGGCTGTCAGACAGGCAGTGATGAAGGAATATTTTACTGGTTACGATGGGGATGAAGATTTTGAAGTGATTGAGACAGATGATATTAAGGAATTGTATATTGGCTTTGAACATGGAATCGTTAAAGATTTATCCGGCATTGAAAAGCTGACGAAACTGGAAGAAATTGAAATTTGTCAATTTGCAGGCAGTACGGCTTCCTTTTATCAGACAGGCTTAAAATCCGTTAGTGTTGATAACAGTGATGCAGCAACAGTCAGTATTGATGCACCATATATCACGAGCTTTCGTTTTAGCAGTAACGGAACGGTTAAATTGAATATGAATATTCCCAGGGTAACATTCTTAAACTTGTCTGGCAGTAAGCTTGCCAGTCTGGAAGGATTCACACAATCTATACAAGCCCAACTGACAGAGTATTATCTAGAGGATACCAGTTTATGCACCTGTGCGGATGTATCCGATATGGTAAATTTGAAGACATTAGGACTATCAGGGGAAAAGATAAACCAGATTAAGGGATTAAATAATCTGACGAAATTAGTAAATGTTTTTATATGTGATACAAAACTGACCAAATTGGACTTTTCAAAGCATAATAGATTAAAATGGCTGATATGTGAAAATAGTAAACTAACATCCTTGAAGCTGCCGAAATCTTTACAGGAATTGTATTGCTATGGAAACCGGCTCACCAAATTGGATGTCAGCAAATGTAAGAATCTAAGATGCCTTTATGCAGGGAAAAATAAATTGAAAAGTATTAACATAAAGAAAAATAAGAAGCTGGTGGAAGTTTCTTTAAGTGGAAATAAGAACTTAAAATCCCTTGATGTAACACAAAATAAGAACTTATCTGCTTTATATTGCAGTAACACAAAAATTTCTTTATTAAATCTGAAAAATAACAAGAAGCTGCGAATTATTTCCTATTACGGAAGCAAAATCAAGAAGCTTGATTTGACAGGGTATAAGAATTTAACTATTCTTTATGCGGCAAAGAAAGGGCAGACAGTATCCTTTAAAAACTTCTTGGGAACCGGATATAAATGCACACAAAAACCTGCAAATGTTACCTATAGCAAAAATAAAAATTCAATTAAGGTAAAAAAGGCTTTCTATTTTGATGGCGATACAGTAGAATTGAAAAAAGGGAAAAGGACATATCATATCCGGATGATACCGAATAAAGCGGATTCTAGCGATTATTGGGAACTTAGATTCCGACCATAATATAAAACGGATGTGTGAAAGCAGTACATTTCAGGGAAAGAGAGCGATAGAAGATAGACGGCAGTGCTCTTTTAAAACAAAAAACAGAAATAGAAAGAAGACAACAATATGATTACGCACATTACAAAGCAAGGAAAAACATTTTTAACAACCATTTTAATAGCAACTATGCTGCTGGTAACATCCTGCCCGGTATACGCAAAGACATCCAAGATATCCCTGTCCTTAAGCGGTAAGCGTGCGATTATCATGGACTTAGACAGTGGCAAGGTCTTATATAAAAAGAACGCAAATATCAAATGCCATAATGCCAGTACCACGAAGCTGATGACTGCCATTGTGGCAGTGGAGAAAAATAAGTCATTGAAAAAGAAGATAAGAATTTCTTCAAATGCAAACAGCGTAACCGGAGTCAGGCTGGGGATGAGCACCGGTGACAGTTATTACCTCTGGGACCTCTTACATGCAATGCTGCTTCCTTCTGCTAACGACTGTGCAATAGCGGTGGCAGAAGGAACCAGCGGCAGTGTGGATAAGTTTATGAAAGAGGTCAATAAGAAAGCAAAAAAGATAGGCTGCAAAAATACATATTTCGGAACGCCTAACGGACTGCGTTCCAGCAAAACACATTATACCACGGCATATGACTTGGCATTGATTATGCGATATGCCTATAATAATGGCACAATCCGGAAAATTCTGAAAAAGAAGAGTTATTCCTTCAAAAGCATAGGTGGCAGATACCATTCTGTCACCAGCACGAATCATTTGCTGGGCAGTAAGGATTACTATTGCATTGGTAAGACAGGCAGTGGCTGGACTGCAAAATATTGCTTTGCCGGGGTTTATACATATAAGGGACATTCCTATGTGATTGTGACGTTGGGAAGCTCCGGAGATGGTGAACGTTTTCATGATGCAAGGAAGATGATTTCCGCATGTAAAAAGAATGCCAAAGAGGTTCAAAAGAGTCTTTTGCTGAATAAATCCTCTGTAGAAATGGAAGTCGGTTCCTCCATAAAATTAAAGGTGAAAGGAATCAAGGCTGATGTACAATGGAGCAGTAAGGATAAGAGTGTTGCCACAGTTGACAAGAATGGTAGGGTAACTGCTAAAAAAGCAGGAAAAACTGTAATTTCTGCTAAGGTTTATGGTAAAACACTGAAATGCAGGATTACAGTGAGTGAGCAGAATGAGTAGATTTGATTATAATTAAAAGAAAATTTTTATAGATTGCATTATTAAAAATTTTCTTTTAACCGGTCGGTCTTTGTAGTAAAATGTTATTAGTGGCAAATGGATAAAAGCATTAGAAGAAGATTATAATAAGTCACCGGATATTGTTGTAAAAGCAGTGCATTGTACGGTTCGTGCAGATGGGAAAATTATGGCAGATTTTATCGTTTTAACATTATTGGGAGCAGCAGTCTTCTTTGTTCTTCGATACCGCTGGAAAAGCGGAAAAGAAGGCGGCTGTAGCTGTGGCTGCGGCGGGACAAGCGAAGGCTGCAAGTCGTGTAAAAAAAGAAATATAAAATAGTATTTGGATTTTCTGTTATCATGAAGTAAATGTGGATTGATAACTTTCCTTATGTGGTATATACAGGGTTGTAAGGAGGTTTTGTATGCAAGTTCAGGTAAAAGAATGGGGAAATAATAGGATGTTCTATTATTAATAATTCTAAGCCGGGACTTCTTCATATATGGATGTCTACTGAAAATACACAAGGATATATACATTGCGAAAAGCTTTCATAGTTGGATTTATCTGTTCGTGGTTATAAAAAAGCAGACAGATTACTAATTTCCGAAATGATGAATGTATCTGATGCTATTCAAGGTATTTTTGAATATATTTGATGATATTGCATAGAGAGAAAGAGTTGAAATTGTGAGGAAGAATAAATGGATATAGCCTTATATTATCAAGAAAAAGGAAATAAAGAGCCGTTTATCCTTTTGCACGGGAACGAATAGGATGACAGTTTGTGCAGCATTATCGACCAACGTATCAAGTCCTTCAGGAAAACTTTCATAGATATAATGAATCAGTTTATTTAGCTTATTGACACACATTGAATAAATCCTAATACACTTTCCCTTCTCATCGGTATCTACTGACCATCCATCAATTCAATCACCCACACATCTGGCAGGTCTGATACAATAGCCGACACCAGATTGATCCAGCTTTTGCACTTGTTTAATATAATTGCATCACCGGAAATCACTCCCGACAGCTTTTCCAATACTCTGTCCACATCATTGATAATCTCTACAGACACATCAAAATCATATCCATCCGCAATTTCCAGAATCAGTGCCTTTAACCTGCCGGAATTTGATACCGGTGCATCCAGATAAAATACAGCTTCACCGATTTCGATTTTTTTCAGCTGTGCAAAAATCAGGCGAACCGCCTGTTCTGTTTTGTCAATAATACGGTAGGTTCCCCTAAGCCCTGCCAAATCCCTGATTGTTCCATCACAGCAATGAAATAACAGGGAACCAGATAATGCAACCTCTAAAGAAATTATTGTATTAAAGCCATCAACATGTACGGTCATTCCCTCTGTTCCCTTTTCCAGCATTTTTTCCTTCCGTTTTTGAACATCTGTGTTACAGGATATGCTTCTTGCCAAAGCCAGACGCTGCCTTTCTGAAAACATGTAATGGTTGCCGACAAATGTTGTTGCATTCTTCATTGCATATCCTCGATCTAGCAGATACCGGGTATCCTTTGCCGCTTCTTTCAAATGTTCTAACTGTATCCCCGCAAATTCCTTTTGGTCACTAGGAACATAGCCTCTTTTTACAATCTTCCTTGTATCCATTATTTCACCTTCCAAGCCCCACTGTTTTTTCGCTGTAAACATTAATATCTGTATCTAAAGCTCTGTGGAGTTTACAAATACATAGTTGCAATCATCAGATAATTCTTCCCTGAACTGATAGCCTAGTCCAGTAAAGTCCTTTGCCGATTCTATATTTTCAGACTGTCTGCCGGCGAGGAACCGAACCATTTCACCCCTCGCCATTTTTGCAAGGGTCCCCTTTTGCCTGACTTTCCCATCTACCAGCTCGCCAAAGATACAGGTTACAATTTTCTGTTTTCCCTTGTTATAGGTCGTAATGCATTTACTATATTCCTTGGAAGCAAGATTTAAAATACAGTCTGTTTCCTCACAAAGAGCATCAAACAGTTTATGATTCCAAAACTGATACAGCGTATCTGTCTCATAATGCAACAGCTTACTTTGCATTTCCAGCCTGTATGGCACAATCCCGTCAAATGGTTTTAGCATCCCATAAAAGCCTGACAAAATACGAAGATGCTCCTCTACATATAAAAGCTCCTGTTTTTCCATTACCTGTGGTGCCATATACTGATACTGAATCCCTTCATATGATAAAACAGCGGGCGTAAGTGCTTTTTTCAAATCCATTGTCTGCAATCGCTCATAATTGAGTGCGGCTATCTTATCATTACATTTCCAGATTGTTTTTAACGCCCCATAATCCAATGACTTCAAATACTCTGCCAGTTTTTCTGCCTCCGGTAAGAATTGAGGAAGATTGTTCCATGCAAGCAAATCAGTCTCTATATTCATTTTTTTTGCTGGGGATATAATAATTCGCATTCTGCTTTTCCTCTTTTTGTCTGTAACAGCCGCCACAAATACTAAATATTTTTATCACATGATAAAAATATCATATATGGAGATATTTATCGTGTCAACCCATAGATTTTCTGCGTTTTCACAAGATTTATTTTCACAGGCAATGAGCCGGGCAGCCGCACTAGTGCGGATATTTGGCGAATGCTGCGAGGTTCAAATACCTCATGCCTTCGGAGCGGACTTGCTAAGAGAAGCCAGGTCATGTCCCGTTACTCTGCTGCGAGGTATTTAACGGAATGATATTATAGTAGAACATATTGCGTGTTGTAAGCAACGGGATAAGTAACCTCACTTCAGCTGCCAAATGTGCAAGCACGCTTGGATCGCTGTTTGCGGAAATAAGCAAAAAATAGTCAGTATATAAAATGTTAACCTGAAATGCAAAACAGGGTTGACAAATGGAAAAACCGGCTGTATGATATGGAAATATAATGTCAACTTACATTTTGGAAAAGGTTAACAATTGAGAGGAAGATATGACAGATTTCTTAAAATTGGCTGCGGGCTTATCTGTTTATAACGATGGAAGATATAACGAATATGCCATCGCCAGGGCATATTGGCAGTTAGAAGGGCAGATACATACTGTTGAAAGCAGAATGCAATCAGAAAAAGATGGTTATGCGGTAATAGAAGTGAAAGGATTTGACAAGGTCCATAATCCGGCGGGCAGGCTGACTGTTACCTTGATGAAATCAGATGGCTTGTTCCATGAAAACAGAGTGCCTCAAAAACAATCTGATGTGGATGAGTGGTTTTGCTTTACATGGGCTCAGGCAGAGAATTATTTAGAACAGGTACAGGATACCAATCCCATACACAGGGGAGAAGGGGCTGTCGTGCCAGGGCTCATGCTGATTGATTTGTTGCTGGATAAGGGTTTTATTCCATTAGGAAGGCAGGGATATACCATGCGTTTTAAAGCTCCTATGTTTATGGGATCTCATTTTGTATGTCTTGTGCAGAGAAAGAAGCTCTTTGTGGAATCACCGGATAAGGGAATATGTTATGCAGAGGTTATCTTTAGTTAAGGAGAGCTGACGTTATAAGGTTTTACGAGTGAAAGGGGAATATATGATGAAATCAAAATTTTCTACAGCACAGCTTACAAAAATGGCATTGATGACGGCATTTGTGAGTGTGGCATCCTATATTGTTATACCACTGCCATTTACCACGGCCAGCATTACAGGGCAGACTCTGGCGGTAAATCTGGTGGCACTGGTTCTGACACCGGGAGAAACATTTTTTACAATGATATGTTACTGGCTGCTTGGGTTTGTGGGAGCACCTGTTTTTGCAGGAGGGACTTCCGGTCCAGGTAAAATGTTTGGTCCTACCGGAGGGTATTATATTGGATTTGTTGTGGCGACAGTTCTGATCGCTTTATTAAAAGGGCAGAAATATGATATAAAAAGGTATATACTTGTTATGGTTCTGATAGGGATACCGGTTATCAATGGAATGGGATGCATCTGGATGAAATTTGCGGCAGGGATGACATGGAAGGCAGCATTTGCCGCCGCTGTGCTTCCGTTTATCCCATTGGATATAGTGAAATGTGTTGCGGCAGCTCTGATTGCCAGACCGGTTCAGAGTGCATTTTATATGATGGAGGATTATAGTGGAAGCAAGAAAACGAGACCTCCAAAAGCAGAGGTATAAAAGGAAAGAGGTTATATGAAGTTAGATAGGAACAGGTGGATGAAATGGAACGGGTTTGCATAGCAGGAGGGCTTAGAAGTTATATCGGTGTAGAAAACGGAATATATCGAAATCTGAGTGCAGAACAGCTGGGAGCGTTTGTGCTCCGGGAGGTATTGTATAAATATCAGGTGCCGGAAGAGGATATTGGGTTTGTGATAGCCGGAAACGGAGTTGGTGCCGGAGGCAATCTGACGCGGCTGATGATGCTGGAGGCAGGTCTCAGGGAAGAGATTCCCGCGATGACCGTGGATGTCCAGTGTGGTTCCGGTTTGGAAGCGGTTGCGGCGGCGGCAGCAAAGATTGAGTGCGGTCTGATTGACACAGCAATCGCAGGCGGATTTGAGAGCTGTTCCACAAAGCCTGTACGTGTTAGAAATCCACATCATCCCGATTATGCGGGAAATGAGAGTTATGATATAAGGGAATTGTCTAAGCTTGGGAATGCTTACCGGACTGCAAAATTTGTGCCGGGAAAGCCGGATGAACTTGCCATGTTCCGTGGCGCCGAGGATGTAGCCGCTTTATGGGAAATGGATAAACACCGGTTGAACCGTTATGTGATTACGAGTCATGAAAGGGCCGCAAAAGCGGCAGAGGACAGGGAACTGCAAGAGATGATTGCAGCTCCCTGCTTTGCGTATGAAGAAAAGGGGACAGAGGCTTTGCGCAGCAGGAAAATGTGTGGAAAAGATGAAGGGATTCGTCCACATATATCGGAAAGATTCCTTGATCGTCTTCCCATGCTGATACCGGGAGGAAAATATATTACGGCAGGAAATTCCTGCCTTACACATGATGGGGCGGCATTTGTGCTGCTTTGTTCGAAAGAATATCTGGCTGCTCACGGATTGTCTAAAAAAGCAGAGATTGTGGATGTGGTATCAGCAGGAGGTTCCCCATGGCGGAGCCCGGAAAGTATCCTGCCGGCAATTGATCAGCTGCTTGCGAGGAATCATTTAACGGCAGAGGAGATAACGGCATGGGAATACAATGAAGCATTTGCGGTTATTGATTATCTGATGGAAGAGAAGTATGGAAAGGATTGTGGGAGATATAATATTTTTGGAGGTGCACTTGCTTACGGACATCCTTATGGGGCATCCGGAGGCATTATTATCCTGCATCTTTTAGAAGCCATGCGGAAACTGGAGCCGCCTGACACGGCAAAGAGACATGGCCAGGGAAAGTACGGGATTGCTGCAATAGCAGCGGCGGGGGGAATCGGAACAGCGATACTTTTAAAAGAATGAGTTTCACAATTACCTGATTGGTAAAAGGCAGAGAAAGGTAAAAAAGCATGGATTACAGGAAAATGCTGGAAGCACAGCCACAGGATAAAACAGCGGTTATTGAGAACGGGCAGGCAGTGACCTATCGAGAATTACTGGAGCTGTCGGAAGAAAAGAAAAAATGGATTTTGGAAGAATCAGAATCATACACAACGGAACTTTTGCAGCAAGAGGAAAAAAAAGTTATAAAAAAACAATTGTATTTTATTAAGGAAAATACTATCATACAGGAACTGGCAGCATTTTTGGCCTGCCAGGGAGGGAATCTGGTTCCGGTCATTTTGTCAGACAGCATGACAGAGGAAGAGATACAGGAGCTTAGGAAGGTGACAGTACCCCAAAACGCAGTTATGGGTGTGCTGACTTCCGGCACAACCGGGAAATGCAGGATATTATTCCGCACTTATGAGAGCTGGGCCGGTTATTTTCCTTATCAGAATGAGATATTTTCCATGGATAAGGATACAGTCCTGTTTGCACAGGGCTCCCTTTCCTTTACCGGCAATATGAATCTTTATATGGCTTTGTTTTCTGTAGGCGGCACTGTTGTATCGACGAAGGAGTTTAAGCCAAGGCGTTGGTTTTCTTTTATTGAGGAACATCAGGTTAATTATATTTACCTGATTCCGGCAAAAATGCTGGCACTTAGCAGGGTTGTAAAAGAACCCTGCCGGAAGGTAAAACATTTTGTCACCGGTTCCCAGTCTTTTGGTGTCAGAGAAGCAGTAAGAGTTAAAAAATGTTTTCCGAAAATGTCAATATTATTATATTATGGCTCCAGTGAAGCCGGTTATATTACCTATTTATCAGAGAGAGAAATGTCAGAGGATATCAGTCTGGTGGGAAGACCGTTTCCACAGGTGGAAGTAAAGATTCAAAACGGAATGTTTTATGTAGACACTGATTATGGTATGATTGGTATGGAACGTCCGCTTTGTATGGGAGATTTGGGAAGTGTTGATGAAAAGGGATATTTTTATTTTGAGGGCAGACAGGATGATCTGTTAAGTGTTAACGGCAGAAAATGTTCCGCTTACCGTATTGAACAGCAAATAAGGGAAAAGCTAGGAATAGATGAGGTTATGGTATCTGTGTGCAGGGATGGGGACAGGGAATATCTGGCAGCTTATTATGAAAGGAGACCGAAAGAGCTTTCTGTACCGCAGATGAAGGAAGTATTAAGGAACAGCCTGTCACAGCAGGAGATACCCAAACGATTTATCAGGATAGAAAAACTTCCAAGGACAGATAGCGGGAAGCTGATAAGGAGGCAATCAATTTTGCAAAGCAAAATCGGTTACAATTAGAGAGATAAAAAATGAGGTGAGAAAATCCGTGTATCAGACGGGTGATAGAAAGGAACAGATTATGGAAAAGAAAGGTATTATTTTTGATATGGATGGCACTCTGTGGGATTCTGCCGAGGGTGTAGCCAAAGCATGGAGCAAAGTCGTGTCGGAACGATATACAGATCAAAGAGTGATTACAAAAGAAGAAATCCAGAGTGTGATGGGATTGACAATGGATAAGCTTGCACAGGCACTTTTTCCGGAACTGGATGAGGAGAAAAGAATGAATCTTTTGCAGATATGTGGTGAAGATGAAAATGAGTATTTGAGACATCACGGTGGTATTTTATATGATGATCTGGAGGATACTTTAAAGGCTCTTAAAGAGAAGTATCCGTTGTATATTGTCAGCAACTGCCAGAGCGGATATATTGAAGCCTTTTTGGAATACTATGATTTTGGCAGTTATTTTGAAGATATTGAGTGTTACGGAAACAACGGATTAAAAAAGGGTGACAATATCCGTAAAGTAGTGGAACGAAACGGTCTTACAGAGGCTGTCTATGTTGGTGATATACAGGGGGACTATGATGCAAGCAGGGAGGCAGGCGTGAAATTTATTCATGCAGCGTACGGTTTTGGGACTGTTGAACCAAAAGTTCCTCTTATCCATGGATTAGCAGAACTTCCGATGCTTGTGGAGAAAGTTTTTTTCTCAGTTTAAACGGTGGATAGCAGATTCTGGCATGATACACTCTTTTCATTTTTTGCGGTTTATGATAGGATAGAGAAGTTGGGAAAAAATGGTCGGAGCCTGTTAGGGGATTCGATAAAGGAGGATATTATGTGGGATACGATTAATAAATTTCTCGGTAATGTAGATGATTTTGTCTGGGGACCACCGCTTATGATATTGATTCTGGCGGGCGGGATTTTACTGACGATACGAATGGGAGTGTTGCAGATTCGCAAGCTTCCCCTGGCACTGAAATGGATGGTAAAGAATGAAGAAAACGGGGAAGGGGAGGTGACATCCTTCGGGGCACTCTGTACAGCCTTGTCGGCAACGATTGGAACCGGTAATATCGTGGGTGTGGCAACTGCTATTGGAACCGGTGGTCCAGGGGCGTTATTCTGGATGGAGGTTGCCGCATTTTTTGGGATGGCGACAAAGTATGCAGAAGGATTGTTGGCTGTCAAATACCGTGTGGTAGATGCGGATAATCATGCACTGGGCGGTCCTTTTTATTATATTGAGCGGGGAATGGGTGAAAAATGGAAATGGCTTGCAAAAATGTTTGCTTTTTTCGGCATTTGTGTCGGATTGTTTGGAATCGGGACATTTTCACAGGTAAACGGAATTTCTTCCGCAGTCAATTCTTTTTTTGATTCGGAGATGCGGTGGGTGGTCGACATACCGGGAGTTGGAATTCGTTCATGGACTGTTGTGATTGCTTCCCTGATTTTAAGTGTATGTGTTGCTCTGGTGTTAATAGGTGGGATTAAGAGAATTGCCAGTGTATCACAGGTGGTAGTGCCTTTTATGGCGGTTATATATATTGTGATTTCCGTTTTACTGCTGGTTTGTAACATAACGGAAATTCCTCAGGCAGTGGTAACGATCGTAAAAGGTGCGTTTAATCCGAAGGCAGTAAGCGGTGGTATAGCAGGTACGATGATCGTTGCGATACAAAAAGGTGTTGCCAGGGGAATCTTTTCCAATGAGGCAGGACTTGGTTCCGCACCTATTGCGGCAGCAGCGGCAAAGACAAAGGAGCCTGTTCGTCAGGGATTGATCTCCATGACGGGAACCTTTATTGATACTATTTTAATCTGTACCATGACAGGGCTTTCCATTGTTCTGACAGGTGCTTGGCAGGTGGAAGGTCTGGAGGGTGTAGAAGTTACTTCCTATGCTTTCAGTCATGGGCTTCCGTTTCCGGAGTCATTATCGGCATTTTTGTTGATGCTTTGTCTGGTATTTTTTGCATTTACTACAATTCTTGGATGGGATTATTATTCGGAGCGTTGTCTGGAATATTTGTCAGGTGGAAAGAAGAAAACCATTCTGGCATACCGCTGGTTATATATCATAGCAGTATTTATCGGTCCTTATATGACGGTTGAAGCTGTCTGGACCATTGCGGATATCTTTAACGGATTGATGGCACTCCCTAATATGATTGCAATATTTGCATTAAGTGGAATTGTGGCCAGGGAAACAAAAGACTTCTTTGAGCGGCGCAAAAACGGAATGACTGTTGAATAAAGATCATGATAAAACAGCGGAGGCAGTGACATTTGTCACTGTCTTTTTTTGACGTTGTGGCAGATGGCATCTGACCGGATGGGAAGAATCCCTGTATACTGTAGATATAACAAGGACTTAATCAGCAGGCATGAAGGCTGCCAGTCAACGATTATGGAACAGTATACAGAAAGAGGTGTTTATTATGAAAGAGAAAAAACAGATTTCAATATTTTTAATGGTGGTAGGTGTAGTCTTTATCGTAATTGCAGGCGGTATTTTTGTGACGACTGCATGGAAGTATTTACTGGAGTCAGGAAAACGGATGCTTCTGTTTGGCAGTATGGTGGGACTGTTTACGGCTTCCGTAAAAGTTTCCGGGAATCCAAAGTTGAAGAGAACAGAAAGGCTGTTGTTTTATCTGGGGGTAGTATTTACCGGATTTTTTACCTTATCCGTGATGACCGGTTTGTTTGGACAGGATACGCTTTTTTTTCCCATCAATGCATTTTATATGCTGATGGCAAATTTGGCTATGCTGGTACCTGTTTTGATCAGATTAATGGTCTGCAAAAAGGGTTTTGAATTTAGTATGGCTGTCTTCTGGGAGAAAATGCAGGTCTGATCAATGTTTTGATCCTTGGGGCAGTCGGTGTGATCATACTATTGGCAGCAACGATTACATATCATAAAGATTATGTTATAGCGTCTTCGGTAACATTGGTTTTGCTGGTGCTTTATGTTACGAGAGATTTCTGGCTGAGTATTGAATGGTGGGTATATCTGTTTGTGGCAGGAGTGATTTTGGTTCTGGTAGCGATTAAGCAGGAAAAAGACAGTTATTGATGAGATGAGCTGACATGGCTGGGACAGTTGAGGAGAATATAATTATGGCATTTGTATTGGGGATCATCTATATGCTGGTTATGGGAGCAGTATGCTTTAGCATGGCAGTACTGTTCCTAAGAGGAAAAGAAGAGAAGTATAACAGGATCTTTCTTGTCTGCCAGGGGCTGGCAGTCCTTTGGTGCAGCTCACAGGTTCTAATTTTGCTGGCTGATACAAAAAATGAACTGATCGCAGCGTATCTTCTTGGAAACCTGGGCATTTGTTTCATCGGTGTTTTCTGGTATTATTTTGCGGTTTTATATACAGGAAGGGAGTGTCATAAGGTACGCAGATATCTTCCGGTTTAAATATAGGGATATACTTGATTTCTATAGGAGAAAAGCAGGTAGAAGGGTAGTATCAGGTAGTTTATAGAAGATGACAGGAATGGAGTTTGTTAAAACAGAATCAGTTACAAGGGGGAGTGCAGCATGGAAAAGATTAAAGTGTTAATTGCAGATGATATTATGATTTTAAGGCAGGGATTAAAGGCGGTTTTGGAACAGGATGATGGGATAGAAGTAGTAGCACTGGCCGAAAACGGAAAAGAGGCATATGAAAAGAGCAGGGTGTTTACGCCGGATGTGGTGCTGATGGATATGCGTATGCCGGATTATGATGGAGCATATGGGATTCATGCAATTAAGGAAAAACTGGAAGCTGTGCGGGTGTTGGTGCTGACAACCTTTGACGATGAGGAGACGATTGAAAAGGCACTGGCAAGTGGTGCAGATGGCTACATATTAAAAGAACTGGAAGATGAAAAGGTAATCGCTTCTGTTAAAAGAGTATATGCGGGCATGAATATTTTTGGTGATGGGGTGTACCGTGTTATGCGAAACCGGATAGAGCAGGCAGCGGGAAGAAAAGAGACAAAAAAGCAGGAATCCGTTGCCGCAGCACTTACTGGCAGAGAAAGAGATGTGTTAAAACTGATTGCACAGGGGAACGATAACAGGGAAATTGCAGAAATTTTATTTCTGGCAGAAGGGACAGTGAGAAACCAGATTTCAAAGTTGTTGGAAAAGCTGTCATTAAAAGACAGGACCCAGCTGGCAGTTTATGCGGTAAAAAATGGATTAGATGAGTAGATTCCTGTTTTTGGGGATAAGATACAGATGACAAAGGAAGGATATTTTGTTAGAATAGTGCTTAATAAACAAAGAGCGTAAGGTGTCTGACTAGGAGATATATGGTAATATGATAGGAGGGGAATCTATGGCATTTGAAGAAGTGGCAGAGGTTTTTTTATCAGATGAGAATGTATTTACAATGTTTTGGAAGAAGAATCAGGGCTGGGAATTAGTGGAAGAAGGGAACCTCTCTTTTTCGAAAAAGATTCTCATGGATAAAGGATTAGACGGTTTGGAAGATATTGTGCTGGAAGCGGATAGAACCTTATGTAATACTTTTGTCAGTAAAATACGGTCGGGAATGGCAGGTGCCAGAAAATATGCTCCTGTGCTGGAGAATAAGCTGGGAGTAGCATTACACCTGAAAGCAGAGGGAGATTTTTATTGTTATTGCGGGATAAACTGCCATCTTATGAAGGATGAAACCGGTGCGGTTTGTAAGATGGTGTTAGAGATACAGGAATTGGACCCGGAGGAGATTTACCGTATCCAGCTTGCACAGACTATAACTAACGACAAAAACCCAACATATTTTGCAAATGGTGCGAAGGAGATTATGGAAAAACATCCGGATTGGAAATATGCACTGGTTCAGTTTGATGTGGCAAAGTTTAAGCTGATTAATGAACAATTTGGCGAGGCGTTTGGGGATGAGATGCTTAATTATTTTATACATACCCTGAAACTGATCTGTAACGGGCATCAGTTGTATGCCAGACTGACTGCGGATGTTTTTATGATCATCACACCTTATGTAACCTCAGAGGATATCTACCGTTTTATCGATGTACTTGATAGCAAGCTGCTTGGATATAAGGGAATTGATTATACCCTTGTTTATGGTGTTTGTGCGGTGGAGGATATACATAACAATCTGAGGATTTATGGTGATGCTGCTGCCTTGGCACGGCAAAGTATTAAAGGTAATGCATTGACACATATTGCTTTTTATGAAGAAAAGATGAAGGAGAGCGTCCGTATCAAAAAGTTCGTGGAAGACAATATGGAAAAGGCATTGAAAAATGGTGAGTTTGTCATGTATTTACAGCCTAAGTACAGTATCGGTGAAGAAAGGATGATTGGAGCGGAGGCTTTGGTCCGCTGGATTCATCCGGAAAAAGGATTGATTCCGCCAATGGATTTTGTCCCGCTGTTTGAACAGAATGGTTTTGTTATTAAAATGGATCAGTATATATGGGAAGAAGCCTGCAAATTGATCAGGAAATGGATAGATATGGGAAAAGAGCCATTGCCGATTTCTGTCAATGTATCCAGGCGGCATTTAAGGGATATGGAATTCATCCGTGTGTTGAATGATCTGATCAATAAATACCGGATACCCAAAGAATATCTTGAGATAGAGATTACGGAAACTGTGGAAGAGGAAGGCATAGCAGAAGGTGTATCTATGTTAAAGGAGAATGGATATACCTTGCTTATGGATGATTTTGGTTCCGGCTATTCCTCTCTTAATATGCTAAAAGACACACGGTTTGATGTCATTAAGATTGACAGGGGATTTTTGCAGGATTTTATCGGTTCTGCAAGAGGGCAGAAGATCGTGGAGCATACTATCAGGATGACAAAGGCGATTGGGCTGGATTTGATAGCGGAAGGTGTAGAGACAAAAGAACAGGCAGAATTTTTGGGCGATTGCGGCTGTGATAAGGCACAGGGATTTTACTATGCAAAGCCGATGACTGCGGAGGAGTTTGATAAACTACTCTATAAGAGCTAACGAAAAAATTGAGGTGATCATGATGTATGAGCAAAAGCAAAAAGATATAGAGTACACTGTCAATAAAAAGAAGCATACCGATGAGAAGCAGTCAAAAACTCTGGAGGAAGGCTTATATAGAGATATCAGGATACAGAGGAAGACAAATAAATCTGTGCAGGTACAGCCTGTTATTCAAAAGGAACCGGATGAAATAGTAGATTCTTTTATAAGTGCAATGAGTAAGGATGATCGGGAACAACAGGCAGCAGCTTTGGCTCCATTGCTGTGCAGGATTTTTCAGTTGGATGATGAGGAAGCGGAAGCTCTGGTAACATTTGCAGAGAATATTATAAGAGGGTTTCATTACAGAGATGGAAAATTGAGAGTGGGAGATACTCCAGTTGCAACATGGAATGAAGCGAACGGACGATATGAAGAGATCAATGAAGCCAAAATCAGAGAGTCTTTCAGTCAACTAATGTTTATGTATATGAAGAATGAAATGCTTTATACAGAGGCAGATTATGATGCCCAAAAGCCGACTATTATTCAGAGGAAGACAGAAAAAACTCCTTTTAAAATTTTTTATACTAGGAGGGTGCCAGAGGATAAAATAAGACTCTTTAATGAAGCCTGTGACGAAGTGATAAACAGTATGAACCATATAGAGGCTCATATTGCAAATGTAAATCAGGATATGCTTGGACCAATTTTTGATGAAGCAATGGCACGTTTAATAAGTACGAGACAAATTCCGGGACGATATACCAGACAAGCATATACAGCGACTGTGGAACAGGCTGAAATGATTATGCATAAGGCACAAGACAAATTTCGGAGTATTGCAATTAATATTTACTGTGACAGTGCAGGGGTTACTTCCATTTATGGTACAAGCAGCAATAATGGGTCAACGCCTGCTGCACTTATGGCAGATTCCCTGATAGCGACAGGAGGGGATTATAACACAATAACAGTGAATTTTGATGCATGTCCTGATAAGAGGGCGATGAAGGATACATTATTTCACGAAACGGCACATTTGATTGGTTTTAATCCCACTGGTGTTGGCGCTTCAGGACATTTTGATGAGATATTCGATTATCTGGAAAAAGAAAATATTGAGGGAGTGGGAGAAATGGAAAAGATACTATTTGATGCATATTTTTTTGAGGTATTCATGTCCTGATAATATTTTTCAATTGAAGGTAATATAACGAGTGTTGCAGGCTTTTTCTTGCTTTTTGTCAAGATAATCAAGGTATGATAATTATTTTTTGCAGGAGGAAATAAAAATATCAGATATGAAAGATAAGGGGACATATTTCCCTGCGCACGAAAGAGAATTATGTAGGAGATGAATTTATTGTCATAGAGTTTAGATTGCTGGGGATGCTTTAGGAAGAGAAATAAAACAGTTGACACATATCAGTCTATACAGTAGAATAATGTAAACATATAAGGGAGTAGTCGGCACAGGGGAAGTAAAGGATGTGCGGCAAGCCAACATACTGATTTGTTAGAATCTGGTTTGTCTTAATTGATGAGACTTGTGTGTAGCTTTATGCTATACATATGTCTTTTTTTCTTTCTATATTTTTGGGCGGGCTATGATTTTATGAAGCAAAGGAGAAAAGAACGATGGATATTGCAACATTGTTATTATTAGCAGTTGGTTTGTCTATGGATGCATTTGCGGTATCAGTCTGTAAAGGACTTGCCATGCAAAAAGCGACAGTGGGAAAATGCATGATAGTAGGACTGTGGTTTGGTGGATTTCAGGGTTTGATGCCTTTTATCGGCTATATGCTGGGAATACAATTTAAAACTTATATTAATGCGATTGCTCCGTGGATTGCTTTTATATTGCTTATATGTATCGGTGGGGATATGATCAAGGAGGCAGTGTCCGGTGAAGAAGAGGAGGAAACGGATACTCTAAAAATAAAAGAAATGTTTCTGCTTGCGGTGGCAACCAGCATTGATGCACTGGCGGTAGGAATTACCTTTGCCTGTGTGCCGGTATCTATATGCAGGGATGCAGATAGATTTATAAATACATTGTGGGCTTGTATCATGATTGCAGCCACAACTTTTGTTATTGCAGTGGCGGGTGTTCATATTGGAAATATTTTTGGAACAAAATATAAAAATAAGGCAGAGTGTGCGGGCGGAGTGATTCTTGTCTTATTAGCTTGTAAAATTCTTCTGGAGCATTTTGGGTTTCTGCCTTAAAACAATACAAAGCATGAATCAGGCGGGACATTGTATTTTTGTCTGCCATTGCTAAAATAAGGGCGGTCATACGAAAGATTTTTTCAGGGTATGACCGCCCGCTGTTATTATAGTATAGAATAGTCATTTTCGGACTATTCGTGTTATAGTTAGTGTAAGAATATCCTGCCGTAAGGATTATTGACCGTCTGTTTCACTGCTGGTCTGAGTGTCCTCCTGAGTATCAGCTTGGGTTGTCTGTTCGCTGGAGTCAGAATCAGGATTGTCTGGCTGGCTGGAAGTGTCGCTTCCGGCACCTATCTCCCACATATTGGAAATCTGTTCGCTCAACCGGTTGTAATCCCAGCCAACCTGGCTTCTGGCTTCGCTATTGGGATCATTTACATAGAAAAGTCCGTCTTTATATTCCCGAATCAGTATAAAATGCCCATTACGGGTAAAATCACCTGGTGACATGGAGCAGATGACTACTTTACCGTTTTCCAGTGAGGAAAGAATGGATTCTTTACTAAGGGTGATTTCTTCAGAGGTAAGTCCGAGAGCCACAGCACCATCAGTCATTAATGTCCAGTTGGTATCTCCATTTTCATTTAAATGTCCGTTGGCCACGCTGAAGTCTGCGACCTTGATAGGATTCATGTTACCATCTTTTTTTAAGTAGACATATGCCATGGACAGACAGGTTGGTCCACAACCGTTAATGCCGATGATATTATTCCCGTAATCTGCATATCCCCATTTTTCATCAAACTGTAAAAAGAGCGGAATTTCATCTTCCGGCACATCTACACTGAAATTCCCATCAAATACGATACTGATCTTGGCAGGGTAATCTATTACAAACTGCTTCATCTCGGAATTAATCGCCAGGCACTGTAATATTTTATCAGAGTATACAGCTGCATTGTCGCATATTGCCTTTATGTCAGGATCAGTTTCGCCCTGTGTCTGCAATAATGCCAATGCTGCTTCCCGGTCAGCAGGAAGCTCCTTTGCCACAATGGCTTCATCAATTTCTGCTTTAACCTCTTCCGTGGTAACCTCTTCTGTGGTGCTATCCGTCATTTGCTCTGTTTTTTTGTCTGGAGATTTATCCTTGTGAAAATGTTTCCAGATACCAGAGATCATTTTAACAATTCCAGTAATCAATAAGATAACAACCAGGAGCAGAATACTGCATCTGACAATAGCTTGGCGGATTCTTTTTTTGCGTCTCCGTTCTCTGGCTGCCAGCTTCCGCCTTCTTGCAGCGGCACGTTGTCTTCGGATATCTTCCAATTCTGCTTCGGTTAATTCTTCATTTCCATATTCGTCCATCTTATCCCACCTATCTGTTATAGTAAATTTGAAATTAACATACAACAAACATTGTACATTCATTATGACATAGTAAAAAACCTATTTATTCTATATAGTATAACATGAAATGGCTCATAAAAGATAAATAATTTATTAAGATTCATTAAAAATATTCCAAATCCCCTGAATTCAGAGTTATTTGACCCTGTTTCTTTTATAATGTAAAATATATTTGTACTGCAATTTATATCATATATTAAATGATGCAGCAGAGGAGGAAATGACATGAGTTTGAATCATACACCATCAGGGGATAGGATACATATTGGTTTTTTTGGGCGGACAAATGCTGGAAAATCCAGTCTCGTTAATGCGGTAACCGGACAGGAGCTTGCAGTGGTTTCAGAAACGAAGGGAACTACAACAGATCCGGTATATAAGGCTATGGAATTGCTGCCGCTAGGTCCGGTTCTGGTGATAGATACACCGGGAATAGATGACGAGGGCAGTTTAGGTGAACTTCGGGTCAGGAAGACAAAGCAGGTTTTAAATAAAACAGATCTCGCAATCTTGGTTATTGACAGTGTGGAAGGAATCACAGAGATAGAAAAAGAAATGATCGCTCTCTTTGAAGAAAAACAGGTTCCGTATTTGTCGGTGTACAATAAAGTGGATCTGACAGAGGATGGGTTGAATATAAAAAGTTACGTTGGGGCAGAAAAAAGGCAGGATATTTGTCTTGGCGGGATAGCAGTCAGTGCTTCTACAAAAGAGGGTATTCATGCGTTAAAGGAAAAGCTTGCTCATTTTGTGAAGGCAGGAGAATATGATTCTAAAATAGTGGGAGATCTGCTTCACCCAATGGACATTGTTGTTTTAGTGGTTCCCATTGACTCAGCAGCACCAAAGGGAAGATTGATTTTGCCGCAGCAGCAGGTGATAAGGGATATTTTAGAGGCAGGAGCGGTATCTGTTGTCACAAAGGATACGGAACTGAAAGAAGCCCTTGATAAGCTGGAGATTAAGCCGGATATGGTAATTACGGACAGCCAGGTATTTAGAAAGGCAGCAGCAGTTGTCCCGGAAAATGTTTATCTGACTTCGTTTTCCATATTAATGGCACGGAAAAAAGGCTTTTTAGATACTGCTGTAAAGGGAGTTCTGGCATTAGATTCCATACAGGATAAAGATAAAATATTGATTGCGGAAGGGTGTACCCACCACAGACAATGTGAAGATATCGGTACTGTTAAACTTCCAAAATGGATTCGGGAATATACAGGAAAAGAACCGGAGTTTAGATTTTGTTCAGGAACGGAGTTTCCCGAGGATTTATCGGAATACAGACTTATCCTGCATTGTGGTGGCTGCATGTTAAATGAAAGGGAAGTCCGTTATCGCATGAAGTGTGCAAAGGATCAGAAAGTACCTTTTACAAATTATGGGATTGCTATTGCACATATGAATGGAATTTTAAAAAGAAGTGTGGAAATACTGCCCAACCTTTGCAAAGTTTTTTAAAAAAATTCTTGTTTATCATACTAGGGGAGACGCTTCCATGGCGAGTTGGTGACGGACGCAGAAATCTATGGATATAGGGTTCTACGAAAGACGCGTTTGCACTCAATATTCCAACGTAACGGTACATAAGAGGCTATCCTGCAAGCAGGCTACCCTCTAAGTACCGACGTTTCCACAAGGTCTTTCTTAAGAACCCTATATCCATAGATTCCTGCTGTTCATTGATACAATAAAGTCGCCATGGAAGCTGTTTCCTGGTAGAATGAACAAGAATTTCTGCCCTGCGGGCGGCACGCTGGTACTATGTGACCGGTTAGTTATTGGACTTTAAATATTATTTATTACCATCCGATAAGAAGGCAATATATGATAAGAGATTGCCTGTCACTTGGAACAAATATCCCCTGCCCCGCCGGAGGCGTATAAATTCTTGTGTTGATTCTGTCAAGAAACAGCTTTCAACATGAGCCTTTGAAGAGTATAAGCTGTGGGGAAATACCCTGCTGTTTCTCGGTAGGACTTTCGCACCCATCGGTACTTAACGATTGGATGTCGCAGACATACAAGAGTTTAGTACCGCTATGTGTGCGAAGGAGCGAAAGCGGGGACGGACGAGAACAGCAGGGTATTTCCCCACAGCGGACTCCACCAACCCCTCATGTTGAAAGCGTCCTCTAGTACGAAAAACAAGAATTTAGGAAACAGATGATTTGGAGACTAGGGACATGTATCGTGCTCCTACGAAGTCCCAGTTGATCAGGTTAAACCAGTTGTCTACATAGTCTGGTCTGCGGTTCTGGTATTGCAGATAGTAAGCGTGTTCCCATACATCAATGCATAAAAGGGGTGTAACCGTAAGGGAAATCGGTGTGTCCTGATTAGGAGTGGCAATGATTTCCAGTTTTCCATTGCTTAAAATCAGCCATGCATAACCGGAACCAAACTGTCCTACTGCGGCGGCAGTAAGCTCTGCACGGAACTGGTCAATAGAACCGAATGCAGAATTGATGGCAAGAGCCAGCTTGTCAGTTGGGAGCTCGCAGTCGGCAGAATTCATACAGGCAAAGTACAATTCATGATTATATACACCGCCGGCATTATTCTTAATTGCTGTTTTTGCTTCATTTGGGAGTTCATCTGTGTTGATTAAAAGTTCCTCCAAGGTCATATTCTGAAGATTCGGGTAGTTCTTAAGTATTTCATTTAATTTGTTGACATAGGTCACATAATGCTTATCATGGTGGAAATGCAGAATTTCCTCGTCAAGATAAGGCTCCAGTGCGTTGTACTCGTATGGTAAAGGTTCTGCTTCAAATGGATATTGCATAATAAACTCCTTTCTGCTGTGGATATAATTGGCAGCTGCAAAATATTTTCAGCTTTGGCATTCTCTATAAATATAAGCTGATAAAATTGTTTAATGATTAGATTAAAACAACATCAATTATATAATATGCAAAAATGGAAGGAATATGCAGGATTATAAACATTAAGAAAAAAGAAATAATATTACAAAAAAATTGCGGAAATGTAATAATTTTGTTATAATCTATCCAGTTATGGAAATTTTGTGTATCATGAACGGAATAATATGCCAGATTTGCTCCATACACTGGGTGAAACAATGACTTTGTACAAAGGAAGAGCAGGAGGAATGTACAATGGCGACCATTGCTGAAAAGAGTAGAACCAAAGAAATTATAGACCGGTTACAGGCGATTATTAATAACGCTTCACCAGTGCCGTTAGCATCTGGAAAGGTGACAATTTATAAAGATGAGGTGCAGTCCCTTTTGACAGAGCTGGCATCTCAGATGGAGATTGAGTTAAAGACTTATCACGAAGTAAATGACCGTAAAGGAAAGATTATCAACGAGGCAAAGAAAGAAGCAGAGAAGATCATCTTTCAGGCAGAGCATACAGCAAGCCGTATGCGTGTCAATAAGCGGGTGACAAATGTGCCTCCGATTGATTATGATATGCTGACGGAGGAAGAACGCAGTGCTTTAGGAAATGCTAATGAGATATATGGTGCTTCTCTGATTTATACAGATGAAATGCTGACGGAGGTAAATAATCTAATTTCCGATATGTATCAGAATATTCGGAGCGATTATGAGATTATTTTACAGACATTAGAGGAAAAGATGAATACCGTTGCCGCTAACAGGGCAGAATTGATGGACGGTCTTCAGGAGATGGATACGGATGATAGAAGCCAGCAGATTTTGGAGATTGGGCAGCTTTTGTCTAATGAGCTTTTCAATGCAAGGATGAAGGGCAGAGTGAATCCGGATGAGTATGATGATGGAAGTATACAGCTGAGTCTGGATTTACAGGAGGAACAGGAAGAAAAAGCAAGACTGGCGGAAGAGAAGGCACAGATGGCAGAAGCGGCTTTGGCACAAATGAGGGCAGAACGTGATGCACTTATGGAAACCGTTACCAAGATGAAACAGGAAGGTGTAGGGGCAGCATTGAGAAGTGCAAGGACTGCACCTGCCAGGACAATGGAGATGGCAGGGAAAGCAGATTCCTTAGCAGGTGGAGTTTCGTCAGCAGCAGGTATGGAAAAATCCGTTTTCCCAGGGGAGGGAATACCCCAGATGACAGGGACAGTACCAGATAAGGACAAAGACCGGGAGCAGCAGGATGACGATGAATATGAAATTGTATATGTGACGGAGGATGAACTGGAAGAAGGCGAAGAATACGAGATTGAGTATGTAGAGGAAGATGAGCTGGAAGAGGGCGAAGAATACGAGACCGTGTATGTAGAGGAAGATGAGTTGGAGGACGGTGAAGAATACGAGACCGTGTATGTAGAGGAAGATGAACTAGAGGACGGTGAAGAATACGAAATCGAGTATGTGGATGAGGATGCTTCGGAAGAATCCGGAGAACAGGAGACTGTGTATCCAGAGAAAGAAGAATCTGAGGAAGACAAAGAACATGGGGATGAACCAGCGGAAGAGAACGAAGATAATGATGATTTCAAACCGGCTGATTTAAAGCAAACCGGTTCACAACAAAAAGAAGTGAAGGAAGCGATCAGGGAACTCGAGGCAATGGAGAATGAGTCAAAAGAGATACCACTGATTCCGCATTTTAAGAAATCAGAGAAGATTGCGAGTGTTCCGTCTGAAAGAATTGCCAAAATGGCAACAGCCATTACGACAGAAAAAAAGTATAGCGGATTAATCAGCCGGGCAGTGGCGGAAAGGGAGAAAACAGAAGCAGCTGTTACGGTAGAGGAGACAAATTCTATTCCAATTCAGTCCAAGGTTGGAAAAAAAGCCGAAAAAACAAAGGTATTGACAGAGAATAAGAAGGATTTTGCCGAGCAGAAACAGGATACGAAAAAGGGTTCGGAAAGTGCTAAGGATAAAGACATTAAAACCGACAAAGAAGGAAATGAGTATGTACAGGCAACCATGAAATTCGATGAGGACTTTGAAATTATGGAATTTTAGTTTATGCCTGAAAGGTATAAAGATAAATATCATGGGGCTGTTGCACTAATGACACGTATATTTAGTGTGGCAGCTCCATTTCATAGTGAAATATAGGTGATTGCGAAAAAAGGAGAGGAGTAACCAAGATGGAGTATCAGGTTTTTAAACGCAGTATTAATTATTATGAAACGGATAAAATGCAGGTCGTACATCATTCAAATTATATTCGTTTTTTAGAAGAGTGCAGGATGGATTTTTTAAAGCAGCTTAATCTGGACTATTATAAGCTGGAGGAAAAAGGCATTATGATTCCTGTCCTTAGCGTCAGCTGTGATTACAAAAGTCCTGTCAGATTTGGGGAAACAGTCTGTATTATCCCCAAAGTTGAAAAGTTTCATGGTGTTAAATTTAAAATGAGTTATCGCATTTATTCAGAGGATTACAAGGTTCTCCATAATGAAGCTGAAAGCTCGCATTGTTTTTTGAATTTTGATTTTAAACCGGTTCATTTAAAGAGAGATTTTCCGGAAATTTATGATACAATGAAAGCTGTGGAAGGAACAGAGTTAGTAGATTTTTAGGAAAGCTGGTATAGAATATGACATTACTGGAAGGAAGTTTAAAACAGTCATACAGGCTTTTGCATATGGAACTGGAAGAAGCAGTCACAAGACGGTTGCAGATGCTTGGGATGACAAAGGATGCAGAGATTTTGCTTGTAAACAGAAAACGTGACGGTTCTATGATCATAAAGGTGCGGGGAACCCGGTTTGCTATTGGAAAGAGCTATGCACAGGGGATATATGTGGGAGATGCAGAAAATGTCAAAGAATGAGAATAATCAAAGAAATATGATTAATGTTGCCTTTATCGGAAATCCAAATTGTGGAAAGACGTCTCTTTTTAATGCATTTACTGGAGCAAGGTTAAAGGTTGCAAACTGGCCCGGTGTTACAGTAGAGAAAAAGGAAGGGCATACCCATTACCACGACCACGATTATAAGCTGGTAGACTTGCCGGGGATATACTCCCTGACTTCATATACAATGGAGGAGACTCTTTCAAGGGAATATATTCTTGGAGATGATGTGGATGTTATTGTGAATGTGGTTGATGCCTCTTCCCTTGAGAGAAATCTTTATCTGACTTTACAATTGATCGAACTTGGAAAGCCAGTGGTGCTGGCACTTAACATGATGGATATTGTGGAAGAACGAGGGATGGAAATCGATCTTCACCGCCTTCCGGAAATGCTGGGGATTCCAGCGATTCCTGTCAGTGCCAGAAAGAAAACGGGACTAAATATTTTAATGCATGCAGTGGCACATCATAAGGATAAACCGGTGGACAAGACAGAGCATCATCACAGTGAGGGACAACATATTCACAGACACCATGATGAGTTTGTACTGGTGTACAGTGATGAGATTGAAGATAAGATTGATGCAGTAAAGAACAGGCTCAAAGAACACTATCCTGATATGAAAAATAAGCGCTGGCATGCCATTAAGATGCTGGCTTTGGATGACGAAGTCTGCAAAAAATATCCTGTTGAGATTTCTGATATCGCAGATAAAAATTATGAGTCCGATATCGTTGCCCAGAAATATGATTTTATTGATGAAGTCATGGAAGAATGTATGGTAAACCGTGCGGAAAAAAGTGCAAGAACAGATAAAATAGATGCTGTTCTCACTCATAAAATATGGGGAGTGCCGGTATTTCTCGGTATTATGGCGCTGGTCTTTTTCTTTACCTTTACAGTAGGAGACTGGCTGAAGGGATATCTGGAAATTGGTCTGGACTGGCTGTTTGAGGCAGTGGCAGGATTTCTTGCAATGTGTCATGTATCAGACTGGGTGATTTCTCTGGTGGTGGATGGAGCATTGGCGGGAGTAGGGGGGATTTTGTCTTTTCTTCCCAATATCTTTATTTTGTTTCTGGCACTGGCAATTTTGGAAGACAGTGGCTATATGAGCCGTGTCGCTTATGTGATGAATCATATCATGGGCAGGCTTGGGCTTTCCGGTCGGGCATTTATTCCCATGCTTTTAGGATTTGGCTGTAGTGTGCCTGCCGTTATGGCATCCCGTGCACTGGAGAATCCGAAAGACAGATTAAGGACGATCATGGTGACACCGTTTATGAGCTGTTCTGCAAAGCTGCCGGTTTATGTACTGCTGTCAGGCATGTTTTTTGGAAAGTATGCAGTATTTGCGGCATTTTCCATGTATGTAATCGGAATGGTGGCAGCAGTTTTGGTTTCCGTGATTTTAAATAAAATTATGAAGACTGACCACGTAAACAATCTGCTGATTGAACTTCCGGAATATAAGACGCCAAATGTGAGAAGCATCTGGATTTATGTATGGGAAAAGATTAAAGAATATATTACAAAGGCGGGAACAACGATTTTTGTTGCTTCTGTAATAGTCTGGCTGCTGATGAACTTTGGACTCCATGGAATGGTAGAAGATATGGCGGACAGTTTTGGTGCCTGCATTGGGAAGTTTCTGGTACCAGTTATGAAACCGACAGGACTGGGTTACTGGCAGATTGTGCTGGCGCTCATTTCCGGTATCGCGGCAAAAGAAGTGGTGGTTTCTTCTTTGAGTGTCCTTTATGGGATAACGAATATATCCTCTGCGTCAGGAACGGCGTCTTTGGTGAATCTTTTGGGTGCACAGGGATTTACCGGGGTAAATGCTTATGCCATGATGCTGTTTTGCCTGCTCTATGTACCTTGTATTGCCACGATTGCGATGATCAGACAGGAGACAAAGAGTCGGAAATGGACGATGATATCTGTCTGTATCCAGCTGGGGACTGCATGGCTGGTGTCAGCAGTATTTTATCAGATCGCATCGCTGTTTTTATAAGATATGAAAGAAATATCCCTGACATGAAATGCAGGGATACAGGAAAATATTTAAAGCTTGCGAAAGAAACAGGGACTTGGTATAATCAGATTTACAAGAAAGGATAGACAAAACACGTACTATTTGTTTAATAATAGACTATGACAAAGGAGGAGAAGCATATGAGAAAAAAGATTATGATGATATCAGTATTTCCGATTTTTTTAATGGGTTTGGCAATTATGATATTTACATTAACCATGGTGAAATCAAAACTAAAGGGAGATATTGAGAAGAATTTAAAATGTGTTGCCACTGCCTGTCTGGCAGCATATGAACAAAATGAGGGAGAGTATCTGGAGACAGAGGATCAGGAAGTCTTTAAAGGGGACTATAGCGTTTCTGGTTCACAAGGGCTGGTAGATTCCATTAAAGAAAAATCCGGGATAGATGTTACGTTTTGTTATGGAGATAAGAGAGTTATGACCTCTATTTTGGACGATAAGGGAGAACGGATTGTAGGTTCCCAGGTAGAAGAGGCTGTCACAAAGCAGGTTTTAGGTAAAGGAGAACCAGTTTTTGTGGAAGATATACAGATAGATGGAATCGAGTATTATGGCTATTATACGCCAGTTTATCAGGAAGGAACCAGTGAAGCGGTGGGTATGATTTTTGCAGGTGCCCCGGCTTCAGAGGAAGAAGTAACATTCCATGCAATTTTGAAGATTCTGGCAGAAGTGATTCTGTTCTTTCTTGTTGCATATATGATTATTGGCAATCTGACTGCCGTTTCCATCAGTCATGCGATTGAGGTGGGTATGCAGGCAGTGAAAGCAGTTGCTGCCGGTGAACTGACAGTAGAACTGGAATCAAAATGCCTCCACAGAAAAGATGTGATCGGTGAGCTCTGCAGGGCTGTAGACGGTATGAAGAATGAATTACGGTTTATCATTGAGGATGTCAACAATCATGCACAGAATCTGCTGACATCTGCCGATTCCTTAGACAGCAATGCCCAGTCTACATTGACAACAGTAGGAAGTGTTGACCATGCGGTAAATGATATTGCAGAAGGGGCGACTGCTCAGGCGAAGGATGCAGTGCGTGCATCAGAAAATGTAGTAGTCATGGGAGATATGCTGACAGCAGCCAATGAAGAGATTGAGCGGCTGAATGATAATACGCAGATTATGAAAAATGCCAGTGCACAGGCTACCCAGTCATTGGAAGAGCTTAAAAAAGTCAATCTGGAAGTTATGGATGCCATTGAACTGATTTATAAACAGACCCATAGAACGAATGAGTCTTCTCAAAAGATTAAAGAAGCGACCAATATTATAAGTAATATTTCGGAAGAGACAAATCTGCTGTCCTTAAATGCATCTATTGAAGCTGCAAGGGCAGGGGAGCAGGGACGTGGATTTGCTGTTGTAGCCAATGAGATCCAGCATTTGGCAGAACAGTCAGGATCTTCTACGGATTCCATTGCCGCCATGGTAAATGAACTGATCAATGATTCTAATATGGCAGTGGAGACAATGGCAAAAGTTCGTGATATTATCGAGGCACAGAGCCGGAATGTAGAACAGACAGAAGCGATTGTAGAGGAAGTGATCAGTGGCATTGAGACCTCTATCCGGGCAATTTCTTCCATTGAGCAAAAAAGTAACCGGTTAAATGAGGTGAAGGATGAGATTATACAGGTTGTTGAAAATCTTTCATCCATAGCCGAGCAGAATGCAGCAAGCACGGAAGAAACTTCTGCGGCAACTACGGAAGTTGCAAACAGTTTTAATGAGGTGACAGAGGCTGCGGAATCATTAAAAGGTATTGCGGGAAGTATTGCAGAAACAGTTGGGACTTTCCAGTTATAGCAGGAATATAATTAAAAAATGGCTGCCGCATGAAGGAAGATTTGATGCGGCAGCTATTTTTAATAAAAACTTTTGATTTACAGTTCACAATTATTAACGGTTCGTGGAAAGGGAATGACATCTCTGATATTCCCCATTCCCGTAATATACATAATTAGGCGTTCAAAACCCAATCCGAATCCTGCATGGCGTGTGGAACCGTATTTTCTAAGGTCGAGGTAGAAGCGGTAATCTTCTTCTTTCAGATCGCATTCTTTCATACGGGCAGCCAGTTTGTCGTAGTCATTTTCCCGCTGGCTTCCCCCAATAATTTCTCCAATTCCGGGGACAAGGCAGTCCATGGCCGCAACCGTTTTACCATCCTCATTTAGTTTCATATAAAATGCTTTAATTTCTTTTGGATAGTCTGTTACAAAGACAGGCCGCTGGAATATGGTTTCGGTAAGATAGCGTTCATGTTCAGTCTGAAGGTCACAGCCCCAGCTTACTTTATATTCAAACTGGTCATTATGCGGTTCCAAAAGGTTGACAGCTTCCGTGTAGGTTACATGTCCGAAATCAGAGTGTACTACGTGGTTCAGCCGTTCCAAAAGGTTTTTGTCCACATAGCTGTTAAAAAATTGTATTTCCTCCGGTGCCTGTTCCATGACATAAGCAATAATATATTTTAACATGGCTTCTGCCAGCTGCATGTCATCGTAGAGATCCGCAAAAGCAATTTCGGGTTCAATCATCCAGAATTCGGCGGCATGTCTGGTGGTATTGGAGTTTTCTGCCCGGAAAGTAGGGCCGAAGGTGTATATGTTGCGAAATGCCTGAGCATAGGTTTCTCCGTTTAGCTGACCACTGACAGTTAAGGAGGTCATTTTACCAAAAAAATCTTCTTTATAATCAACCAAACCATCCTCTGTAAGCGGCGGGGCAGCAGGGTCTAATGTAGTCACCCGGAACATTTCACCGGCACCTTCGCAATCACTTCCGGTTATAAGCGGGGTATGAACATAAATGAAATTCTGCTCCTGAAAAAATTTGTGAATGGCAAAAGCAGCCAGAGAACGCACGCGAAAAACCGCCTGAAAGGTATTTGTCCGGGGTCTTAAATGCGAAATAGTTCTCAGATATTCAAAACTGTGGCGTTTTTTCTGAAGGGGATAGTCGCTGGTACAGTCCCCTTCTATCGTGATTTCTGATGCCTGAATTTCGAATGGCTGTTTTGCTTCCGGAGTGAGTATCAAAGTTCCGGTTACGATTAAGGCAGCACCTACGTTGATTTTGCTAATAACCGGAAAGTTAGAGAGTTTTTCATCATAGACTACCTGTATGGGGGAAAATGAAGTCCCGTCGTTCAATGTGATAAACCCAAAGGTTTTGGAATTTCGATTGCTTTTTACCCAGCCGCAGATGGTGATTTCTTTATCGGCATATGAATGGCTTTTGGTAAACACTTCCTTCATCTGAATCATATTCATGGCTTATATCAATCCTTTCTCTGAAAAATTTTAATCGGATGCTTTTACTATACCCCATTTATCCAAAATGTTCCATAAGAAGATTGGAATTATTGGAGAGAATACAAAGATATGCGGGATGTAATGGGATTTTCGGTAAAATGCATTAAAAAAAGGTAATAGGATATTCAAATTGAATGATAAATGTTTTTTGATAAACGGTTTGAATTGTGCAAAACATCTAAAATATAGGTAAAAAAACGACATGAAAATAAAGAAACTGCATTGGAAAATATGATTTTGGTGAGAAAATTACCAAAAATAAGAAATGATATGTAAATTTGCATAAAAAATCTTTTATTTTTCTATGTTCAATGTTATAATTAACACATATCTTGCGTAAAGGGGTGACATTATGATTAAGAAAGAAATGATAGCTATGCTATTAGCTGGAGGACAGGGAAGCAGACTCGGCGTACTTACCTCAAAACTTGCTAAGCCTGCAGTTGCCTTTGGTGGAAAGTATAAGATTATAGACTTTCCTCTTAGTAACTGTATTAACTCGGGAATTGATACAGTAGGTGTATTGACACAATATAGACCACTTCGATTAAACCAGCATATCGGAATAGGTATCCCTTGGGACTTAGATCGTAGCATAGGCGGTGTAACGGTACTGCCACCGTACGAGAAGAGCAGTAACAGTCAGTGGTATACCGGTACAGCGAATGCAATATACCAGAATCTGGAATATATTGATTACTATAATCCTGAATATGTACTGATTTTATCAGGTGATCATATTTATAAGATGGATTATGAAGTAATGCTGGATTATCATAAGTCTATGGAAGCAGACATTACACTTGCAACATATGAAGTACCGATGGAAGAGGCAAGCCGCTTTGGTGTTGTAATCACAGATGGGAATGGTGTTATTCAGGAATTTGAAGAAAAGCCGGAAAAACCGAGAAGTAACAAAGCTTCTATGGGTATCTACATCTTCAAGTGGAGTGTATTGAAGGCAGCTTTGCAGGAATTAAAAGATGTTCCTTCCTGTGATTTCGGTAAACACATCATTCCACATTGTCATGAACAGGGAGCGAAAGTAGCTGCTTATGATTTCAAGGGATATTGGAAAGATGTAGGAACACTTGGTTCTTATTGGGAAGCCAATATGGAGCTGGTTGATATCATTCCGGAGTTTAATTTATATGAAGAGTTCTGGAGAATTTATACTAAGAGCGATATTTTACCTCCGCAGTACATTGATGAAGCCGGAACGGTTACAGAGAGTATTGTCGGTGAAGGAACAGAAGTTTACGGAGAGGTCAGCCATTGTGTAATTGGTTCAGGTGTAACGATTGAAAAGGGTGCTGTTGTGAAAGACTCTATTATCATGAATGGAACCACCATCGGTGAAGGCGCTGTGGTAAATAAGGCGATTATAGCAGAGAATGTACAGGTAGGAAAGAATGTTGAGCTTGGTGTGGGAGAGGAAGCACCGAATGATATGGCTCCGCATATTTATTCCTTTGGTCTTGTTACCATCGGAGAGAATTCTACGATTCCGGATGGTGTAAAGGTTGGTAAGAATACAGCTATCTTTGGACCTACAGAGAATTCAGAATATCCAGACAGATTGTTAAAGAGTGGTTCTAGTTTGATAAAGGTAGGTGACTTAGCATGAGAGCAATCGGAATAATTTTAGCAGGCGGTAACAGCAGCAGAATGGGAGAGTTATCTGCAAAGAGAGCAGTAGCGGCAATGCCTGTAACAGGAAGTTACCGTGCAATTGATTTTTCATTAAGTAATATGAGTAACTCCCATATCCAGAAGGTCGCTGTATTTACACAGTATAATTCGCGTTCTTTAAATGAGCATTTGAACTCATCAAAATGGTGGGATTTTGGTAGAAAGCAGGGTGGTCTGTATGTGTTTACACCAACGATCACTACGGCTAATAATACATGGTATCAGGGTACAGCAGATGCTCTTTATCAGAATATTAACTTTTTAAAGGACAGCCATGAGCCTTATGTTGTGATTGCGAGCGGTGACGGTGTTTATAAGTTAGATTATAACAAGGTTTTGGAAGAACATATCAAAAAAGGTGCCGATATCACGATTGTCTGTAAGGATATTGATCCGGAAGATGATGATGTAAGCCGTTTTGGTGTTGTCAAATGCAATGATGATATGCAGGTATTGGATTTTGAAGAAAAACCGTTAGTGGCACAGACATCAACGGCATCTATTGGTGTATATGTAATCAGAAGAAGACAGTTGATTGAACTGTTAGAAGCCTGTGCAAAGGAAGGTAGAACGGATTTTGTAAAGGATATTCTGATTCGTTATAAGAATGTCAAGAAGATATATGCGTATAAGATGGATTCTTATTGGCGTAATATCGGAACAATTGATTCCTATTTTAAGACAAACATGGATTTTCTAAAGAAAGATATTAGAGACTATTTCTTCAGACAATATCCGGACGTGTATTCTAAGGTAGATGATCTGCCACCGGCAAAGTATAATGGGGATGCAGTAGTAAATAACAGCTTGATTGCCAGTGGATGTATCGTTAATGGTACGGTAGAGAATTCGGTATTGTTTAAGAAGGTATATGTAGGTAATAATTGTGTGATTCGCAATTCAATAATTTTAAACGACGTGCACATTGGGGATAATTCCGTTATTGAGAATTGTATAGTAGAAAGTCGTGATACATTGCGGGCAAACACGATTCATACTGCGGAACCAGGACAGATTAAAGTTGTCGTGGAGAAGAATTTCCGCTATGCGTTATAAGACCTTTTCTGGAGAAATAATAATATTATGAGTACAAAGGGGTGTAATAATGGAGATTACGGATATCAGATTAAAGAAGGTTACAAAGGAAGGTAAGATGAAAGCAATCGTATCTATTACATTGGATAATGAATTTGCAGTTCATGATATCAAAGTAATAGAAGGTGAAAAAGGACTTTTTATTGCAATGCCAAGCCGTAAAGCGGCAGATGGCGATTATAGGGATATCGCACATCCGATTAACCAGAATGCAAGAGAGCGTATTCAGTCTTTAATTCTGGCTGAGTACGAAAAATTTCTGTTGGATGGAGATGAACAGGTTGGGTAACCTGATATTAATGTGTTGATGCATAGTATGTGGAAAGTAAGGGGTTGTCGCATTAAGAAGGATTTTCTCTTTTTGCTACAGCTCCTTATTTTTGAAAGGAGAGAGAGGATGAGGAAATGGACAGTTTTATTCATGCTGGTTTTGCTGGCGGTATTTGGCAGAACCGTACAGGCAGCAGATGCCAGAGCGGATGAGATTTTAAATG
This sequence comes from uncultured Lachnospiraceae bacterium, assembly GCA_910585605.1. Lineage (GTDB taxonomy): Bacteria > Bacillota > Clostridia > Lachnospirales > Lachnospiraceae > CAG-590. The sequence continues at coordinate 18,322 of CAJUFL010000012.1, read as the reverse complement.
AAGCAGAAAGGGCAATGAAACAGGTTAAGGTAATTTGTAACGGAGTCCTTGTAAACGGTGAATTGCTGACAGAGGTAAAAGCTGATACGAATACCGGAGTGATTTATATGAATATGTTGGGAAGTGAGATATGGATTGATAAACAGTCAAAGATGAGTTATATCTCCGATGGAAAAGATTATTATTTCATGCCGTTGGATGACGCTGAAATTGCTGATACATATGAAAATATGGATTTCTCCGCTGATATTAATCGTACGTTAGCCTTTACATTTGAGGGAGAAATAACATATAAAGTGAATAATGAAAATGTAGCCTGCTATAAGCTTTCCGCAGATTATGTAGAACAGGGATATGGCGTTCATTATGATTACTATATTGATAAAGTGTCATACAGGCTGGCAGCAGTGGAAGAATCGATGGCAGAAGTTAAGTCGGTTGCTTATTATTACTATCCAGAGTCTGTAACGGTATCGCAGGAGATTCAAAGTAAGGCGGTTATAGCCATGGATTATTCCTTTGACAAAAATAAAGTAGAATATATAGTGAAGTATGAAAAGAAAAAACCGGTTTTATATGTTATAGCTGCAAAAAAAGCGAAGGGCAGTGTGAAAATACCGGATACTATTCGCTTATGTGGGAAAAAATATGAAGTATACGGTATTGCACCAGAGGCGTTTAAAAATAATAAGAAGATAAAAGCAGTTACAATTGGTAAAAATGTGCGGAAAATTGGAAAAAAGGCATTTTATAACTGCAAAAAATTAGAGAAGGTTACTATCCAATCTAAAAAAATTACAAAGATTGAATCAAAAGCATTTTATAAGAATGCCAAAACTTTGCGGTTCAAGCTGCCCAAAAGTAAAATGTCAAAATATAAAAAGCTGATTCAAAAATCAGGAATATCATCGAAATTGGTGATTTCTAAATAACACTGTCATTTTTTTGTGGCATAATATAAAAAAATGTGATAGAATACGAGTACCTTTTTAATAACTCAAACCTCTGTAAACCGGGGTTTGAGTTATTCGCGTGTCTGTAATTGCATTTGATAATATGAAATGCAATAAGCCGCTGTAAGCGGTGGACAGGAATTACTTTTGCAATGCAAAAAGAAGTTATAAATAGTGGAGGATGAAAGAAATGGAACGTATAAAAGCCGTTATTTTAGCAGCAGGAAAAGGAACCAGAATGAAGTCAGAACTGCCGAAGGTGCTTCATGAAGTATTAGGAAAACCTATGGTGGAATACTCCATAGAGGCAGCAACGGAGGCTGGAGCTGAAGCCGCTGACATTTGTCTGGTTGTGGGGCACAAAGCAGAAATGGTAAAAGAAACTGTGGGAGATAAGGTGAATTATGTATTGCAGGAGGAACAATTGGGAACCGGGCACGCAGTGAAATGTGCTGCTGAATTTATCGGAAATGAAGGTCTTACAATGGTACTTTGCGGAGATACTCCACTGGTTACCGGCAAGACATTGAAGAAATTGGTGACAGCACATATGACAGAGAAAAATGCGGTTACAGTATTGACTGCGGTACTGGATGACCCTGCGGGATATGGGCGCATCATTAAAGATAACTGGGGGAAATTTGTAAAGATTGTGGAGCAAAAGGATGCTTCGTTAGAGGAACAAAGGGTAGACGAAATCAATTCCGGTATGTATGTCTTTGACTCGGCAATTTTAAGCAGGGTACTTTCAAAGCTTAACAATGATAATGCCCAGAGTGAATATTATCTGACAGATACCATTGAGATTATAAAATCAGAAAGACTTGGTGAAGTTGCCACGGTGATTGTGGAAAACGCAGATGAAATTAAAGGAGTGAATTCCGCAGAGCAGTTGACAGAAGCAGAACAGATTTTACAAAAACGGGGAAAGAGCAGATAACAGGTACAGGTAGATCAGATGACCGGATTTCGGTTTTTGTTTAGGAAAAGGATTAGAATAAATTTATGAAGTTAATTGTGGGACTTGGAAATCCGACACCCCAATATCAGGGAACAAGGCATAATGTTGGATTTGAGGTAATAGATGAAATAGCGAAACAATATAATATAGCAGTAGACACGGCTAAATTTAAGGGGTTGTCCGGGAAAGGTAAAATGGAGGGGGAAAGAGTCATTTTACTGAAACCGATGACTTTTATGAATCTGAGTGGGGAAAGCGTTGTGGCGGCAGCGAATTATTTCAGGATTCTGCCGGAGGACATCATTGTCATATATGATGATATTAATCTGGATGTGGGAAGGCTGAGAATCAGGGAAAAGGGAAGTGCCGGTGGGCACAACGGAATAAAGAATATTATTGCGTTACTGGGAACGGATGCTTTTCCAAGAATCCGCATTGGTGTGGGAATGAAGCCACCAAGAATGGATCTGGCAGCATATGTGCTTTCACGGTTTTCAAAAGAAGAACAGGAAGAGATGGGGTATGGGTACGAGAAAGCGTGTAAGGCGGCGGGGCTGCTGGCGGCAGGCGAGACGGCAAAGGCAATGAACGATTATAATGGGAAATAGAAGAGGGAAACATGGAAGTATTGAGAGCACCTTTCCGATTGTCGGATCTGGAGAGCAAATATGAACTTGCGAAAAAGAAGAAAAATATGCCGGTAGAGATTACCGGAACGGATGGATTTGCCCGTTATTATGTGATGGATTGTCTGGGAACTGACCGCATAAAGCTGATTATAACCTACAGTGAAGACAGGGCAAAAGAAATATTGGATTCCTATGGTTTTTTTGACAGAAATATTCTATATTATCCATCGAAGGATATCTTATTTTACAGTGCGGATATTCATGGGCATACCATTTTAAGACAGCGGATGGAAGTTGTAAAGGGAATCATAGAGGGAACGGTATCCACGGTGGTGGTTTCAATTGATGCACTTCTAAATAAAATTGTGCCAATTGATGAAATTAAGGCACATATTGTAACATTCCGGTCTGGTGAGGTTCTGGATTTGGAGAAAATGAAAAAAACACTGGTTTCACTTGGTTATGAGAGGAATGACTGGGTGGATGGTGTAGGGCAGTTTGCAGTCAGGGGAGGTATTCTGGATATCTTCCCTATGAGTAGTGAGTGTCCTTTTCGTATAGAGCTTTGGGGAGAAGAGATTGACAGTATCAGAAGCTTTGACGTGGAAAGCCAAAGAAGTATTGAAAATGTGCAGACACTTTTGGTTTATCCAGCCGCAGAAATGATTTTAGAGGAGGACAGGATTGCAGAAGGGCTTGATAGGATACAAAAGGAACATAAGTCATATGCGAAAAAACTGAAAGAGGATTTTAAAACGGAAGCCTATGCCAGAATTAATAAAGAGATAGAAGCATTAAAAGAGGAGCTTGCCTATTTCCACAGTGCCATGGGAATTGATAGCTATATAGGAGCATTTTATGAGGAATTGGTAAGTTTTCTTTCTTATATGCCTAAGGATACGATGGTATTTGTGGATGATCCGGTACATGTTTTGACAAGGGCCGAAGCTTGCCAGATTGAATTTCGGGAAAGTATGATAAGCAGAATAGAAGGGGGCTATATGCTTCCAAGTCAGGCTGATATTTTGTTTGATTATAAGGCGGTAGCAGGCAGGATTGCCGGAATGGATACCCTGATGTTCAGCATTCTGGGAAAAGAGGATTCTTTATTTGAGCCTAAAACACGGATATCCTTTGATACTAAAATGGTGCCCACATACCGTCATAATTTTGAGATGCTTTTAAAGGATATCAAACGCTGGAAAAAAGAGGAGTACCGTATTTTATTATTTTGTCCGTCGTCTATGCGGGGAGAGCGTCTTGCAAAGGATTTGCAGGAACAGGATATCAATTGTTTCTTTTCAGCAGATAAAGACAGGATTCTGGCTGCGTCTGAAATGATGATTACAAATGGAAGATTACAGGCAGGGTTTTCCGTACCAGAGATAAAGCTGGTAGTCTTGACAGAGGGAGATATTTTCGGACAGAAAAAAACAAAGTCCAGACCAAAACGGAAACCGCTCTATGCGGGAGAGAAAATCAAGAGCTTTGATGATTTGAGCATAGGGGATTATGTGGTACATGAAAAACATGGTCTGGGTATTTATCTTGGAATAGAAAAAATAGAAGTTGACCAGGTGGCGAAAGATTATATTGCCATCGAATACAGTGGTGGGGCAAAGCTGTTTATACTTGCCTCCCAGCTGGATCTGATACAGAAATATTCGTCCAAGGAGAGCAGAAGACCCAAACTGAATAAATTAGGCGGCACAGAATGGGAAAAGACCAAATCCAGAGTCCGCGGACGGGTAAAGGAAATTGCGAAGGAATTGGTGGATTTGTATGCGGTGCGCCAGGCAAAGGAAGGCTTTGCTTTTTCACCGGATACCGTATGGCAGAAAGAGTTTGAGGAAATGTTTCCATATGAGGAGACAGAAGACCAGTTAAAAGCGATAGAAGAAACCAAATCCGATATGCAGAGTACAAAAATTATGGATCGCCTGATTTGTGGCGACGTAGGATATGGGAAAACGGAAATTGCTATCAGAGCGGCATTTAAGGCAATACAAGATGGCAGACAGGTTGCATATCTGGTGCCGACTACGATTCTGGCACAGCAGCACTATAATACTTTTAAAGAACGTATGCAGGATTTTCCGGTTCGTGTTGGGATGCTGTCCAGATTTTTGTCAGCAAAAGAACAGAAAAAAACGCTGGAGGATTTAAAGAAGGGACAGATTGACATTATTATCGGTACGCATAGGCTGCTTTCTAAGGATTTGGACTATAGTACGCTAGGACTTTTGATCATTGATGAAGAACAGCGGTTTGGAGTTACACATAAAGAAAAGATCAAACAGATAAAAAAAGATGTAGATGTGCTGACACTTACAGCTACACCGATTCCCAGAACGCTTCATATGAGTCTGATAGGAATCAGGGATATGAGCCTGCTGGAAGAGCCGCCGGTGGATAGAAAGGCGATTCAGACCTATGTGCTGGAATATAATCCGGAGCTGGTTAAAGAAGCGATTTCAAGGGAACTGTCCCGCGGAGGGCAGGTGTATTATGTATATAACCGTGTGAATACGATAGCGGATGTAGCAGCGGATCTGGCAAAGCTGATGCCTGATGTGAGGATTGCATTTGCCCATGGGCAGATGAAGGAAAAAGAATTGGAAGATGTGATGTTTGCCTTTATCAATAAGGAAATCGATGTATTGGTAACTACAACGATTATTGAAACCGGACTGGATATTGCCAATGTAAATACAATGATCATACATGATGCGGAGATTTTTGGATTGTCACAGCTTTATCAGTTAAGGGGGCGTGTGGGACGTTCCGATAAGACAGCATATGCGTTTCTTATGTACAAAAGGGACAAAATGTTAAAGGAAACGGCAGAAAAGCGGCTGAAAGCGATCAGAGAGTTTACTGACTTAGGATCAGGATTTAAGATCGCCATGCGTGATCTTGAAATCCGTGGAGCTGGCAATCTGTTAGGAGCGGATCAGTCAGGGCATATGGAGGCAGTTGGTTATGATCTGTATTGTAAGATGCTGAATGATGCTATATTACGGCAGAAGGGAGAAATGACAAAGGAGGAATTTTCCACCTCTATTGAGATTCCGATTGATGCATTCATTCCTTCAACCTATGTGAAAAATGAAATGACAAAGCTGGAGCTTTACAAAAGGATTTCCGGGGTTTGGTCAAGAGAAGATTATGAAGACATGCTGGATGAGTTGACGGACCGTTTCGGAGAGCCGCCTTATGAGGTGCTGAATCTGCTTACGGTTGCAAGAATAAAAGCAGCGGCACATGAAGCGTTTATTACATCTATTAGTTATAAGAACAAACAGGTGCATATTGAGATGGCACCGGAAGTTAAGATAAAAGTAGAGCTCTTAGATGATTTTCTGGCAAAATATCTGAACAATATTCGAATTGTGGCAGGAAGTAATCCAGGTTTTGTTGTGGATATGGAGAAGAAGAGTATAAAAAGTTTTATTGGAGAGCTGGAGGGTATCATACAGGAAATCAATGAGTTGATAGAACGGTGAGAATGTATTATAATTGGAGATAATTGCAGAAATTTGTAGTATAAATGACTGGGAAAAAGAAAATATGGGAACAAATAAGAAAAAAAGTAAAAAAACAAATCTGCGGGATAAGGAATCATCATTGAAAAAAGAGCGTATGGCGTTGGAAAAAAGAGGGAAAAGAAAAAAGTTACTTATTTCTGTTGTTTTTGCAGTGGCGGGAATCATGATTGCAGCTGCTGTATTATGGAAAATTTCAGGTGCCGGAACTGTTCCCTCCCAAAAATCCGTCTTTAGTATAGGTGGGGAAGAAGTTTTTCTGGATGAAGTAAACCTTTGTATATTGCAAAATGTAATGAATATCGGAATTACTGACAATATGTTAAATACTACTTCACAAGATGGCAGCAGTATGGATGATTTTTACAAAGATAAGATTTTGCAGGTTATCACTGATTATAAAGTAGAGGCAAAGATTGCGGAGCAACAAGGTATTACGTTGTCGGAAAAAGACAGAGATGCCATCAGGGTTGATGCCGTGGAATATATGGGTACGGTTGATGGACGTATTCTAAAGCAGCTGGGAATTACTCAGGAAAGAGTCATTGAAATTTATACACAGAGATATCTTGCACATGCTTTGGAGGAATCCGTTATAAAAGATCTGAAGGTAGAAGAGCAAAAATATTGTACCATGTATATGCTTTTGTTCCCAAAAGTTGAGACTGATGCAAACGGTGATTATGTAAGAGAAGATGATGGTGAAACTCCGGTTATGCTGTCTGAAGAGGATATAAAGAAAAAGAAAGAAGATTGTGAAAAGGCGTACGAAGAATTAAAAGATGGGGCAGACATTGAGGAGATAGCTGTTAAATATGGGGTATCTAATGTTTCAGGAGAGGAAAGCAATCTGGCAGAAAGTTTTGAGAAACCGTTTTCAGAATATGCAGTAAAATTAAAAGAGGGTGAATACAGCCCGATTTTGGAGACTGCAAGCTGCTATGGGATTCTCAAGATGATTACGGAAAATAATGAGGAGATTGCGGAACAGATTATGGGATATTATAAATCAGATCTGGAGCAGGAGACGATAGATGAGAATAAGACAAAATGGTATGAGGAAGCAGGAGCCGGTTCCGGGGCAGACTTTGTGGGCAGCACATGGGAGAATATTTCCTTATATGATTTTGTAAAGTATGTGGAGGAATAGTGGATGCAGTACAAAAAAAGATTATTGGCAATTTTCCTGAGTGTATTATGTATATGGACATTTGCCGCCTGTGGCAAGGATGAAACGGAAGATATACAAAACATCGTGTACAAATTTGGTGATTGTACGATTACTTTTGGAGAATTTTATGTCTATGCAAAAACAGTCGAGGAGGATTATCAGAAAACATACGGGAACGGAGTCTGGAGTCTGGAGCTTACAACGGATGACGGAAAGAGTACGGTAAGAGATGTAACGATAAAGGATTTGATCAATAATATTAACCGTATTAAGGTGTTAACATCTCAGGCAGAAGATATGAATATATTCTTAAGTGACGGGGAAAAGGCAGAGGCGGAAAATACAGCAGCAGCATTTTATAAAGGATTGACAGAGAAGGATCGTGCAGAAACGGAAGTGACCAAAGAGATTGTAATTCAAGTAATTGAAGAGAATATGATTGCAGAAAAGGTCTATAATCAGATGATTTCGGATTATGATTTTGAAATATCCGAGGAAGAAGCAAGAATGACCACATTTTATGATATGGTATTTGAGTGCCATCGTGTGAAAAAGGATGGAAGTGTAGAGGAATATACGGATGAGAAAAAAGCAACCCAGTTAGAAAAAGCAAATGAGGCACTATCTTCGCTGGCACAGGAGGAAGATGTCTCTTATGACACGATAGTGGATAAGTATAATTTGGAATATTCCGGTTCCTATACGATGTCAAGGACAGATATGATCGAGGAATATGGAGAATCCATAACAGAGAAGATTTTGGCATTATCGGATGGAGAAGTCAGTACCGTGATTCAAAGCGAATATGGATATCATATATTTAAAATGTTACAGGCCAACGATCAGGAACTTACGAAAAAGAATAAAGAAGCAATTATTGCAAAGAAACAGAAAGAATATTTCAGTGGAGTGTATGAGGAATGGTTAAAGCATTTTGATTCCCATTTTAATATCAGTGAGGATGTCGATATGAAACTGGTAAATCGTTTTCCGTTCTCGGAAACAGGAAAATAGAAAGACTCAATGGGAATATTTTTACAGGAGGGAAAAATGGACGACAAACATGCAGAGATTTGTGAATGCAATGCAATTCATCAGGATGTGGTGAAAAAGGTAAAAAAATTAATGCCGGATGATGAGAGGTTGTATGATTTGGCAGAATTGTTTAAAGTGTTTGGGGATACTACCAGAGTGCGTATCTTATGTGCGCTGTTTGAGAGTGAAATGTGTGTATGTGATATTTCTATTCTGCTGGGAATGAGCCAGTCTTCCATTTCCCATCAGCTGCGCGTCTTAAAGTCAGCGAAACTGGTGAAAAACCGGAAGGATGGCAAGGTAGTTTATTACTCTCTGGATGATGAACATATTAAGCATATTTTTGAGCAGGGGCTGGAGCATATCAGTGAGTAAGGGTTTTGATTTGTTAATGAGGGCACTTACATCATGGTAATCTCGGAAAGAGAGCCCACAAGAAACATATAAATGATCGTTAATATGCTAAATAGAATGCCCACACAGCTGGTGATAATCCCCGCGATTGCTATACCGGGTTTTTTTCCGGTGTAGTCTTGTGGCTGAACACATCCAAAAATGATACCAAGGATACCGGTAATGATACCCAGACCACAGCAGCAGCTTGTGATAATGCTGAGAATGCCGAGAACAAGAGAGGCAATCCCAAAGCCAAGAGAAATTTCATCAGGAGCTGTATTATATGAGTTATATGAGGAAGTTTTGGGAGCTGTATTATATGAAGAAGTGGTGTCATAAGTGGTATATTGCGTATTTTCAGGTGCTGTATAAGTCTTGCGTTCTGGCGGCATATCAAATGCCGAAACGGGTTTTGTAGTTGAATCGGTTATCTGTTCATGAGAATCTGCTGTATTCTGGTTAATGATATCTTTTTGATTGTTGTTATTGTTTTCGTCCATAATTTTCTCCTGTATTATAAAAATGTGTCTGATTGCATCTAATACATACTATATCATTTCATGGTGTGATATGTAAAGAAGAATTCGGTGTATAGCATTTTAATTATGATTATGATATAATGAAGAAAAATCACTTGCTTGCAAGGGTGATTTTTCTGAATGCTGATCATGAGCAATGTTCATGATATAATGAAAAAAATATTTAAAAGGAATGGACATGGAAGCAAAAAAGACACCAAAGATTGATTATGGAGTACTTTGGAAGGATTTTATGATAGTGAATGCAGCATTGGGAGGTTGTGCGTTATTTATGATTGCTGTTATGCTGCTACAGCGTTATCATTTGATTCCCTCATTTCCTTGTTTTGTGCATGAATTTTTTAATGTATATTGTCCCGGATGCGGTGGGACAAGGGCATTGTTTGCTCTGTTTCATGGTCAGGTACTGCATTCTTTGATTTATAATCCTGCAATTGTGTTAGGAGCAATTTTGATTTTATATTATGAAGCCGGTGTCATTATTACTTTGGTAAGAAGAGACGGAAAAGTCCATTTTTATCAGAAATGCGGTCTGTTATATACGTATCTGGTAATTGTGATTTTGTTTGCAATTATCAGGAACTGGCTGCTGATAGAGTTTCAGTTTGATCTGATGAAAGATTTTATATGATTCCTGTAATTTTATACTTGCTTTTTTTGTGAAAATGATATACTATATAACAGTCGCTTGTAGTGACAGACATGCAGAAGTGGCGGAATGGCAGACGCGCTAGATTCAGGTTCTAGTGAGGTAACACTCGTGTGGGTTCAAGTCCCATCTTCTGCATTATGAAATAATATCGTATGCTAGGAAAAGAGTTGAAATCTATTGAATATACATAGGTTTCGGCTCTTTTTCTATGTGTATGATATCATATGAGAACAATAATTTTGCTCCTTTTTTGATCTCTGAATTTATAATACCCTGATGTTTTTTAGCATATTGTTATCCCTGATTTTCAGCTACTCTATTATATGGAGATGGCGCTGATTTTATCCAAAGCAAGTCCTAATAATTCATCACCAGATATAAGGGTATCATATCCTGAAGTGTAGTTTTTTCCAAGCTGACCGATTAATAAAGATGATATAATATATTTTTGAATAGAATTATCATAGGTTCCGTATTGAGATGGTTTTTTGTATAGAGGTACACTTTACCCGATTTGGCGAATATATTAGCTTAAGAAATCGACGTTACATTTACCAGATGATATGCTACCTCTAAAGTAGACAGATAAAATATAAAAATCTGTTACTTTGGAGGTATTTTTCATATTCAGAAATTCAATAATCACAAGTACCGCAGTAAGCATAATCATGAATTCTTCATATGTACTCATAAGCATTACCCTCTTTAGTAAGGCTCAGATTGGATGAAAGGCACGTCCCTGGCTACCCATACCGGAATGTTAATATGTATGAGTGAATAAGTAATAAACTAATTTGCAGCCTGTTTCATCAAAGCATCAGCAAGTAACTTTAAGAAGTTGATATGTTTTTTTTCTCCATATGTATTAAGCCAGGTGGGTATAGTAATATTCTTCCGCACGGTCTGAGAACCGTATTTTTCCGAATAAGCATCAATATCTAATACAAGAATATTAATAAATGAATCACCTTATAATTCGATATCTGGCTGCGGAGAAGGACAGGGGAATTGATTTCCCGGACGTTTATTTGTTGTCTGCCTATAATTATATTACACACATAAAATTGAGTGAAAAATACGCATAATGTGAATTTTGGCAATCAAAAGCTCCAATCTCGAAGAGTAAATATTCGGCATTAAAAAATGCAAAAATCTGTCAAAAAAACAAATATAAAAAAACAAAGAAGAAGACCTGTTGTCAAATGTTAAATAATAGTTTATAATAAGAGTGCTTGTGATAGGATTGTAATTTTATAAAAGGTCGGTTTGGGTATGAATATGGATAAAGAAGAAAAAGTCAAATATATATTAAAAGGAGGGGTATGATAAATTCAGAATAACAATGAAAGTCTTTTGACGTTCCAGATGTGGATTTTGATTATTCAATAACGAATACTGACTAAAGGTAAAATGAAAATTTGAGAGAATTGAATACTAGGAGGATTTATATTATATGCAGATTGAAAAATTAACTGAGAGTGAAGAAATTGTAATGAAAGCCATTTGGACTTGTGGTAAAGAACCGGGTTTGACGGATGTCATGGGGGTAGTAACAGAAATATATCATAAGGATTGGAAGCCCCAAACGGTATCTACTTTTTTAGCAAAACTTGTTCGAAAAAATTATGTGCAGCTGAAGCGTAATGGAAAAATATATACATATAAAATTCTGATTCCGGAAAAAGCATATAGACGTAAATTATATAAACATCACATTAGTTTTTGGAATCATAATGATATAGTGGAATTTGTAGAAGAGATGATTAAAAATGGTGACTTACCAAAAGAGATAATTACAGAGATGGAAAATAAAGACTGATTGTCCACAATGTCCCGAAAGTTAAAATACTTTTGGGACATTTTTTAATAAATAATTTTCATGCTGTACTGCATTGAAGGTTTCTGTCTGAAAGGTTTGGAAGGGAGTAAAAGCAGTATAGACTTATTAATATTAAGAAAAATGCAAATGGTGAATAACAAAATAAACAAGAAAGAAATATAAATTAATAAAATTAAAAAATCATGCGATAAAGATTAATAAAATTTAGTAAAAAGAGGAAAGTTGTACATTTCTTCTTCACATAAAGTAGGGTTTATGATATTATACATAAGGTATTACGAGATTTTTTGAAAAAGAATCAGTACTTTAGAAAATTAATCTTAATTTGTTTTGTATAGAACAAGGGATACAGGATCGTAGGAGGCTTATTTATGAAACCACTGAAAGATTTGACAAAAGTGGAACTGCTTGCACTGAAGGAAATGTTAAACAGAGAATATATAGAAGCAAAGGCAAAGAGCCTCCAGCTGGATATGTCCAGAGGAAAGCCGGGTATTTCCCAACTGAATTTATCTCTTCCGCTGTTGGATGTACTGACTTCAGAAGATGATATGGCTTCCAGTGATGGTATGGATATCCGCAATTATGGTGTGTTGGACGGAATTCCGGAAGCAAAACAGTTAATGGCAGAGATGATGGATACAACACCGGATCATGTGGTGGTATTTGGAAATGCCAGTCTGACGATTATGTATGATACGGTTTCAAGAGCTATGCTGAAAGGACTTCTTGGAGAAACGCCATGGTGTAAGCTGGATAATGTGAAATTCCTGTGTCCTGTACCGGGATATGACAGACATTTTGCAATCACGGAACATTTGGGTATAGAAATGGTTAATATACCTCTTTTAAGTGATGGTCCGGATATGGATATCGTAGAAAAATATGTAAATGAAGATCCGGCAGTGAAAGGTATCTGGTGTGTGCCGAAGTATTCAAATCCCACAGGTATTTCTTATTCTGACGAGGTAGTAAAGAGAATGGCGAATTTAAGGCCCGCTGCAAAGGATTTCCGAATTTTCTGGGATAATGCATATTGTATCCACCATTTATATGAAGATCAGCAGGATGTCATTTTAGATATTATTTCTGAGTGTGAAAAGGCAGGGAATCCGGATATGGTGTTTGAATTTGCATCTACATCAAAAGTTTCTTTTTCAGGAGCGGGTGTTGCCGCAATCGCAACATCTAAGGCAAATATTGAAGATTTGAAGAAAACCATGACGGTTCAGACAATCGGATACGATAAGATTAACCAGTTAAGACATGTAAAATTTTTTGAAAACAGAGAAGGACTGAATGCACATATGATGAAACTTGCGGCACTGATGAGACCAAAATTTGAGGCGGTATTAGAAGTGTTAGAAGAAGAGTTAAGTGGACTTGAAATCGGAAGCTGGATAAAACCAAGAGGTGGATATTTTATATCGTTTAATGCTTTGGACGGCTGTGCAAAGGAGATTGTGGCAAAATGTAAAGAAGCCGGTGTTGTTATGACGGATGCTGGTGCAACATATCCGTATGGCAAGGATCCTGTGGACAGTAATATCCGTATTGCACCATCTTTCCCGACACCGGAAGAAATGAGGGAGGCCGCCGAGTTATTTGCCCTTTGTGTGAAGATAGTAAGTGTGGATAAAATATTAAAGACAGTGTAATTTCGGAAAGAAGAAATATTAATATGGCAAAAAAAGAAAATAAAACGAATGCAATGCGGATATTGGATAGCAATAAGATTGCATATCGTATAAAAACCTATGAATGTGATGAATTTGTGGATGGTATTCATGTGGCAGATTTGAATGGGGATCCATATGATCAGTCTTTTAAGACACTGGTTACTGTGGGAAAGACTGGTGCCTATTATGTATTTGTCATTCCTATTGACAAAGAAATTGACTTTAAAAAAGCAGCAAAGATTGTAGGAGAAAAATCGCTTGAAATGATACATGTGAAGGATATTAATGCCGTTACCGGTTATATTCGTGGTGGCTGTACACCACTTGGTATGAAGAAATTATATCCTACGATTATTCAGGAAGATGCAAAAAAATTTGATGAGATTATTATCAGTGGAGGAAAATTGGGAATGCAGATTTTGATAAATCCTTTTGATTTGGCAAAGGTGATAAATGGAAAATTTGCTGACGTTATCCTGTAAACTTTTTCTATGGAGAAACCGATATATAATCTGAAAAGGTGAAGTGGCGGAACATGGAGGCTTTGTCACTTTTCTTTTTTGTTAAACTTACACCTATTTATGGATATTCATGTTAAGTAATGCTGATAGATTAATATATCAGAGCAATAGGTTGAATATCACATATTTCATGGAAAAGAAAGGAGTTGAGTACCATGAAAATTAAGAGTAGTGCAGTAGCGATGGCAGGTAAACAGAGCTACAGCCACTATCAGGAGACGCATGTGACTACTACGCAGATGCGGGCTTCACAGTGGAAAGCATTGCAGGCTGCAAAAGAAGAAAAAGCAGCCGATGTATCTATCTCGGAAGAATCCCAGGAAAAGCTTGCGAATGTGCAGGAAAAAGAAAAGGAATCATCGAAGCAGTCTGTAGAAGAGTATCTGAATGATACACAAAGTGCAAAACAGGTAAAGGAATCCGGTCTGAAGATTAAGAAGACAGATAAGAATGAACAAATGCTGAAAACATTACAGCGTATGCTGGAGATGTTGAGAAAGATGAGAAAAGGTCGTTTGTTATCTGCTGATGGATTTGTAAAACAGTTTAGCATTTATGATCTTTACAGTGCTGACAATAATTTTTCTGATACTGCGGCCAGATTAAAGCAGGAATATTCCAATATGCAGAGTCTTTCAGTTATGGATATTCGGAGCAGTTCTGCCAGTGTAGTAATGGGAAGTGCCAGCGGTGTGTCCTCCGAAGGTGCAACGGCGTGGATTCGGCATACGGAGAAAAGTGGTTATATTCTGGAGCAGGAAAATACTACTTTTTCCGCAACAGGGATTGCAAAGACTGCGGATGGCAGGGAAATTAAATTTGGTGTGGATTTACAGATGTCCAGGGGATTTGCAGGCTCATTTTTTTCATCAAAGGATGAGGAGGTTATCCTGACAGATCCGTTGGTTATTAATCTGGACAGTAATATGGCAAGTGTGACGGATCAGAAATTCTTTTTTGATTTGGATGCAGACGGTGAGGCGGAAGAAATTTCTTCATTAGGTTCAGGCAGTGGTTTCCTTGCATACGATAAGAATGGTGACGGTGTCATTAATGATGGCTCGGAATTATTCGGAACCAAGTCGGGTGATGGCTTTGCAGATCTGGCACAGTACGATGAAGACGGTAATGGCTGGATTGATGAAAATGACAGTATATTTAACAACTTGAAGGTATGGGTGAAAAATGAAGATGGAAGCGACAGGCTTCTGGATTTGAAAGAGGCAAATGTAGGTGCTATATATCTTGGAAGCGCCGATACGCAGTTCCATCTGAATAATGCTTATACTAACCAGACTAATGCCGTTATTCAGAAGACAGGCGTGTTTCTAAAAGAAACCGGCGAAGTTGGAACGATACAGCATGTAGATTTAGCATTATAAGAATACGAAGGAACAGTTATAAGTAATTGTAGCTGTTCTTTTTTCATATTGACAAATACCCCTATGGGGTATATTATGAATGTAGGATATTTGTTTAAGAAATATTTTGTGTTGGTCATGTTGGCAATGTAAAAATTTCAAAAAATATGCGTCATAGTAGCGGCATTTCTGCCAATACTATATTATGGAACTGTTGCATCGGTACAAGTATTTGCTAATGGTGTATGTGATCAGATAATCAGTTGTTACTAAGACGTAGTGTCAAGTGGATTATGAAAATTTACGAGACGGGAATTGCCCACATTAAAATCTTTTTACTCAAGGTATCACGTGCATGAAAATTGCTTCGCAATGGCATGTAAGTAGATAAGTAGGCAAGCAGGCAATCAATTTATGTGAATAGCGACCAAGCGTAGATACTTGTATATGCATTTGGCGACTATCGCATCAGACCAAGTCTGCAAAGCAAAATTGGTTACAAGTAAAGAGCAGGAGGGAAGAAAATGAGGGAAGAAAGGTATCGGATATCCGGTATGAGCTGTGCGGCATGCAGTGCTTCCGTGGAACGTGTCACAAGACGTCTTGAGGGTGTTGCGGAAAGCGATGTCAATTTGACGACGGAATGTATGCGGATTGTATATGATGAAAGCCGGGTGAATCAGGAGATGATTAAAGCCAAAGTAGAAAAAGCAGGATTTGGCTGTGAACGGATAGAGGAACAGCGGAAAAACGGTGTTGGACAGAATATGGAAATTATCGAAGCTGCGACAGGAACGGCAGCTGTTCATAAGGATGCCAGACAGGAAAAACGAAAAAAGGAACAGGAAGAGGCGGATAAATTATTAAAGCACAGGAAAAACAGACTGGCAGCAACTATGGTTTTTACTATCGTATTGCTATATGTGTCCATGGGGCATATGCTTCCATTTCCTCTTCCGTTGCCAGCAATTATGGATATGCATCAATATCCGGTTAATTTTGCCCTGACACAGCTTATTTTTACAATACCGGTATTGGTTTTAAATTATGAGCTATTTGTATCGGGAGTAAAATCTTTGAAAAATCTCCACCCCAATATGAATGCACTGGTTACTATCGGATGTGGTACATCATTTTTTTATAGTTTAATCGTTACGTATCTGATTTCGGTAGACATACATTATGTGCATCAGCTTTATTATGAATCTGCGGCAGTCGTAGTCGCTTTTATCAGTCTGGGAAAATATTTAGAGCATAATAATAAGGAAAAAACAAAAGGTGCCATATATGAATTGATGGCATTGGTGCCGGATACAGCATTTAAAGTGACAGGTGAAGAACGGGTTATGGAGGTATCCATTGATGATGTCAGAATTGGAGATATTCTGATGGTAAAGCCAGGCAGTAAAGTACCCATTGATGGTGTTGTGACAAAAGGGGAAAGTGGAGTAGATGAATCAATGCTGACGGGCGAAAGCATGCCGGTTCATAAACAGGCTGGGGATGTTCTGATTGGCGGAAGCGTAAATCAAAATGGAATGCTCTATATGGAAGTAACCAGAGTCGGAGAGGATACTACACTGTCTAAGATTATACATTTTGTAGAGGATGCCCAGGGGAAGAAGGCACCGATTTCCAAGGTGGCGGATCAGGTGGCGGGAGTATTTGTGCCTACAGTGATTGTAATTGCAGTTGCAGCGGCAGTGGTCTGGGCTGTTCTTGGCTACGAGACTGCATTTGTGCTAAAGATTTTTACGGCGGTTCTGGTGATTGCCTGTCCGTGTGCACTGGGACTGGCAACGCCTACAGCTATTATGGTAGGAACGGGACTTGGTGCTAAATACGGTATTCTGGTGCGGAGCGGTGAAGCACTGGAACAGATTCATAAGGTGACAGCAGTTGTACTGGATAAGACGGGAACCATTACAAAGGGGGAACCGGAAGTTATTCATGTTATTTCAAAAGGTCTGGATGATGTGTCAAAAGAAAATTTTGATTTCGGAGATGATGGCAGGAAGCAGGAAAAATCTTATGCAGACGGAGAGGGTACTTTAAGCGAAGCTCAATTGGATATACTAAGGAGGGCAGCTTTGGTGGAGCAGGGTTCAGACCATCCACTGGCACAGGCTGTGGTAAAAGGATATGAAAATTGTGGCGGAAAAATGCAGGGTGAAATTTCAGATTTTGAAAATGTATCAGGAAAAGGCATTCTTGCAAAACTTAATGGTCATTTTGTCTGTGTTGGAAATGAAACTCTGATGCAGGAAAATCAAATCGATTTAACGGATTGGAAAAAGGAATGCCAGAAAGCGGAACAGACCGGGGCGACACTGGTATTTGTAGCAGAAGATGGAAAAATGCAGGGGATTATACTGGTGGCAGATGGTATTAAGGAGACGTCCAAGCAGGCAGTCCATGATCTTCAGGAAAAAGGACTTACTGTTTATATGATAACGGGTGACAGAGAAAATGCCGCAATGGGTGTGGCGAAGCAGGTGGGGATACAAAATGTTTTTGCTGGTGTACTGCCGGAAGAAAAAGCAGGATATATAAAAGAGTTGCAGGAGCAGGGCGAAATTGTTATGATGGCAGGAGACGGTATTAATGATGCACCGGCGCTGGCTCAGGCAGATATCGGTTGTGCTATCGGCAATGGAAGTGATATTGCGTTGGAGTCAGGAGATATTGTTTTGATGAAATCCGATTTGTCGGATGTGGCAAAAGCTATCCGGTTGTCTGCACTTACGATACGTAATGTAAAACAAAACCTGTTTTGGGCATTTTGCTATAATGTGATAGGAATCCCAATTGCAGCAGGAATGCTGTATCCATTTACAAGGCATTTGCTGAATCCGCAGTTCGCAGGTCTTGCCATGGCACTAAGTTCAGTCTGTGTAGTAAGCAATGCACTTCGCCTCAAAGGAAAAAAATTGTAAATTCTTGTTTATCGTACTAAGGGGGGACGCTTTCATGGCGAGTTGGTGGCGGACGCAGGAATCTATGGATATAGGGTTCTACGAAAGACGCGTTTGCACTCAAT
>CAJUFL010000011.1 GCA_910585605.1 uncultured Lachnospiraceae bacterium | reverse complement strand
CGGTAAGAAGATAATATCTGATAAGGGACTACCTTCCCGTTTGGAACAAATATCCCCTGCCCCGCCGGAGGCATATAAATTCTTATGTTGATTCTACCAGTAAACAGCTTTCAACATGAGTCTTTGAAGAGTATAAGCTGTGGAGATATTATAGGATTCTAAGTGTAGGACTATCTCATCCGTCGGTACTTAGCTGGCAGTCCGCATAAAATGCGGGCTGGCAGCTTATGTACCGTTACGCATGAGATGGAGCGGAAGCGGGGACGGAACGTGAATCCTGTGATATCTCCACAGCGGACTCCACCACCCCCTCATGTTGAAAGCGTCCCCCTTACTAAGATAAACAGGAATTTAATATGGAAAATTAGCAGCTCCGTTTATGGCAGTTGATGGATTTAATGGGATGTTCTGGTCTATTAGGACATGCCCGTAAATATCAGTTACACGGAAGGTAAAAGGCCCGTTTCCGGGATTATTCAGTGTAAAATAATTATATTCTTCTCTGGGCAGTTCTATAAATTTTCCGCTTGTATCTTTGTATTCCAGTTTTTTAATAGGATACCGATGGTTTCTTACCTGTACCTGCATCCAATAGGGAGTGCTTTGGGGCTTATATACGTATTGGATGGGTGCTTTGGTGGGCAGTGGAACGATCTGCCAGCGGATAGGCATTCTTCCAGTTACCAAAGGTTCGATTTTTTCAAAGGCTTTTTTATTTAAATCAATATCACCACGTTTTCCCTCACCATCAGCTAAAGTATCTGTAATCAATACATGAATGCTTCCGTGTGGTCCGGTTACTTTTAGGTAAGCCCCTGCGAGCTGACCAGCCCGGTAATCAATTTTATTTATTGCGGCAACATAGTAATCAGCTGCAATGGCATCAAGATTGCAGCAACCTCCTGTATATCCCCCGTCATAATAGGTTCCATCACCGGTATGGATTTTTGTGATGGAATAGTCACCAGCATCGGCATTGGAAGTGTCAGTTCCCGGAGATTCCGTAACCTGTGTAGATGGGTCAGGTATATTTTCGGTAGTAGTATTTTTATCCTGCTCTGAGAAAGTATGTTTGCTATTGGAAGGATTTTTAACTTTTACTTTGCAGCGGTAGGTTTTTTTGTTTACTTTTGCATAGATATAGGTGCTTCCTTTTTTCTTAGCGGTTATTTTAGCCGTCATTTTTCCGGTTCTTTTTATAGATACAATTTTCTTATTCTTACTGGACCATTTGGGACGTGTTTTTGTACCGGTAAGTTTTATTGTTTTTGTTGTCCCTCTTTCAAGAGTTATAGTTTTGTGGTTCAGTTTAACCCTGTTTGCGGCATTTACCTGATTCAAGGCGGAAGTTTTTTCCATAAATATGGTTTGAACCATACATAAAATCAAAAAAGTATTTAATAATTTTTTCTTCATGTCCGCTCCTTTCTTTTGTGAAAATAGGAATTTGCCCCTAATAAGAATGTATATCAATATTGTATCATGTACTTAGCAAATTTAATGAAGTACAAAAAACATACTTGCAAACGAATAAATTTGTGTATATTATCTCAATAGCGTTGTTTATAATCAGCATTCAGAAAAAACGCTTCTATAAGCAAGTGATTTTCTTCATTATACCACATTACGAGAAACGGGATAAAGAATTATTGTATAAATTGTTTAAATTTGTGGAAGAATAGAATTAGAAAGATATACCAAAGCAGAATTTGTCAAACGTTGTAAAAATGCACAATTTCGGGTAAAGAGTGTGTGAAAAATGCAGAAAATGAAGAAATTACAGAAATCTACTTACGAAAATGCAGATAATTTGTTATGATAATAACAGTTGTAAGAAGTTAACCATATTTTAGAAAGAGAGGAGAAAAATGTTTGAAATTGGCGAGTATATCGTTTATGGTATGAACGGTGTTTGCAGAGTGGAAGAGATTGGTCCAATGAATTTGAGTGGAGTTGAAAGTGATAAAGTCTATTATACATTATTACCACTCTATACAAAAGGAAGCAGAGTGTTTACACCTGTGGATAATCAGAAGGTTGTAATGAGACCTGTTATCAGCAAACAGGAGACCTGTAATTTGATTGACGAGATGAAAGATGTAGATTTGATTGAAGTGTCGGATGATAAGCATAGGGAGTTAGCTTATAAGGAAGCACTTAAGACTTGTGAATGTAGAGAGTTGATTCGCATCATTAATACAGTTTTGAAGAGAAAAGAAGAGCGAATTGCACAGGGTAAAAAGATGTCAGCTTGTGATGAAAGATACTTGAAGCAGGCACAGGATGGTTTGTATGGAGAATTTGCAATCAGTCTTAAAATAGACAAAAAGGAAGTTGAGGAGTATATCGAGCATAGGAGCTCTCTTAAAGAGATGGCTTCAGCGTCCTAGGACAAGCGTGGTTAGAACTTCATAATATGTATAAAGCGGCTGTTTTTTTCAATTAAGAGGGGGATGGTCGTTTTTTTATTTGTTGTGGAGGAGAATACATTGAAATGTAATGGCATCAGAATCATTATAAGAATGACTTGCAATATATATCCAGATTCGTTACAATATCAACTATGTGCATTACTGTATAGAATGGAGCGTAAGATAAAATGGAAGAACAAAAAAGAGAAAATAAAATGGGTACAATGCCTGTAAATCGTCTGTTGCTTTCCATGGCATTGCCAATGATGCTATCCATGCTGGTTCAAGCCTGCTATAATATTGTGGACAGCCTGTTTCTGGCAAGGGTTAGCGAGGAATCAATTACAGCAGTTTCATTGGCATTTCCAGTACAGATGCTAATGATTTCTTTTGGAGGTGGTTTAGGAGTTGGCGTTAATGCCCTGCTTTCTAAGAGTTTGGGAGAAAAGAATTTTGAAGAGGCTGACAGGGCTGCGATGAATGGTATTTTCATTTCTTTATTGGGAGCATTTTGTTTTATTTTTTTTGGCATATTTTTTTGTAAGGGTTTTTTTATATCGCAGACAAAGGATGTAGTAATCGTAAAAGAAGCGACGTCGTATTTGTCCATTTGTACAATCGTGTGCGTGGGATTGATATTTCAGATGATTTTTGAGCGTCTTTTACAGTCCACGGGAAAAACGATTTTTTCTATGATTACACAGCTGACTGGTGCGGTCATTAATATTATTTTGGATCCAATATTCATTTTTGGGTATTTTGGAATGCCCAGAATGGGAACTGCGGGAGCGGCTGTTGCAACGGTAGCAGGACAATGTGTTGCCGCAGTATTAGGATTAGCTTTTAATTTGAAATTTAACCATGATATCCGTCTGAAATTAAAAGGTTTCAGACCGAAGAAATCAACCATTAAGCGTATTCTGGTAGTAGGACTGCCGGCAATGGTTATGCAGTCAGTGGGGTCAGTCATGAACTTTGGAATGAACCACATATTGCTTGGATTTTCGACAACTGCGGCGGCGGTATTTGGAATCTACTTTAAAATTAATAGTTTTATATTTATGCCTGTGTTTGGACTGAATAATGGGATGATACCGATACTTTCCTATAATTACGGAGCGAAAAATAAGGATCGTATGCTCAAAACATTAAAACTCAGTATTATGTATGCAATGCTTATCATGTTTACAGGTTTAATTATTTTTCAGACAATACCGGAAAAGTTGCTGGCGTTATTTAAAGCATCAGACAATATGCTGGCAATTGGAGTTCCGGCACTGAGGATTATCAGTGTTTCCTTCTTATTTGCCTCAGTATGTATTATTTTGATTTCCAGTTTTCAGGCATTGGGAAACGGATATTACAGTCTGATTATATCGGTGTGCAGGCAGTTGATAGTATTACTTCCCGTAGCTTATCTATTTTCACGGATGGGAAATATCAATATGGTTTGGCTGGCATTTCCAATTGCTGAGATTGTATCGGTTTCTTTGTGTATATTTTATTTTATCCGTATTTACAGAAAAAGAATTAAACTGTTGTAACAGCAAGTGTCTGTATAGTGTACCTGTCTTGGAAAAAATATTCTGGTGTGATATAATGAACGCATAAGTGCAAATGCAGAGTCTGTCCGGTATGTCAAAGCCGGTTTGAAAGTATGAAAAGGAAAAACAGGATTTTTGGAAGCGTACTTAAAAATATGTAATGAATAAAACTGGTTAGAAAACTATTAGGAAGGAAAAGATATCATGAGCAGACGTAGATATAGAAGAAACAAAAGAGACCAGTTTGGTATATATGAGTTACCGGGATATCAGCCGGCGAAAAGGAAAAAGAAGAAAAAGAAATTTACATTCCTTAATATCATAAAACTATTTGGAGGACTCCTGGTGCTTCTGGTAATCGTATATGGTGTATCCTTTGGAGTAAAGTATAGTATGCGTGAAAAAGGATTATCCTTGTATGAACAGGAGGACTATGAGGGGGCAGTTGATTTATTTGTGGAGGCATTAAAACCGAGGCTTCCACTGTTGGAAAAATTCGATAATGATGTGCGTTTTTATATAGCAGACTGTTATGTAAACACGGGGAATTATGGTTTTGCGTGTTGTGAATACAGTCAGATTAAATTATGGACTCAAAAGGAGATAGAAGGGCTTTCTTATTTACAAAACGTAGCATATGGTCTTCAGTTATATGATTGGCAGGATTATCGGGAAGCGTTACCGATTTTGCTAAAAGCATATGAAGACGGTTATAGCGATCTGGTTTTATATGTAGGCAGCTGCTATGGTCAGACCGGAGATTTGGAAAATATGCAGATTTATTATGATGTATTTCTTCAAAGCCACGAGATGAATAGTTTTATGTATGCCCAATATGCGGCAATTGCATTGGATGAGAATAAGATGGAGGAGGCACTTGGTTATATAGAAGCAGGGAAACAGCTGGAGGATCAATCCAATATTAAGGAACTGCTTTTTGATGAAATTGTGTATTATGAGAAGCTAAAGGACTATAATACAGCATATGAAAAGGCGAAGGCGTTTATAGAGACATATCCGAATGATGCTGCTGGCAGGAATGAATATGACCTGCTTTATACAAGACAGTCAATATCTGAGAAGTAAAAGTAGCATTTTTCATAGTGGATTGAAAAAAAATGGAGGCGTATAGTGCAGTTTTTTGATAATAAGGAAGAATCAGAACGTGTAATTCTTGTGGCAGTATATGAAAAGGGAGGCAAACAGGAGTCTTTTGACGAACTTGAAGAATTGGTAAAGACTGCTGGAGCAGTCAGTGTTGGAAAGATTTCCCAGAATCTGGAGTCTGTTAATGGGATTACTTATCTTGGTAAAGGTAAATTGGAAGAATTGAAAACAATGCTTGTGGCGTTAGACGCTACAGGCATTGTTTGTGATACGGAGCTTACACCTGTACAAATGAAGAATCTTTCACAGATTCTGAATATTAAGATTATGGACAGGACGATGGTTATTCTGGATATTTTTGCCGCACGGGCCAATACAAAAGAAGGAAAGATACAGGTTGAACTGGCACAGCTAAAGTATAATGCCACAATGCTTGTGGGGCTTAGACCTTCCTTGTCCAGACTGGGGGGTGGCATTGGAACAAGGGGGCCCGGAGAAAAGAAACTGGAGATGGATAAAAGGTTAATTAGGGAACAAATTTCAAAGTTAAAAAAAGATTTAGAAGAGGTAAAGCAGCATAGAATAACCCAGAGGAAACGCAGAACCAGCAATGACAGTCCGGTAGCCTGTATCGTTGGTTATACGAATGCGGGAAAGTCTACACTGTTAAATCAATTGACAAGGGCAGATGTATTAGCAGAGGATAAATTGTTTGCAACATTGGATCCCACAACACGTGCATTGCAGCTTCCCAGTGGACAAAATATTATGCTAACTGATACGGTTGGATTTATTTCCCGACTTCCGCATCATTTAATACAGGCATTTCGTTCTACTTTAGAAGAGGCGAAATATAGCGATATGATTCTGCATGTAGTAGATGCTTCCAATCAGGATATGGACCGGCAGATGCATGCAGTATATGAAACATTAAGACAGTTAGAAATAGAGGATAAACCGGTTATAACGGTATTTAATAAAAAAGATAAGCTTTCGGTAATTCCTGCATTGAAGGATTTAAGGGCAGATGCTACCGTTTTTGTATCAGCAAAGAATGGTGAAGGTTTCCCGCAGCTTTTCAATCTGATAGAATGTAAGCTCCAGGAAAACCGGGTTTATGTGGAAACGCTGGTATCTTATGAAGAGGCAGCACTTCTGGCGAATATCAGAAGATATGGGCAATTATTATCAGAGGAATACAAAGAAGAGGGTATTTTCATAAAAGCATATGCCAGGAAACAGGATGCAGCACATTTAGGGCAGGATAGGATGTAAACGGGAGTTGTCTGGGAATATTGGAGTAGCGAAAATGAATATTTTAAATATAGAAAATATAACAAAGGTATATGGGGATAAGGTTCTGTTTGAACATGTCAGCCTTGGAATAAATGAAGGGGACAAGATTGGGATTGTTGGTGTAAATGGTACAGGAAAAAGTACGCTGCTTAAAATGATCGCAGGTCTTACGGAGACTGATACAGGGAATATCATAAAAAATAATCAGGCTGATATTGCTTATCTTGCTCAGGACGCGGATTTTGAACCGGGAGATACGGTATTGTCCTATGTCTGTCGGGGAAAGATAAGCCCTAATCCTGATTGGAATTTAGAGGCACAGGCAAAAACTATTTTAAAGAAAATGCATGTAGAGGATATGGAAGCCTGTATTGAAACGTTATCCGGAGGAGAGAAAAAGAGGATTGCCATGGCGAAAGTGCTTCTTGCTCCAGCAAAGATGCTACTCCTTGATGAGCCGACAAATCATTTAGATAACGGTATGATCGTATGGCTGGAAGAGTATCTGGCAAAATATAAAGGATGTCTGATCATGGTAACGCATGATCGGTATTTTTTAGATAGAGTGGTCAATAAAATTGTAGAAATTGACAGAGGAAAGTTATATACATACGATACAAATTATTCAGGGTTTTTAGAATTAAAACAGCAGCGGTTAGAGAGTGAAAAGGCAGGCTATCGCAAAGTACAGAGTATTTTACGTACTGAGATCGAATGGGTGAAAAGAGGGGCAAAAGCACGCTCCACAAAGCAAAAGGCAAGGTTAGAACGTTTTGAGGAAATGCAGAATATGAGGGAGCCTGTAGAGAATAAGTCGGTAGAGATACAGTCTATGGCATCCAGAATGGGAAAGAAAAGTATTGAAATCAATGGTATTTCCAAAACATATGGGGGAAAGAACTTAATAAAAGATTTTACATATTACACAGTTAAGAATGAAAGAATCGGAATTGTGGGAGAAAACGGTTGTGGAAAAACAACTCTGTTAAAATTGATTTTGGGAATTGAAAAACCTGACAAGGGGAGTGTTACCATTGGAGACACGATAAGAATCGGGTATTTTTCCCAGATGGCTGAGAATATGGATCCGAATGAGAAAGTGATTGATTCTGTCAAGGATATTGCGGAATATATAAAAACCGGCAGTGGTATGGTATCGGCATCCCAGATGTGTGAAAGATTCTTATTTACCCCTGAAATTCAATATAATCCTATCGGCAGGCTTTCTGGTGGGGAAAGAAGAAGGCTTTGTCTGTTAAAGGTTTTGATGACAGCACCCAATGTGCTGGTTTTGGATGAACCTACCAATGATTTAGATATCACGACGCTTGCCGTTTTTGAGGATTATCTGGATTCTTTTGCGGGAATTGTGATTGCGGTATCTCATGACAGGTATTTTCTTGACCGGATTGCAGACCGCATTCTGGCATTTGAGGGCAATGGAAAGATCGTTCAATATGAGGGGAACTATACCGAATATATGAGCAAGGTCTTGGAAAAAAGTATGCCATTACAGGAAGGGATTACGAAGGCAGCAAACAGCAAAAATATTGAAAGCTGTAAAGATACATGGAAAAATAACAGAGAGAAAAAATTGAAGTTTTCTTACAAGGAACAGCGCGAGTTTGATACCATTGATGAAGAGATTGCGTTATTGGAAGAGAAGATTAGAGAAATTGAGAAGGAAATGGAAATGGCAGCAAGCCAGTATTCTAAATTACAGGAACTGACTGAAGAAAAAGAAGCTTTGGAACAGGAACTGGAATTAAAGATGGAACGCTGGGTATATTTAAATGATTTAGCGGAGAAGATAGCCAGGCTTTAATTCTTTTTCACTTATCTTTCACATAAAAACGATAGATTGATTGACATAAAATACCCAGAATATAAATCTGGGTTGGAAAAGGCAGTGAATAATGTGAAGAAATGTAGAAAAACAGTACTTTTTTGTTGAAAAGTAGTGAAATTTATAGTATTATGTAACTGTCTTATGTAAATCTATTATGTAGAATGATAAGTAAGGGGAATACGAATGATTGGTAAAAATAAGGAAATAAAAGTAAATGATTTAATCAGAATTATAATAATATTATTGGCGTGTATATTTTTTGTTCCGGTAACCGGTACAAAGGCAGAAGCTGCGACATCCTGTAAGTCCGTTATTTCTTATCCAGGAACCACGGCATCCAAAGTGAATATGAGAAAAAAGGCAGGAACCAATTATAAAAGTTATGGTATGCTGGATGAGAATGAATCCGTTACTATTTTGGGATATGTTACCAACAAGGGGATTACCTGGTACAAATGTAAGGGAAAAGTAAAGGGTAAGACCAAAACGGGTTATGTGCATTCTTCATATATTATCAAGAAGTCTAAACCTTCCGGAAAAGTAAACAATAAGGTAGTTACATATCTAAATGTGAGAAAAAGTGCGGCGACTTCTGCAAAGTCATTGTTAAAGATTCCTAGAAATACCAAAGTAAATATACTGAGTATTAAAAAGAAATCAGGAAAGTACTGGTATAAAGTAAAAACAACCTATAAGAAAAAAACTAAGACAGGATATGTACTGGGAAATTATATCACAGTAGATAATAAAGCATCATCAAGTTCTGGCAATAATAGCCAAAATAAAAAATATGGTTATGTAAATGATAAAGTAACCAGTTCTTTGAATGTTAGAAAACGTGCAAGTACGTCAAGCACTATTTTATTAAGTATTCCGAGAAGAACGCCTGTTACAATTTTAGGAACAGAGGGCACATGGTATAAGATAACAGTTACCTATAACGGAAAAACGGTTACCGGATATGTCGCAAAAGAATATATTACAGTTGGTGAGGTTACGCCAGGTAACACAAATGATAATCCTCCACCAGCACAGAATCCTGGTACAGATGCAGATTTTGAAACATTATTAGCAAATTTTCCGGAAAGTTATAAACCAAGTCTGCGTGCACTGCATACGACATATCCTAATTGGAGGTTTGTTGCAGTTCACACTAATCTGGACTGGGCAGCTGTCATTACCAATGAAAGTGTGGTGGGAAGGAATGTGATTCAGAGCAATTATCCAAAAGGAACGGCTTCTCTGGCACCATTTTCTTATTTGTCAACAGCTGCCGGTGCATATAACTGGTCGACGGATAAATATGAAGTAAAAGACGGAACAAACTGGTATAGTGCAAATTCCGCAGTTATTTCTCATTATATGGATCCAAGAAATTTTTTGAACAGCACTGATATTTTTCAATTTGAAGCATTGGCATATGATACTTCACAAAGTGCAAATGTAGTACAAAGTATCTTAAGCAATACGTTTATGAAAGGTAATTATAGTGTGACAGATTCTGCTACGAAGAAAAAGGTCAGCGGTTCCTATAAAAATGCTTTTATGGATGCTGGAAAAAAAGCACAGGCAAATCCGTATTTTCTTGCGTCAAGAAGCAAGCAGGAGGTTGGCGTAAACGGTTCCAATGCTACTAGCGGCACATACAAAGGATATGTTGGATTATATAATTATTATAATATAGGCGCATCAGATGGTGGAGATGCAGTGGCAAAGGGATTATTATGGGCAAAAGGTGGTTCATCGGGAGCGACAACTTATGGAAGACCATGGACAAACCCGTACAAATCTATTGTGGGTGGAGCCCAGTACATTGCAAAGAATTATATTAATGCAGGACAGAATACGCTGTATTTCCAGAAATTTAATGTGAAGCCGAATAATCCGTCTTATTTATATCTGCATCAGTATATGACAAATGTACAGGCACCATATTCAGAGGGACGGACAACGCGGTCAGCATATAATGCAATGGGAATATTAAATGACACGATGGTATTTTATATACCTGTATATAATAATATGCCGGCTAGTGCATGCCAGCTTCCGGCTTCTGCCGGTAATCCCAATCCATATTTGTCAGCGATTTCCGTATACAATGGGAATACAAAGTTAAATTTAACGCCAACTTTTGCGAAACCTTCAGCAAATGGTAATTTAGCGAATGCAGTTTATTCTATTGTCGTACCAAAGAGTGTTACCAGTGTCACGATTTCTGCATCTACGATAAGTAATAAAGCCACAGTAACAGGAACAGGAACTGGTAATCTGGGGAAACCGGGAACAACGACCAAGTTTACTATAGTAGGAATTGCACAAAACGGAGCACAGCAGCCATATACAATTAATGTAACAAGAGATACAAAATAGTATGGATTATCTGCGGGAAGGAGAGCGTATGAAGAAGAAATTAGCGGTTTTATTATCATTAATATTAATAATAGGGCTTTCAGCTATAGGTGTGACATCCAGAGAAAAGGCATATGCAAAGGAAGCTCAAATGTATTTGGAGATTGCCGAGACAGTTAAGAAAGAAAACGAATTTACGGTGAAGGTGATATTGAATAGTGATGTCGAACTTTATTCAATTGATGCGTATCTGTCATATAACGCAGAACTTTTAGAATTTGTACCGGATAATGAAAAAGTGACCGGAGCAGCCGGTGTATTGGAATTAAGGGATACTTATAAAGAGGAAACAAAAAATGCTGTTTATGAGCTTACCTTTAAGGCTTTAGAGACTGGAGAAGCCGAGATAGCATTGACAGAGGTTTTTCTAATTAATTATGCAGATTTGGATTATATAGAAGTAGTACCATCTGCAAAACATTTTGAAATCGGTATCAATAAAAAGGTAGCTGCTGATGCGAGATTATCAGAGTTGATTCTTGCACCGGGAGAATTGACAGAAAGCTTTTTGCCAGATAAACTGGAGTATGAAATGCATGTTGGTATGGATGTGGAAATGATTGGAGTAAGTGCAGTTCCGATGGAAGAGGGAAGTATTGTGGAACTGGATATGCCAGAGAAATTATTGCCTGGTGAAAATCTTGTTGTTGTAACGGTGACTGCTTTGTCAGGAAATGTCAATACTTATATGATAAAGGTTTATCGTGAAGAGCAGGATGATATACTGGAAGATACTGTAACGGAAGATACAGAAGCAGATACCATATCGGATACGAAGGATCAGACAAGCACAGAAGCGGCTACGGAAATAACTACAGAAGGGCCAACGACAGAAATTGATAAGACAACAGAGACGGTTAATCCGGAAATTCCTGTGGAAGAAAATTCTACAGAAGAATAAGAATTGGATATAGAAAGAAGGGACTGTATAGCAAAAGAGAACTTTTTCTTGTGCGACAGTCCCTTCTTTGAGTATAGGAGATATGAAACGGGTTTTATCTTGATAACATTGCTTTTAATTCGTCTACATCAAAAACATAGTTTTTGTTACAGAAATGGCAGCAGACTTCGATAGGTTTGCCATCTGCGATCATTTCCTCAAGGTCATTTGTTCCAATGCTCATAACAGCAGAGTAAACCCGTTGTTTTGAACAGTCACAGTGGTAATGAGGAGTAATGGTATCATTTATGACGATATCATAATTATGAAACAGTTTCTGCATCATATCGGCAGGAGACATTCCCTGTTCCATTAAAGCTGTGATAGATGTAAAATCTTTTAATCGTTCTTCTAAATCGGAAATAAGTGCTTCTTCTGCAAAAGGCATCATCTGAATGATGAATCCTCCCGCATGTTTGACTGTATTGTCTTTTTCCATAAGGACGCCAAGTGCTACAGAGGTTGGAATCTGTTCGCTGGTGGCAAAATAATAGGTTAAATCTTCTGCGATTTCACCTGAAACCAGATTAGACTGCCCAATATAAGGTTCCTTTAGCCCAATGTCTTTGATGACGCTCAGTACACCGAGATCAACAGCTTTGCCGACATCAAGTTTGCCTTTTTTACTTGGCGGAAGCATTACTTTTGGGTTATTTACATATCCTTTTACCCGTGCATTTGCATCAGAAGTTACTGTCAGACCGCCAATGGGACCGGAACATTGAATCTGTAATGTCAGTATGTCCGTATCGTTTTTGCACATGCTTCCCATGATAGAACCGGCTGTTAGCAGCCTGCCCAATGCAGCTGTAGCTACAGGACTGGTATTATGAAGTAAGCGAGCCGTTTCGACAACCTCTTTTGTATAGGCACAAAAAAAGCGAACCTGATTGTTTGCGGCCATTCCGCGTATAATGGTATCTTTCATATTATTTATCTCCATTTCTTGCAATGATATATATTCGTTCACTTGTAGGTGAAGGAGGATTAGTGGTAAATGCATCATATGCTGCAATGTATTCTAAACCGGACTGGATGAGCATATCTGAAATCTCTGGCAAATCATAAGCTTTTTGATGATGAGTTTCGTAAAAACGGTTAAACAGTTCACTTTTTGGCTGACGCACAAAAAATGTCATATCATATTGATTAATCCTATCCTCTTCAAAATAGCAGTTTTCCCATGTGTAACTGCAATCCTCCTGATGATCGCAAAATACCTGATCACCTAAAACATATTTATAAAAATAAGGTGTCTTTAAATCAAAAATAAAAATACCGTTCTTTTTTAAATATTTTTTTATGCCGCAAAAGGTAGATAGAATCTCGGCAGGTTTTAGCAGATAATTGAGACTGTCACATACACAATAGAATCCGTCAAAGGACGTACCAAGGTCTAACGTACACATATTTTGACAAAGCAGTGTGATATCGGTTCTGGAACCTGTTTTTCCGGCTGCAACAGAAAGCATTTCGGAAGAATTATCAATTCCGATAATCTGATAACCGGCATCAGCCATGAGAAGGGTAAGGTTACCTGTACCACATCCGAGTTCCACAAGATCTCCGGTTGTTATGGAATATTGTTTAAATAGATAGACTATGTACCGGCTCCATTCGGCGTAAGGAATATTGTCCATAAATTTGTCATAAACATAAGCAAATCCCTGATAACTAATTGACATATATGTCCTCCTATATTGAGCACTTAATGAGCAGCAAAGCTGCGAATTTAGTGTGAAAATACACTTGACCACTTAGCGAAGTAATTATGAGCATAGTGGGCATAGTGTTGCCTTATAACAAGCACTTAATGAGCAGCAAAGCTGCGAATTTAGTGCGAAAATACACTTGACCACTTGGCGAAGTAATTATGAGCATAGTGGGCATGGTGTTGCCTTGTTCATATAATAAGGAATATCAGAAAAAAACACTACTGTAATAATCAGAAAATGGATTATTACAGTAGTGAAAGCAGCATGAACATTAAAAATCAAGTTTATCCTGTTCTTCTAATACATCTGAATCCTCTGAAACATCAGATAATCCTTCGTTTTCATAACCAGTAACTTCCCCTGTATCTGATGGAATGGCTGCGTCTTCTTTTGTATCTTCTGATGACAAAGTCACCGGTTCTGTTACAGAATGAAAGCTGATGGTGGGAATGGAATCCTCAGTTGATGAAAAATCATCAGGTGTTTCATCTTCGAAGGAATCTTTTGATGAAGCAGAAACTTTGTCAGGCGCCTCATCAGAAGTATCTTCTTTTGGATTAATCGTGATAGAAGTATATTCCCGCTCATTTTTTGAATCTTCAGAGAAAGGTTCTTCAAAATCATCATCAAAGAAAAAATCATCTTCTTCAGGAGTACAGACTTTATTGGAAAATTTGTCGTAAATGTCGTTAAACTTATCGGCAGAAAGCTTATAAATCGAACTTTGTTTAATCTTATCACGGAAGATATAACAGGCTCCTCCGATTGCGGCTATGGTAGTCGTGAAAGCAAGAAGCTTACCAAAAGTATTCTTATTCTTTGCCATAATGATCTCCTTATTTATAATATATACTGGGTGAATAGTTATATTTATTTTAATACGGAAAAGGGGAAAAAGCAATTCTTATTTGCTATTTTAGATATTATATGTGATAATGATTATTGCTATTCAAAATATTTAATTGAATTAGAAAGGGTTTTGGAATGAATAAAATAAAAGAGGTAACAAAAAATTTTTTTGTATGTGCAGTATTAATGATGATAGCAGGTATTGCTTTAATGGTAATTTCCAAAAAAGGATTAGGAATTGCAGCAATTATATTTGGATTATTATTTTTGGGAATTGGCATTGTATTTTTGATAAAAGACTTAAAAGGTGATGATGATAAGTAGATTTATATAAAATAGACATAATTTTTTGTAAATAATTGGGGATGTTTTGGGGGAATGAACATAGATTTGTACAAAATGTACAGGCACATCTGTAATAATAGCTGAAAACAGAATAAAATCCAGTTGTAAATCAGTCAATATTGTGATAATATTAAAATTAATGAGGTGTAATTTATTTAATTCACACAAAATG
Source organism: uncultured Lachnospiraceae bacterium (assembly GCA_910585605.1). Lineage (GTDB taxonomy): Bacteria > Bacillota > Clostridia > Lachnospirales > Lachnospiraceae > CAG-590. The sequence goes on along the minus strand of CAJUFL010000011.1, from coordinate 66,349 downwards.
TAAGTATTAAGGAGGAGTTACAATGCAGAATTTGCCAGCAAATGTTACTCGGGGTAACGATACAAATATTATATCTATTGCAGCATCTTCCAATAAAGGCATGTTGATTCGTTTTTTGAATGAGCAGGTAGAAGAAGGATTTTATGCATTAGTAATTGATTATTTAAAAGATCACAATTTTGATTTATCTACAATGTTGGTTGATGATGATGTAAAGGCACAGTGTACAAAGCTTTATGAATTAGCTGAATTTGTAGATGAGAATATTAAACGACCGGGTAGATATGAGATAGAAGAATGGATAGAGCCATTGTTTAGATTTGTATATGGGGAGATTGATCCGTCTGACACGGATGCGATAATCAACACAACAGGTATATATCGATACAGTATCTGGCTTATTTACTTATATCAGCTGGATTGTTTTGGAGAGGCCATGAGGCTGATTGGAGAAAGGGTTGCACCTTTATTGATCAATACCTGTTACCAGATTGCGGATGCAGATGACAGACCGGCTACTTACGATAAAGCAGTAATGGGATATATGGATTTGATAAAAGTAGTAATGGAGATGGATTTACCTCCTTCTGAGTCAAATTCAGAGGCATATCTGAATAATCTGGAGGTTTTGTATGATTATTTTGTAGAGGATTCTCATGTAGGGAATGATTATAAAATCCAGTTTAGTATGGGATTGTTTAATTCTTATATCCGTAAAGGGGATTATGACAGGGCGTTTGAATTTTATGGGTTGAATGCAGAATATATACCGGTTGATAATATGCAGGTATATGAGAATTTCAAAGAACTAATCAGGAATTGTAATAGTGCACAGTATACAAATGTTTTAAGTCGGAATGTGATTTCAGCTATTTCCAAACAAGATATTTATAATAAGCGTATTGACAGTCTTTTGGTAGAAGTATCTGCTTTTGTTAAAAAGGTTTATAAATACATTGAAGATGAGCCGAATATGAAGAAAAATCTACAGATTCTTGGAGCGGGTTCGTCACTTAGTGATAAGAGCAATGTATTTGAAGGTTTGTATGAATATAATCTGGTCTTTCATGAGTGTGGTATTAAACAGCTTGTAAATCAGGATTTGTCTACGCGTTCATGGGAAGAAAAATATGAAATTCTTGATATGCTTTATACTACTTTGAATGTTGTTTTTGATGGGTATAATGTATATGAGATATCCAATCGTATAGAGCACCAATATGTGGAACTTGCATGGATTGGTAATTATGTAAATGCGAATCCATCACTGCTTAAATTATTCTTTAGTGTTAAGGAAAAGATTAAGGCATTTAAAGTCCGCAAGAATACGATTCTGGAGAAGAGCAGAACCAATTATGAGATTAAGAAGCTTTTGGAAGACAGACAGAAGCATCTGATTTTCCTGGCGGCGGACGATATGGTGCGGCATGGACTGAATAATAAGAATCTACCTATTATCAGTTCAAATTATGATATGGAAAGAGCTAAAAAGATGTTTCAGGATACTTATACAAAAGTTAGTGTACCTTCCAAATATGAGCAAAATAAACAGGAAGCAGTATCAGTTCCCAAATTTGGATTTGGTAAGACCGTGGCTCCGGTTGTGAATCCTGAATTAAACCGTATGTTCAGTAATTTGCAGATAGAAGAAATGTTATGTAAATCTGAGTGGTTGTGGAATCAGTATAAGGATAAAGGAAAAGAGAAAAGGACAGAAGAAGAATGCACATATAGTGTGGCTTGTCTGATTAAAGTTGTAGAAATATTGATTGCACGAAAAGACAAGAAGGTTGTACCAGAGTCTACGCCAAATAAAAGAGTTATTATCACTAAGACTGGCAAGGTCATTGAACTTTCGGATGAATCAGATGGTAAGCCGGTAAGCAGTAAGAGTAGTGATCTTACGGTGATTGACCATATTAACCATATTGAAGATTATCTTAGAGACCGGAGAGAAGAAAATGTTGAATATGTGAAGAATTATATCGAGGACTGGATTGAATATCTGATGCAGAACAAATTTGATAAAGATTCTTTACTGTCTGCTTTTGAAGCAGAAGAAGTTCGTGAGAAGACGTTGCAGACGATTAAGCGGTTAAGTTTTGATATGGTGGCTTTATAATATTCTATTGTTGATTTGCAGGCAGTGCCAGGGTCATGTTCCTATGATCCTGGTGGCTGTTGTAAAATGCTATTTTATAGGTTGCTTTGTAGTTTGATAAGGATATGATTGATGAGTGAAAAGAAGACTTGAGCAAGTTTTCTTTAATGGGGAGTGTATATGAAAAATAAAGGATTTTCAATGGTTGAATTGATTATTGTAATTGCTATTATGGCTATATTGGCAGGGGTATTAACACCGGCTTTAATAAAATATATACATAAATCAAGACTTAGTACGGATGTAAATATGGGGAGAGAAATTGCAATGGCGATTATGTCTTGTGTGGTGAATGACAACGTTAGAGACAATGCGGTAGAGCATGCAACGCCACAGCCGGTATCTGATATGGATGGCAGTGATTTTAAAAAAGAGGTATATGATACATTAGGTGTTACTGATATAAAAGGAAAGTCAAAAAAAGATGCAGATGGCAATGAGTTTGATGTTGATAAAAGATGCTTTTACTATACTTTAGATTCTAATAAGAATAAGGTAGAGGTATATTATGGAGGGATTACAGAGGATTATCAGGTATATCCGAAGGCAGGAAGTAAATTGGTAAAATAAGATTTGAAAAAAGTAAAAAATATTTATTTGTATTTTTTTCAAAAAAAGTGAAATTTATTATTGACAAATATTTCTGAATTTGATATATTAATACCTGTCGTTAAGACATGCGCGAGTGGCTCAGCGGTGGAGCACCTCCTTGCCAAGGAGGGGGTCGCGGGTTCGATCCCCGTCTCGCGCTCTTTATTATGAAATCCCGGAACTTTGATGGTTGTAAGGTTCCGGGATTTTTTACGTTTACAGGATAATTGATTTTGTTGTCAAAATCGGGTATTTGACAACAGGGACATATATTTGATATGTGTAGATAAAAAAGTATTGTTGTATATAAGGACAAAACCGGAATGTCGTAAGATGGCAGAATGGGAGTAAAAATAAGCAGAATAAAATATTACAAATCAGCATAAAAATTCAGGAAAACAAAAAGATTATATTGAGGTATTAAAAAGACATAAAATAGACACAAAAGTGGTATATAGTGGATGATTATTAGTATAAAGGGGTGTTCCGGAATGAATCAGAAAACAGGGATTAAGCAGAGAATGTTACAATTTATGAAGGGGAGATATGGGGTAGACCAGTTATCCAATTTCATGATATGGTCAGCGGTTATTCTGGCACTTGCTGCTATGTTTATTAGAATACCGTTTTTGCAGATTATCTGTTGGGTCTTGCTTGTTTATGCGTATATAAGGATTTTTTCTAAAAATATCAATAAAAGATATGCACAGAATCAGAAGTTTTTAGATTCCACATGGGGGATTCGCAACTTTTTTGCCAAAGTCAGATATCGTATTAAATATGGGAAACAGACAGCAGATCCATACAGGATATATAAGTGCAGAAAATGCGGACAGAAAATACGGATTCCGAAAGGAAAAGGAAAGATTATGGTAACATGTCCGAAGTGTAAATATCAGTTTAGGAAAAAAAGCTGATGAAATGTTTAAAGGATATTGTTTAGGAGCAGATTAAAAATGTTTGGTTATGTAGTGGTGAATGAGCCTGAACTGCGGATTAGGGAATTTCATGAATATCGTTCTTATTATTGCGGACTTTGCAGAGTATTGAAGGAAAAATACGGTATACGGGGCCAGTTGACATTAAGCTATGACATGACATTTCTGGCAATGCTTTTAAGCCTGTTGTATGAGCCTCAGGAAACGGAATGTCTGGATAGGTGCGTTCTTCATCCCATAAGAAAACAGCAGATTAAAAACAACAAAATGATAGAATATGTGGCAGATATGAACGTATTGCTCACATGGTATAAATGCAGAGATGATTTTAGGGATGAAGGGAATATTATAAAAGGAATTTACGGGAAGAGCATTGAAAAGAAAGTAAAGAATATAGGTTTATGTTATGAAAGGCAGGAAAAGATTGTTAAAGAATGTATGAACAGCCTGTTAATGCTTGAAAAAATGGGGAATTTGGATATTGATCGGTTGTCTGGGATTTTCGGGCATTTACTGGAAGAAATATTTGTGGTAAAACAAGATGAGTGGGAAAAATATCTCCGGAATATCGGGTTTTATATTGGGAAATTTATTTATATTGTAGATGCTTATGAGGATTTAGAACAGGACAGAAGAAAGGGCTGCTTCAATCCCTTTTTGGAGAGAGAAAAAGAAGAGGGGTTTGATGAATGGGTCAAGCAGCTGCTTACGATGATAGCAGCTGAGTTTGCAAAAACATTTGAGAAGCTTCCGATTACTGAAAATGTTGATATTCTTCGAAACATAATTTATTCCGGTATATGGACAAAATATGAAGAAGTCAAGAGGAAAAGAATGGCATTAGAGAAAAAAGAAACATCCAGGTAGAAGAGGTGGCTTGGAAGCATTGCTAAAGCAGAATTGTTACAAATATGGAGGTAGAAAATGAAAAGTCCGTATGATATATTAGGTGTATCACCGGATGCATCTGAAGAAGAAATAAAAAAGGCATATCGTAATCTGAGTAGAAGATATCATCCGGATGCAAATGTGAATAATCCGAATAAAGAACAGGCAGAAGAGCGATTTAAGGAAGTACAGCAGGCATATCAGGCAATCATGGATGGAAATACAGGAGGGTATGGTAATGCAAACGATTATGCCGGTAACGGATATGGTGGTTTCAGGGGATTTGGCGAGGGTTACGGACGGACCGGCAGTACGTCTTATGGAGATGATAAAGATTCCACATATTTAAATGCAGCGATGAATTATATCAGGGGAGGAGACTATCAGTCTGCACTCAGGGTTTTGTCTGATATTGAAAATAAAAATGGGAAGTGGTATTATGTTTCGGCAATTGCTAATCAGGGTCTGGGTAATCAGGCGAGAGCCTTGGAGCATATCCAGATGGCTATGCGTATGGAGCCCGGTAATGCAGAGTACCGCCAATTTTATAATGTTATGCAAAGTGGTGGGACATGGTATACAGGCAGAGGCACGGAGTATGGCATGCCGGGAATGGAAGGGACTGATTTTTGTTTTAAACTCTGTCTGGCTAATATTTTCTGTAATCTGTGCTGTGGAGGAAGTATTTGCTGTCCCAGACCGTATTAGTGTCATGTCGCGTTGATAATTAGGTAAAATCACTTGTTTGTTTGCACATCTGCTGTGTTGGATTTTTTTGAGAAATGGGGGATGATCGATGGAAAGAGAAGAATATAAGGAATATGACAGTTCCTTTTTTGCAATGATGGCAAGGATGAAATATATTAACAGGTGGGCGCTGATGCGTAATTCCTATCCTGAAAATATAAGTGAACACTCTTTGGAGGTTGGAATGATTGCCCATGTATTAGCACTTATTAGTAATAAAAGATATGGTAGGTGTCTGAATGCGGAGCGGGCGGCTTTGATGGGGATGTATCATGACTGCACAGAGATTTTAACAGGAGATATGCCGACACCGGTTAAGTATTATAACATGGATACAAAAGAGGCATATAAAAATGTAGAAAAACAGGCAGCAAAGGAACTTTTATCCATGCTTCCTGATTATCTTTATGAAGAATATGAATCTATTTTGTTTCCCAAAGAAGGAGAAGAGTATCTGTGGCAACTGGTAAAAGCAGCAGATAAATTATCTGCATATATAAAATGTCTGGAAGAGGAAAAAACAGGTAACCGTGAATTTTCCAGTGCAAAGGCGGCAGTTTATACCAAATTAAAGGATATGGATTTGCCCGAAGTCCGTGATTTTGAAAGGGATTTTATTGGGGCGTATAAGAAAACATTGGATGAACTGAAAAAATAAGAAGGTTTCGTAGACAGATATTGTAAAAAAGGGTATAATATGTTTAGTGGCATTGGGCAGTATATGGCTGGTCGTTGTTACTGTGATAAAATTTTACGATGTAAAAGTGGTTACTAAATTGGAGGGCGTGATTATGAAAAATATTTTGTTTGTAGCTTCAGAGTGTGTTCCTTTTATTAAAACCGGCGGATTGGCAGATGTTGTTGGGGCACTTCCTAAGATGTTTCCAAAAGAAGAGTATGATGTGCGTGTAGTAATACCTAACTATACATGCATTCCCTGGGAGTATAGAGAGAAATTCCAATATGTTCATCATTTTTATATGGATTTAGGACAGAGATTTGAGAATGTTCATGTTGGTATCATGACTTATCAATTAGATGGTATCACATATTATCTAATTGATAATGAGTATTATTTTTCAGGTTGGGCACCATATGGAACAATCCGTTTTGATATTGAGAAATTTACATTTTTTAGCAAGGCGGCTTTGGCGATTTTGCCTGTTATTAATTTTAAGCCGGATGTCATTCACTGTCATGACTGGCAGGCGGGACTTGTGCCGGTTTATCTGAGAACTTTGTATCATGATAATCCATTTTTTGCGGGAACCAAAACGATTATGACAATACATAATTTGAAGTTTCAGGGAGTGTGGGATGTTAAGACCTTTAAATACATTTCAGGATTACCGGATTATGTATTTACTCCGGACCGTATGGAATTTTACAAAGACGGTAATATGTTAAAAGCAGGTATGGTATATTCTGACTACATTACTACAGTAAGCGATACGTATGCCGGAGAAATCCAGACACCTGAATATGGAGAAAATCTTGATGATTTATTGCGTTTTCATAATCAAAAGCTTTGTGGTATCGTGAATGGAATTGATTATGATGTGTATGATCCCAATACAGATGAAAAGATATTTAAAAAATACAATGTGAGAAGCTATAAAAAGGGAAAAGCCGCAAATAAAATGGAATTGCAAAAAGAACTTGGACTACCTGTGGATGAGAATAAATATATGATCGCCATTATATCCCGTTTGACAGACCAGAAGGGTCTCGATTTGATAGACTGGGTAATGGAGGGGATCGTGGATCCATATGTACAGTTTGTAGTGATTGGAACCGGTGAGGCAAAATATGAGAATATGTTTAAACATTATCAATGGGTATATTCTGACAGAGTGTCTGCCAATATTTTTTATTCAGATGAGAGAGCACACAGATTGTATGCAGCCGCAGATGCCATGTTAATGCCTTCGAGATTTGAGCCTTGCGGACTGACGCAGCTTATTTCCCTGCGTTATGGAACAGTTCCTATTGTAAGAGAGACAGGAGGTCTTAAGGATACGGTTGTTCCTTATAATGAGTACGAAGGAACGGGAACCGGTTTTTCCTTTACAAATTATAATGCAGATGAAATGTTAAAGATAATTAATTATTCCAAAGAAATATATTATGATCATAGAGATGACTGGAATAAAATGGTGGTAAGAGGTATGAAGGAAGATTTTTCGTGGGATAAATCAGCGGCAAAATATATGGAATTGTATAATAGAATTTTAGGGTATTAAAGATAGGAGAAAGAACATGATCGACATTAAATTTTTACGCGAGAATCCTGACGTCGTAAAGCAGAACATCAAGAACAAATTTCAGGAAGAGAAATTACCGTTGGTAGATGAAGTGATCGAATTGGATACCAGAAGCCGTGAGGCAAAGGGGAAGGCTGATGCACTCCGGGCAGAGCGCAATAAGATTTCCAAGCAGATTGGTGCTTTGATGGCGCAGGGCAAAAAGGAGGAAGCTGAAGCGACGAAAAAACTTGTAACAGAGCGTTCAGCGGAGCTTGCTGCTTTAGAGGAACAGGAAAAAGATCTACAGGAAAAAATTACAAAGATTATGATGGTGATTCCTAATATTATTGATGCTTCTGTTCCGATCGGTAAAGATGACAGTGAGAATGTGGAGATTCAAAAATATGGGGAACCGGTAGTCCCGGATTTTGAAATTCCATATCATACAGAGATTATGGAGAAGTTTGACGGAGTTGATCTGGATGCGGCAGGCAAAGTGGCCGGTAATGGATTTTATTACCTGATGGGAGATATTGCAAGGCTCCATTCGGCAATTATATCTTATGCAAGGGATTTTATGATTGACAGAGGGTTTACGTATTGTATACCGCCTTTTATGATTCGTTCCAATGTGGTAACAGGTGTTATGAGTTTTGCTGAAATGGACGCCATGATGTATAAGATTGAAGGAGAAGATCTTTATTTGATTGGAACCAGTGAGCATTCCATGATTGGTAAATTTATTGATACCATTATCAAAGAGGAGAATTTACCCAAAACTCTTACCAGCTATTCACCGTGTTTTCGTAAGGAAAAGGGAGCACATGGAATTGAAGAACGGGGTGTTTACCGGATTCATCAGTTTGAAAAGCAGGAGATGATCGTGGTATGCAGACCGGAAGAGAGTAAAATGTGGTTTGAAAAGTTATGGCAGAATACTGTAGATTTGTTTAGAAGCCTGGATATTCCTGTGCGTACATTGGAGTGTTGTTCCGGAGACTTGGCAGATCTCAAGGTAAAATCCATTGACGTGGAGGCGTGGTCACCAAGACAGAAAAAATATTTTGAAGTTGGAAGCTGTTCCAATCTGGGTGATGCACAGGCAAGGCGCCTGAAAATCCGGGTAGATGGTGTAAATGGCAAATATTATGCACATACTTTAAATAATACTGTAGTTGCACCGCCACGTATGTTGATCGCATTTTTGGAGAATAATCTGAATGCAGATGGAACGGTAAATATTCCCGAAGTATTACAGCCGTATATGGGTGGTAAGACTAAAATTCAGTAATAGCAAATTAGGAATGGGTGCGTTGTTTTATTCTGGTTATAAATGTTAATATTATCCTGCTTGCTATGGATAATATTAACATACCGGCAAAAACAATACTTGCACAAAAAGAATAAAACCATTCTGCAAAATATGTGAGTCCCGGCATAGATCCATATCCAGGTAAGCTGTCATAAAAGAACATAAGTATGATGGCAGCCATGCATGATATAAGTGCGGTGCCTGCTGGATATATCCAATATTTATTCTTTCTTTTGATAAAATGTATAAACAAAACTATTTGAAGAAAAAACAGCAATATATAAATTATCAACAACACGTATTGAAATATGAGTCTGAGATTTTCATTAAACATATCTAAACATCCCCTACTTTTTATTAATATTTAGGTTTTTGAAATATTTTAAAATATGTTTATACATACTTTTGACAGCGGGAGCCATCAACTCCGGATTTAATGAACAGATTCCGATGGTTCGGTGTTCGGCCGGTTTTAGTGGGTACATATTTACATCATAGGGAATGTGTTTCATGACAAGTTTGGGCATGATACAGATTCCGAGACCGGCAGCTACCATGGCAATAGTACTTAAATCATCCACTACATGGCAGGAGGAACGGATTTTGAGCTCATATTTGCTAAAGAGCTTCTGGATATCTGCATCTGTACTTTCGCTTTGGGAAACAAAATTCTGTTCCTTTAAATCTGTCAGCTGGATATAGTTTTGGCGCTTTGTGCGGAATGATTTGGGAACAACACAAAGCAATTCATCTTTATATAGTGGGACAATCGGTAAATCTTTACTACTGGACTCTGAGAGAAAACCAAGATCTACGACACCGGTTTTTATCCAGTTATATACATCGTCATAGGTTCCCTGATAAATTTTAATTTCGATGTTAGGGTGCGATTTTGAAAAGCTGGTAACCAAATCGGGTATAAAATTATTACAGACAGAGGAAAAGGTTCCTATTTTTACAGAGCCATGGGTTAATCCGTTAAATTCCAAAATGGCCTGCTGAAGTTTGGCATCGCTATTTAATACAGTTAAAATATAAGGCTGTAGGTTTTCACCATAACTGGTAAGAGTAACCCCGTTTTTGTTACGGTTAAACAGTGGAAATCCTAATTCTTTTTCTGCCGTGGAAATAGCATGACTGATTGCAGACGGAGTTAAATTTAAGACTTCTGCGGCATGCTGAAAGCTTCCCTGTTCCACTACGGTCTGAAAGATTTGATAGGCAAGCAGGGTCATTTGGCATCGTCTCCTTTTTGTTCAAAGATGTGTGAAAGGTCAATTGGCTGCAATGTGACAAGTGCTTCCGGTGATGTTTCATTTTCGTTTAACAGGCGGTTTGCCTGGTCAGATATGGCAATATCCAGAAAATTTCGGACATCTCTGGCATTTCCAAAATACTTATCAGAATTTTGAACGTATTCTTCTAACTTTTCTTTTAGATAAATCTCTCCGTCCGGACTGAGTACATAATCATTTTCCTTACAGAATTTAAGGAATACCTGGTATAAGTCTTTGGCACTGTAATCAGGAAAATGAATGGTTTTTTGAAATCTTGATTTGAGTCCCGGATTAGATTCGATAAATTTTTTCATTAGGTCGGGATATCCGGCAACGATAACGATCAAATCTTCACGTTTATCTTCCATGGCTTTTACAAGGGTGTCGATGGCTTCCTGGCCGAAATCTCCTCCAGGAGTTTCATTGGCAAGGGCGTAAGCTTCATCGATAAATAATACACCGCCATAAGCTCTGTCGATAACCGCTTTTACCTTAATTGCGGTTTGTCCCATGTAGGCTGCAACCATGCCGGAACGGTCCACCTCTACGATATGCCCCTTGGAAAGAATGCCCAGTGCACAATAGATTTGTGAGAGAAGCCTTGCGACAGTGGTTTTACCGGTTCCCGGGTTTCCAGTAAAAACAAAATGCCTGGTAACGGAAGGAGTTTTTAGATTATTTTGTTTACGGATATCTATGATCTTTAAAAGATTGATCAGATTTTTAACCTCTGCTTTGACGGAAGTAAGACCGATTAAAGATTCTAATTCTTTTAACAGAGAATCCAGGTCTTCGCGGGTCTTGTCGCCGCCGGTAACATTGCCGATAAAAGGAATCTCCGCCTGGGATTCCTCTTCCTGGCGGGATTTTAATTTGAAAGGGATGCTGTCGGGTCTGCTTGGGGCAACCCCGCCGCTTTTCACAAATGCCCTTATTTTGCTTTCCAGCATAAAACGATAACGGGTCAGCTGGTTTACTTCCGTTATATCCATATGTTTGCAGCTTGACAAAAAATCTTCCCCCAGCGACTGGAAAATAAGGATATAAAGTTTTTTGATATCGTAGTACTTAGCTTCATGTATGATATATTCATCTTTGCCATATTCCAAAAAGTAATGCATGGAGGCGGGTGGAGTGTTGAGAAAATCTTCACGAACTATGCTGCTTTTCAGTGCAAAATTTTTCATAGTCATATCATCAAAGCTGTAACCGAGGGATTTGTTGATATAGCGGATTTCGTCTTTTGATATTATATGGTCTGCAATTGTAAGGAAAATAAGAAAATTGCGTAAGTCAATGCGCAGAAGCTCCTTTACGCTTTCTGTTGCATCATTTTCTTTCATCAAATGCTTATCAATTTTGTCTGCAATGGACATAATAGTTGTATATATACCTTGTGTTTCGGAATCCATAGTATCCTCCTGATTTCTAATCTTTCAAGATGTTCTTATCATATCAAAAAAGTGGAATGGTAGCAATATAGTTGGGAAAAGTAGATTAAAATTATATGGAAAATGCTGAAGGAAAATTGGAACAGGGAATGCGGGTAATATAGAAAAGTGACTGGAAAGATTGTATTTTTGGCAATATATGGTATACTATTCACGTTTAATAAATACCTATGGGAGGTTTTGCTGTGAAAAATCATAATATGAAACATTTTATTCAATATGGGTTTGTTGTAGCATTTTTATGCTTATTTGTCATGTATTTTAAATGGATTTTGAATTGGGGCGGCAGGCTTTTATCTGTTGCATATCCTTTGATTTTAGGGTGTGTGTTCGCATATGTTTTGAATATTTTGATGGTGCGTCTGGAAAAGATCTATTTTCCAAAGAGTAAAAATAAACTGATTACAAAATCCAGAAGGGGAATGTGTATGGTATTTTCCCTGGCATTGCTGACACTGATTGTCATTTTTGTACTGTATCTGGTGATTCCACAGGTTATCGATTGCTTTGTCATTATTTCAAAGGATGTACCGGAGGTATTTCAGAATGTGATACAGTTTCTGATAGAAAAATCAGATGAACTGCCGGCTTTACAAAAGCAGCTGACAGAATTAGATCTGGATTGGGGAAATATCATCAATAAGGTTTCAGCAGGTTTGATGACGGGAACAAAGGGACTTTTAACTTCGGCTACCACAATTGTAGGCTCTTTTTTTGGAGCAGTGGTAAATGTGGTGGTAGGTCTTATTTTCAGTATGTATGTACTGGCATGTAAAGAGGAGATTGGAGTTAAGATAAATCGTATGATGAAGGCTTTTATGAAGACTTCTCTTTATGAAAAGACAGTATATGTGCTGGGTATCATTGATGAGAGTTTTTCCAGTTTTATACTTGGACAGGCTACAGAGGCCGTCATTCTGGGAAGTCTTTGTGCATTGGGAATGTGGATTTTACGGCTGCCATATGCCGGTCCCATTGGAGCCTTGGTTGGACTGACAGCGTTAATTCCTATTTTTGGTGCGTATATCGGTGCAGCTCTCGGTGCTTTTATGATTGTTACGGTAGATCCGAAACAGGCAGTGGTATTTCTGGTATTTCTTGTGATTTTACAGCAGCTGGAAGGAAATCTGATCTATCCCAAAGTGGTTGGTTCCTCCATTGGTCTTCCCGGTATATGGGTATTGGCTGCGATTATGATTGGAAGCGGTCTTGGAGGGGTAGTGGGAATGCTGTTAGGTGTTCCGGTTGCAGCATCTATTTACAAGCTGTTAAGAGATGCAACAAAGAACAAAGAAGAATTACAGGGTAGGGTTTCCGATAACAGCAAGCCAGTGTAAGAATATTATTAAGAATAATGCAATAAGAAAACGTTCAAATTAAGAATTGACAAATTATGTTATAATTGATAGATTATTGTCATACAAAAAACTTTGTAAATAATTATGAGGGAGGATGTTTTATGTTAACATCATTAATGACAGTAGGCTATGACTCTGCGTCAGCAGGCGTTTTAGCACTATTTTCAGGTGTATATTCAATTATATGCCTGGCATTGTTAGTTTTATCAATTGTTGCATTTTGGAGGATTTTCACAAAAGCAGGAGAACCGGGATGGGCAAGTATTGTCCCATTTTATAATATCTATGTGCTATATAAGATTGCTTTTGGGAACGGATGGTATTTTCTGACATTGCTGATACCGCTTGCTAATGCTGTATTCGGCATCATGCTGTACTTTAAATTGGCAAAAGCATTTGGTCATGGACCAGGATTTGGATTCGGACTGTTGTTTTTAAATCCGATTTTTATATTGATTCTTGCATTTGATTCATCTGAGTATGTGGGTGCATAATTAGTGTGGTTTTATCAAATATCAATGTTTCAGTACACTAGTTAGTATGAAGGGACTTGTCGTATGAAGGGATTTTTCTTTTGCTGATTTTTTGCAGCAAAATGAAAATAGAGCCTTTTTGCGGCAGTCCCTTTTTGTATAGTCTTCGCTCCTGATTGGACTTGAAAAAGAGTGTGCATAGTGTTAAAATATAGCACATGTGTGAATGATTATTATTAAAGATAGGAGTTAGAAAGATGTCAGGACATTCAAAATTTGCAAATATTAAGCATAAAAAAGAGAAAAATGATGCGGCAAAGGGTAAAATATTTACAATTATCGGAAGGGAAATCGCAGTAGCAGTAAAAGAGGGTGGTGCAGATCCGAATAATAATTCCAAGCTTCGTGATGTGATAGCAAAGGCAAAGGCAAATAATATGCCTAATGATACCATTGAAAGAGGAATTAAGAAAGCTGCCGGAGATGCCAACTCCGTGAATTATATGTCCATTACATATGAAGGATATGGACCCAATGGTACAGCGATCATTGTAGATGCACTGACAGATAATAAGAACCGGACGGCATCTAATGTAAGAAACGCATTTACAAAAGGAGGAGGAAATGTTGGAACTACAGGGTGTGTATCTTTTATGTTTGATAAAAAAGGACAGATTATTGTAGATAAAGAAGAATGTGAATTAGATGCTGATGATCTTATGATGATGGCATTGGATGCAGGAGCCGAGGATTTTGCAGAGGAAGAGGACAGTTACGAGATTTTGACAGCACCGGATGATTTTTCGGCAGTAAGAGAGGCTTTGGAGACGGGAAAAGTTCCCATGGCATCAGCAGAAGTAACGATGGTTCCGCAGACATGGGTGGAGCTTACAGGTGAAGAAGATATTAAAAAGATGAATAAGATCCTGGACTTACTGGATGAAGATGACGATGTACAGGCCGTTTATCATAATTGGGATGAATAAGATGAGATTGAAAAAAGATGCCTTTTGTTTTAGCATTAAGGCATCTTTTTAATAGGATTGTTTTTATAGTTCCTTCTTGTACATTTCTTTATCAAATTCGGGATTGAAGAAATAGAAATTTTTTGCATCCATTTTATCTTTTGTCATTTCTAAGGCTTCTCCGAAACGCTGGAAGTGTACGATTTCTCTTGCACGGAGGAATTTAAGAGGGGCCCGTACGTCAGGATCTTCTATGACCCGGAGCAGATTATCATATACTGTTCGTGCTTTTTGTTCTGCCGCAAGGTCTTCATACAGATCAGCCATTACATCTCCTTTAGATTGAAATTCCAATGAAGTAAAAGGTACTCCGGCAGCCGCCTGTGGCCATAATCCGGCAGTATGATCAATATAATATGCATCAAAACCGGCAGTTTTTGCTTCTTCTGGTGTTAAGTTTTTGGTCAGCTGGTAAACGATCGCACAGATTATTTCCATGTGATTGATTTCCTCTGTACCGATATCTGTTAATAAACCTCCAACTTTTTTTACCGGCATGGAATAACGCTGTGCCAGATAACGCATAGAAGCAGAAAGCTCACCATCCGGTCCGCCATACTGGCTGATAATCAGTTGTGCAGTCTTTGGACAGGTGTTTTTAATTTTTACGGGATATTGCAGTCGTTTTTCATAGCACCACATTAGATCAAACCTCCTTCCCAGGGCATGGGTCCTTCTCCCCAGCCATAACAGTTGCAGTCACAGTTTCCGGTAACCATGGAAATCTGTGTTAAAGGATAAAAGCGGTCCGCAAAATCTGCCAGCATATCCAGACGTTTTTTTAACAGTTCATGAAAAAGAGTCAGACCGTTTTTGCAGTTCGGATGGGTATCCAGATAAAGTGTTAAATCGTTGATAGCAAAGCTTATGGTAGAAATCTCAGTTAATAATTTTTCACGTTCTGTTTCTTCGGGATTGGAAGAAATTGTATTGGTATTTAAAGTGCTGTCTCCTTCATCAGCTTTATAGAATGGAAGATTCAGACATGGGAAAATAGTTCCTTCCATCAATGCCTTTTCATACTCATAGGGTTGACACCAGTTTTGCTTTGGTATGGAAGCCATGGCAAGAGTGTCGGCACAGGTACAACAATCCTGATTATCCATAAAATCATCTCCTTTTGGGCATACTAAAATTATTTAAAGTTACAATAATATTTTTTGTAAATAAAAAAATTGTATGTAAGCAATTATTCCCACGATTCAGATACAGGGTACAAATTATACGGTTTGTGGAAGATATTGGATATTAAAAAATATTGCCGACATAAATTATTCAGTGGTTGAATCTTGAAAAACACCTATTTCCGTAGTATACTGGAAAACATAAAGGTGAATGTAGCAGCACACCAGCTTTTACGTATTACCTATTTTAACTATTACGGTGCGGTATGAACGTACTGATAAATAGTACTTCAACCGATATAATAAGAACACCACAAGCAGGAGGCTGGTTTGTCATGTACCATTCCCTATACGATATTGTAAGAAAAAGGAGGACGGAGTATGGCAAAACTCATCATAACAGTCGAAGGAGGAAAGATAACACAAACACTGAATTTCTTAGACAGGAATATCAAGGATAATAGGTATGTTTACGAGAACGGCAATGAATCAGGAATTAAGGATGAACCGGAAGTTATTTATGAGGATATTCCGGATTGTGAACGTATAACTGAGCTTTACGATGAACTACTTGAGACAGTGGATTTGGGTAAGAGCCAGATTACTGATATTATGCGAAGATTGAATCAGCTGGAAAAAGAAATGAATTTATATGTTATCCCTGAGCCGGACAGTGAACAGGAACATGTGATTACCCTTAACAATGAGGATTTAAAAGAACTTTCTGAGACGAGGGATTTCCGTCCACTCACGACTGACAAACATATTGAGGAGGCATTAAAGCAGATGCTGCATGGTAAGAAATCATGAGAATGCATTTGCTGATGAATGACAGTTTTTTTACTAAACAGTGTCTGAAGGAAATATCTTTCAGGCACTTCTTTCATTAGGGCAGAGTTTTTTATCGTCCAGTGTAGAATTATAAGAAAATATAGACTTTTAGGCTGTTATATGGTAATATGTGGGTTGCTGTATCAGGGTTTGTGAAATGGTGTATCAGATGGTGTATTTTCTAATAAAGATAAATGGAATGTAACATAAAATAAAGGATTTTTAGGAGGATATAGAAAAATGAAACTAGGCATAGTCGGACTTCCCAATGTAGGAAAAAGTACATTATTTAATTCTTTGACAAAGGCAGGGGCAGAATCAGCAAATTATCCGTTTTGTACGATTGACCCAAATGTTGGAGTGGTTCCAGTGCCTGATGAGAGGATTGACGTTCTGACAAAAATGTACAGTTCCAAGAAAACAGTACCAGCAGTAATTGAATTTGTAGATATTGCAGGACTTGTGAAAGGTGCTTCTAAGGGAGAAGGACTTGGAAACCAGTTTTTATCTAATATCAGGGAAGTGGATGCTATCGTGCATGTGGTGCGGTGTTTTGAAGATTCCAATGTTGTACATGTGGATGGAAGTATTGACCCATTAAGGGATATTGAAACGATTAATTTTGAATTGATTTTTTCGGATGTTGAGATACTAGAGAGAAGAATTGCAAAAAATGCGAGAGCTGCCAATAATAATAAGGAAATTGCCAAAGAGCTTGCTTTTATGAAACGGATTAAGGAACATCTTGAAAATGGAAAGCTTGCCATTACATTTGAAACGGATGGAGAAGATGAGGAAGCATGGATGGCAGAATATAATCTTCTTACCAGAAAACCTGTTATTTTTGCAGCAAATGTATCGGAAGATGATTTGACAGATGATGGTGCAGGAAATGAATTTGTAAAAACAGTAAAGGAATATGCGTCAGAATACGGTTCAGAAGTATTTGCGGTATGTGCCCAGATTGAACAGGAGATATCGGAACTGGATGAGGATGAGAAAAAAATGTTTCTGGAGGATTTAGGACTTTCAGAATCAGGACTGGATAAACTCATTCGTGCCAGTTATTCCCTGCTGGGTTTGATTTCTTATCTGACATCAGGAGAGGATGAAACCCGTGCATGGACGATTAAGAAAGGAACAAAGGCACCTCAGGCAGCTGGGAAGATTCATACTGATTTTGAAAGAGGATTTATCCGTGCAGAAGTTGTAAACTATAAGGATCTGGTGGAAAATGGCTCTATGACGGCAGCAAGAGAAAAGGGACTGGTACGTTCAGAAGGAAAAGAATATATTGTACAGGATGGCGATGTAGTTTTGTTTAAATTTAATGTGTAGTTAGGAGGATGCTATGTACGAGATACGTTTTCCGAATTTGGGGATTGTACTTAAAAATGTGGCAGATGGTTTTTTTATCGGCAATTTTGAAATACGTTTTTACGGAATGGTGATAGCACTTGGATTTATCCTTGGATATGTTCTGATTGCGAGAGAAGCAAAAAGAACCGGGCAGGATTCGGAATTATATCTGGATTACATGCTCTGGCTGGTGATACCGGCAATACTGGGGGCAAGGATTTACTATGTATTGTTTAGCCTCGGAGATTATATAAAAGAGGGACAGTCTGTTAAGGATACGATTCTTGGGATGTTAAATATCCGCGGTGGTGGTCTTGCTATTTATGGAGGAGTTATAGCCGGAATTATTACGCTGCTGATTTTTGCAAAAAAGCGTAAAGTCAGCACGATGCTGATGCTGGATACGTGTGCCATGGGACTTTTGGTGGGACAGATTCTTGGAAGATGGGGAAACTTTTTTAACAGAGAGGCATTTGGCGGATATACAGATTCGTTACTTGCCATGGCGATTCCCGTAGAATGGTTTGGAAGTAAAAATTATCTGCTTAGTACTGTGAATAACGGAGTGATTACACAGGAAATGATAGATCATGTCGTTACTATTGAAGGGATGGAATTTATTCAGGTACATCCGACTTTCTTATACGAGTCATTATGGAATCTTGGAGTACTGCTTGTCATCTTTTTATACAGAAGATACAAGAAATTTGACGGAGAGATGTTTGCTATGTATATTTGGGGATACGGTCTTGGCCGCGTGTGGGTAGAAGGGCTTAGGACAGATTCTTTGATGATACCGGGAATCAATTTTAGAGTGTCCCAGCTGTTGGCTGCTTTTTGTGTAGTGGGTGCATCAATATTCATTATTTACAAGCGGATGAAGCTGCGGAATGTAAATACAGAATTAGAATAGATAACTTAAGGAAATTTTTTAATGATGATAACCACAGGATTGTGTGAATTTACAATTCTGTGGTTTTTTGTAGTTAGATAACCCCCGCAAAATGTATTATTCATTTTCGTGGTGGGGGATTTTCCCACTTTTCCCCACTATATAAAGAAAGGAAAAATGCGAAAGAGAATCTTAAGATGGGAAAACACAATATATCTGTATGTTGGATATGAGAATGTACAAGATATTGTGCAAAGTGAGAAGAAAACAGCGAAAAAACAGTAGAAAAAATGTGCATATTGCATAAAAATAGCAGGGTAACTTTAGCTAATTTCACAATGGGATATGGGTAAATCTTTTATTGCATTCTATAACCTGATAGGGTACAATAGTGGTTGTAAGTGGTGAATTGTGGTGGACAGTGGTAAATTGTGGTGGATTTATCAAAAAACACAAGGCATATTTACAAACGAGAGACAGGGGAAGGTGAGAATCATGTCCAAGGGATTAAAAGGCGAATATAATCATTCCGTGGATGCCAAGGGCAGAATGATCGTACCTTCAAAGTTAAGAGAACAATTAGGGATGTCTTTCGTTGTGACAAGAGGAATGGATGGTTGTTTATTTGCTTACCCCAATGAAGAGTGGGAGATCTTTGAAGGCAAGTTGAGACAGCTTCCAATGACTAATGAGAACTCAAGAAAGTTCAAAAGATTTTTTCAGGCCGGTGCTACAGATTGTGAAGTGGACAATCAGGGAAGAATTCTTTTGCCGGCAAATTTAAGAGAGTTTGCAGAGATTACAAAAGACGTAACCGTGGTTGGTGTAGGAGAACGTGCGGAAATCTGGAGCAAAGAAAAATGGGAAGAGAAGAACAATATTGATGACATCGATTTCAATGAATTAGCACAGGGGATCGAAGATTTAGGTATTATGATATAGGAGGATAAACGTGGGATTTTCACATAAGTCAGTTTTGCTGGAGGAAACCATAGAAGGACTGAATATCAAAAGAGACGGAACTTATGTGGATGGCACCGTAGGTGGTGGAGGACATGCATTTTATGTATGTGAACGTTTGTCCGGTAAAGGTAGGTTCATAGGAATAGATCAGGATGCAGCTGCCATTGAGGCAGCAGGCATCCGTCTATTACCATATCAAGATAAAATAAAGATTGATATTATAAGAAGCAATTATCAGAAAACCCCTCAGGTTTTAAGAACACTGAACATCAGCGGTGTTGATGGTATCGTTCTTGACCTGGGGGTATCCTCCTATCAGTTAGATACACCAGAGAGAGGATTTACCTACAGAGAGGATGCGCCTCTCGATATGAGAATGGATCAAAGGCAGGAGATGACTGCCAAGGATATTATAAATGATTATTCTGAAATGCAACTTTGCAGAGTAATCAGGGATTATGGCGAAGAAAAATTCGCCAAAAATATTGCCAAGCATATATGCAGGGCAAGACAGGAAAAAGTCATTGAGACAACCTTTGAGCTCAATGACATTATAAAGGCTGCTATACCAATTAGAGCTAGGTCTGCAGGAGGGCACCCGTCCAAAAGAACTTATCAGGCTATCAGGATTGAATTAAATAAAGAACTGACCATTCTTGAACAATCCATCGACCAGATGATAGATCTGTTAAACCCAGGGGGCCGAATTTGCATCATTACGTTCCACTCATTAGAAGATCGGATTGTAAAAAGGATATTTAGAACTAATGAAAATCCTTGCACATGCCCTCCCGACTTTCCTAAATGTGTATGTGGTAAGGTTTCCAGAGGGAAAGTGATGACAAGGAAACCGATTTTACCGTCTGAAGAGGAATTAGAGGAGAATCGAAGAAGTAAAAGTGCCAAATTACGGATATTTGAAAAGGCATGATTGGTATTTAAGTAAATAGACACTTGATAAAAGGGGAACATCTGAGAATACGGAAGATAAGACGTATTTTAGAAAAGGGGAATGAGAGAATTGGATTCAAAAAATGAGAGACGGTATCATTACGTAGAGGGGAACACAGCCAGAAAGCTGAATGCAGTACCGGAGAGGATAGAGAAACCGGAACGCAGGGAACATAAAGTTAATGAGAAAATTAGTCGTAATACAAGACGTGCAAAAGCGTTTGATTTAAAATATACTATGGCGTTGGTGACTGCAACGGTCTTTTTGTTTGTGTCATGTGTAAATATGCTTACACTACAGGCAGATATTACAGATCAGAGAAGACAGATTGCCAGGCTGGAAAGCAGTTTAAATGAACTGACCGACACGAATAACGAGACCAGTAAAAGACTGGAAAGTTCTGTTAATTTGCCGGAGGTACTGGAGGTGGCAACAAAAGAACTGGGAATGGTATATCCCAAAAGCGGACAAATTGTTTCATATAAGGCAACTAATCCAGATTATGTAAAACAGTTTAAGGATGTACCGGTTGAATAAGATAAGGTGATATTATGGCAAAAAAGAGAAAACGTTTTCTTGCCAGAATGCAGAATAAATTATTTGTAATGGCGGTAATTTTTACATTATTGTTTCTGCTTTTAGTGGTGAGAGTGCTGTACATTAATTTGAAGGATGGAAAACGTTATGAGAAGATCGTACTGGCGCAGCAAAGCTATGACAGTATAGAGATTCCATATCGGAGAGGCGACATTCTGGATAGGAATGGGACGCAGCTTGCGACAAGTGAAAAGGTTTATAATCTGATCATGGAGCCGAAAAATGTATTGCAAAGTGATGAGGTAAAAGCGGCGACCATAAAGGCACTTCTCCAGTATTTTGATATCACAGAAGAAACGATAAACGAAGCATTAGAGGATGATAAATCTTTATATAAAAAGATGCTGAAGAAACTTTCTTATGAACAAGTGGAACCCTTTAATAAATTCTTGGAGACGAAAGAAGGTAAGAATGTAAAGGGAATATGGTTTGAGGATGAATACAACAGGTATTATCCATATGGTTCTCTTGCCTGCCATGCGATAGGATTTACTGTAAGTGGTAATGTGGGACAAGGTGGAATTGAAGGGTATTACAGCAGTGAACTGAATGGTGTTAACGGTAGGGAATATGGATATCTGACAGAGGATATGACATTGGAACGGACTACAAAAACACCGGTAAACGGATATAATGTAGTATCTACCATTGATGCAAACGCTCAGAATATAGTTGAGAAAAAGATTAATGAGTTTATGGAAGAAACCGGTGCAAGAAATGTATCGGCTCTGGTAATGGATCCGAATTCCGGAGAAATACTGGCATTGGCCAATTCAAATGGTTTTGATCTGAATGAGCCTTATGAGGATAGTGCCATCCAATATATGTTTGAGGATAAAGGGATTCAGTATTTGTTATCGGATCAGGCAGTAAAAGCATATTTTAAGCCAAAAGAAGGAGAGGAACTGCCGGAGGATAAAGCTGATTTAAAAGCAATATTGGAAAATGGAGGAATATCCGCAGCAGAAAAAATAAACAGTTTAACAGAGGATTTCAGGTTATTGTGTCTGAATAAAGCTTGGCGCAATTTTATCATATCTGATAACTTTGAACCGGGTTCAACATATAAAACCTTTACAATATCAGGTGCACTGGAAGATGATGTTATTAAAGGGACTGAGAGTTATTTTTGCGGCGGTAATCTGGAGGTAGAGGATTATACGATCAACTGCCATGATCATGGCGGTCATGGTCAGGTGACGGTGGAACAGGCACTGATGCAGTCCTGTAACGTAGCATTGATGCAGATTGCACAGGCTGAAAAAAGGGCAGCATTTGCCAAATATCAGGATGCGTTTGGGTTTGGGAAACCTACCAATGTGGATCTTTTGGGAGAGGCTTCAGGAGAAATTTATGATGAGGCAGGCTTAAATCCAGTGGAACTTGCGACCTCTTCGTTCGGGCAGGGACCTACAGTTACGATGATGCAGTTAGGAACCGCATTTTGTTCTGTGATTAATGGCGGGAATTATTATGAACCGCATATGGTAAAGCAGATAGTGGATGAAAACGGAGGAATCATTAATAATATAGAGCCTACGGTTTTGAGAAAAACAATATCTTCCGAAACATCTGAATTTATGAGACAGGCACTGTTTAAGGTTGTTGACTCCGGTACAGCCCAAAAAGCCAAGGTGGAGGGATATACAATAGGTGGAAAAACCGGTACGGCAGAAAAGATTCCACGTGGCAATAATAAATATTTATTATCCTTCATTGGGTTTGCGCCGGTTGAAAATCCGCAGGTGGTAGTATACGTAACGGTAGATGAGCCTTATGTAGAGGATCAGTCAAGTTCAGGTCTTGGTACGATCATCGCACAGCGTATTTTTACGGAACTGCTTCCTTACATGAATATATATCAGACGGAGACTGGGGAAAGTGCAGGAGACCCGAATGTTGGGGATCAGATAGCAACGCCGATTTACACTGGTGATATACCAGAAGACGAACAACAGGAGAACAGTGAAGAAAATCCGCCTGAAACTTCTACGGAAGAAACAACAGAAAGTACCACAGAAGCAACAACAGAGGCGACGACAGAAAGTACTACAGAGCAGGGAACAGAGTCTGGGCAGGAATAAAAGATAGCAGGTTTAGGATCTACCGGTGGCAGGTTCTAATGGATTGAAAAGGCATGGTTTACTTTGGGAGAGGTGGGCTGTGCCTGGGTTATTTAGGTAAATGTGGTGTCTGCATATGTATAGGATATTTTTTGATGACAAAGGAATAGTTATCATAACTGTAAATATTCTGTAATAAGATTAGTAAGAAAGAACTGCGGGAGTCCACATGCTAAAAACTTTTACACGGAAAAAGATATTTGTTGTGGCATTATTGATCATTCTTGCGTTTATTATGTTGATAGGAAGACTTTCATACCTGATGATAGCAAGGTCAGATTATTATTTGAAGAAAGCTGAAGCTCTCCATGAGAGGGAGAGAAGTATAAAAGCGAAAAGAGGAGTTATTTACGATAGAAATGGCGTAGAGTTAGCCGGCAATAAACCGGTATGTTCCATTTCGGTCATTCACTCCCAGATTACAGATGAGGACAAAGTTGTAGAAGCTCTTTGCAAGGTTTTATCATTAGAGGAAGAGACTGTACGAAAGAAGGTCAAGGCCAATACAATACGTGAAAAAATCAAGAGTAACGTGGATAAGGAAACTGCTGATATATTAAGAGAAATGAATCTTGACGGTGTCATGGTGGATGAGGATTATAAAAGATATTACCCATATGATTCTCTGGCAAGTAAGGTGCTGGGATTTACAGGTTCTGATAATCAGGGGATTGTAGGAATTGAAGTTGCTTATGAAGATATTTTAGCCGGAACACCCGGCAGCATTCTGACTTTGACAGATGCATATGGTCTGGAAATTGAAAATGAAGCAGAAAGCAGGATTGAACCGGTTTCCGGTAATAATCTGTACGTATCTATTGATGTGAATATACAAAAATATGCAGAACAGGCAGCCACCAAGGTGCTGAAGGCAAAACAGGCAAAGCGGGTATCCGTGGTACTTATGAATCCGCAAAACGGAGAGATTTATGCAATGGTAAATGTTCCTGAATATAATTTGAATGATCCTTATACATTAGTTAGTGTGGAA
Organism: uncultured Lachnospiraceae bacterium; assembly: GCA_910585605.1. Classification (GTDB taxonomy): domain Bacteria; phylum Bacillota; class Clostridia; order Lachnospirales; family Lachnospiraceae; genus CAG-590. The sequence continues at coordinate 42,050 of CAJUFL010000011.1, read as the reverse complement.
GATCTGTATGTAAAACCGTCTGTGGAGGGTGAGGCAGATACAGTGACGACAGTAAAAGAAGAGGGAACAACGGAAGCGGAAGAAAAATCCAAGAGTATAACAGAAATGACTGAAAAAGAAAAACAGGACGCCTTAAATAATATGTGGCGGAATTTTTGTATTAATGATACTTATGAACCGGGTTCTACTTTTAAGCTTGTAACCGCGACTGCTGCATTGGAAGAAGGAGTTGTAAAATTAGAAGATACATTTTCGTGTCCGGGATTCCGTATGGTAGAAGACAGAAGAATCCGATGCCATAAGGTGGGAGGACATGGTACAGAAACATTCAAACAGGGCTTTATGAATTCCTGCAATCCGGTATTTATGGATGTTGGTGCAAGAGTAGGTGTTTCTGCAATGTATAAGAATTACGAAAAACTTGGTCTGTTTGAGAAAACAGGTGTGGATCTTCCGGGAGAGGCATCTTCGATCATGCATAAACAGGAAAATGTAAAAGCAGTGGAGCTGGCTACCATGAGTTTTGGGCAGTCTTTTCAGATTACACCGTTGCAGCTGCTTCGGGCAGCAAGTGCCGTAGTCAATGGGGGAACGCTGGTGACTCCGCATTTCGGAGTTTATGCAACGGATGAGACAGGTAAACGTACCAAAACGTTTTCTTATGAAGAAAAAGAAAATGCCATAGAAAAGGAAACGTCTGAAATGATGAAAGAACTGCTGGAGGCGGTTGTGGCGGAAGGTTCCGGTCATAAAGGACAGGTGGAAGGATACAGAGTAGGAGGAAAGACTGCAACGTCTGAAAAGCTTCCAAGAGGAAACGGAAAGTATATTTCTTCATTTCTTGGGTTTGCACCAGCAGACAATCCGCAGGTGATTGGAATTATCTTGATTGATGAGCCTGTTGGCATTTATTATGGGGGAACGATTGCTGCACCGGTAATGTCAGAAATGTTTTCCAATATTTTACCTTATCTGGGAATAGAGGCAGACTATTCGGAGGAGCAAATAAAAGAATCTGTCATATCCATTGATTTTGAAGATACTGTAGAATAAGTGGAAAGGGAAAGAATGATGACCAAGAGGTTGATAAAATAATAAAAAAGAATTATACTATTAGGGTATGTGCTTTTTGTAGCATACAAGGTCTTGTGGTTATTGGAAGAGTGGCTGCAAAAAAAATTACTAAAGGGTAGGAATGACTATGAAATTTGATTTTACAATTTTGTTACCAGTATTGATTGCTTTTGGAATCAGCGTGATTTTAAGTCCGGTGATGATACCGTTTTTGAAAAAGCTGAAGTTTGGTCAGTTTGTCAGAGATGACGGACCGGAATCGCATTTAAAGAAATCCGGAACGCCTACAATGGGAGGGTTGATCATTCTTTGCAGTATCGTCCTTACCTCTCTGTTTTATATGAAGAGCCATCCGGAAATTCTTCCGGTACTTTTTGTTACATTAGGTTTTGGTCTGGTGGGATTTTTGGATGATTATATTAAAGTGGTCATGAAGCGTTCCATGGGGCTTCGGGCATGGCAGAAAATGGCAGGGCAGTTTCTGATAACGGCGGTATTTGCCTATTATCTGGCGAATTATACGGAGATTGGAACCTCTGTTATGATTCCGTTTACGGGAGGATATGAATTCAATCTGGGCTTCTGGTTTTATCCGTTTTTGTTTTTTGTGGTGATCGGAACAGTAAACGGAACCAATTTTACGGATGGGTTAGACGGACTGTTATCATCAATTACGGTGTTGACGGCAACTTTTTTTACGGTGGTTGCGATTGGAATGGTTTCAGGTCTGGAAACCATTACCTGTGCAGCTGTCGGGGCTCTGCTGGGATTTTTGGTGTTTAATGTATATCCTGCCAAGGTATTTATGGGAGATACTGGATCATTAGCCCTTGGCGGACTGATTGCAGCGACTGCGGTTATGTTGAAAATGCCGGTATATATCGTGATAGTTGGATTTATATATTTTGTGGAGGTGCTATCCGTTATTATTCAGGTTGCTTATTTTAAGAAAACAGGAAAACGAGTATTTAAGATGGCCCCCATTCATCATCACTTTGAACTTTCCGGCTGGCCGGAAACAAAAGTAGTAGCGATTTTTTCAATTGTGACTGCAATTCTATGTCTGATAGGATTGGTGGCATTGTAGACAGCATTTGTTAATAAAAAGGATATATAGTTTGTGATATTTTGGAGGAAAGTATGGATTTTCATAAGAGAGTGCTGATTGCAGGCACAGGAAAAAGCGGAGTGAACGCAGGAAAATTATTGCTGGAAAAGGGTGCAGAGATTATATTTTATGACGATAATGCAGCATTGGATGTAGAAAAGCTTTTATCACAATTTAAAGAACGGAAGGATATCAGAGTTGTTTTAGGTGATATAAACGATATTATCTTGGATGATATTGGTTTGATGGTCATAAGTCCAGGAATACCGTCGGATTCTGATATAGCTAATGCAGTGAGGGAGCGGAAGATTCCAATCTGGAGTGAGATTGAACTGGCTTATCAGGTTGGAGACGGAAAACTGGCAGCTATTACAGGTACTAATGGAAAAACAACGACAACATCTCTTGTGGGAGAAATATTTTCTGCACATACCTCTAATAGTTTTACTGTAGGCAATATAGGAATTCCATATACGGAAGTAGTACTTAAGATGAACAGAGAGTCTTATACAGTTGCAGAGGTTTCCTCTTTCCAGCTGGAGACTATCGTGGATTTTAAACCGCATGTCAGTGCAGTTCTTAATGTGACACCGGACCATTTAGACAGACATTATACAATGGAAAACTATGCATCTGTTAAGCTTGATATATGTAGAAATCAGACAGAACAGGATTATCTTGTATTAAATTATGATGATCCGGTTACAAGGCAGATGGCGGAAGATGAGAGGGTGAAAGCGAAGGTTATATTTTTCAGTCGGTTACATAGTATAGAAGAGGGAATCTGTTTAAAAGGGGAAACTATTGTACTTCGGGAGGCAGGATGCGAGACGAAGGTAATTGATACAAAAGATTTAATACTGCTTGGAGCCCATAATATTGAAAATTATATGGCGGGTATTGCGGTAGCTTATTACATGGGAGTACCGTTAAAAGATATCATAGATGTATTAAAGACTTTTAAAGGTGTAGAACACAGGATTGAATTTGTGAGAGAAGTAAATGGTGTTACATATTATAATGATTCCAAGGGAACGAATCCGGATGCAGCGATAAAAGCAGTACAGGCAATGAATCGTAAAACGGTTTTGATTGGTGGGGGATACGATAAAGGCGTTGCTTTTGATGAATGGATCCAGTCTTTTGGCGGCAAGGTGAAAAAGCTTGTGCTTCTTGGCCAGACAGCCAGAATGATAGCAGACACAGCGAAGAAACTGGGTTTCGAAAATGTAGTTATTGTGGATACTTTGGAGGAGGCGGTTGGCGTTTGTGCAAAAGAAGCGGCACCGGGAGAAGCAGTTTTATTGTCTCCGGCATGTGCAAGCTGGGGAATGTTTAATAATTATGAACAGCGTGGAAATATGTTTAAAGAATATGTAAATAAGTTAGGAGCATAGTTTATGGCGGGAAGAAAGCCTGGGAATGCTAACAAGCGAATACGGAAAAGAAGTTCGTTGGCACGTGTAAAGAGTAATTATTTTGATTATTCCCTGCTATTTATTATTTTGTTTTTAGTGGCGTTTGGTCTGGTTATGGTATTTAGTACCAGTTCCTATACGGCAGAATTAAAACAGCAGAGTGCCACGTATTATTTAAAAAGACAGGGAGCTTTTGCTCTTTTAGGGATTGTGGTAATGCTGCTGGTAGCAAGAATAGATTATCACTGGTGGAAGAAATGGTCTTTGCTCATGATGTATGGTGTGATCGGACTGTTGGTGCTGGTGTTGATTCTTGGAGCGGCTTCTCACGGTGCGGTAAGATGGATTCAGATTGGTCCTTTGCAGTTCCAGCCATCCGAGGTGGCCAAAATCGTGATTATTATATTTACGTCACATATGGCAACGATTCGGGCAGCAAGAATCGGAGATTTCAAAATTATGGCTAAAGTTATGGTTCTTCCTATGGTCGCAGTTGCTTTGATTGCAAAAGAAAATTTAAGTACCGGTATTATATGCGCGGCAATTACATTGATGATTGTATTTGTTACCAGTCCGAAGGTAAAGCAATTTTTAATGATGGGCATTGTGGTTGTAATTATCATGGTATTTTTCCTTATGATTGCGACTTACAGGGTAGAGCGTATTAAAATATGGCTGGATCCCGAAAAGTATGAAAAAGGTTATCAGACATTGCAGTCATTATATGCCATTGGTTCCGGTGGCATTTTTGGAAAGGGGTTAGGACAGAGTATCCAGAAGCTGGGATTCATTCCTGAGTCCCATAATGATATGATCTTCTCGGTGATTTGTGAAGAACTGGGATTGTTTGGTGCCGCATGTGTAGTGGCGATTTTTATATTGCTGATATGGCGTTGTGTTATGATTGCCATGAGTGCTCCGGATTTATTTGGTGCATTGATAGTAGTAGGTGTTATCACGCATATTGCAGTTCAGGTGCTTGTCAACATTGCAGTTGTAACAAATTCTATTCCGCCCACAGGGGTTCCGCTGCCGTTTATCAGTTATGGAGGAACGGCACTATGCGGACTTTTGATAGAAATGGGTCTGGTACTTTCTGTGGCCAGGCAGATAAGAATTCCCAAAGAATATTGATGTTTGGGAATCACATAATTCTTTCTAGTGGCATATTATAATATATATGGCAGGGATTGGATGTGAGTTCCTTGAAAGCGATTAGTGTGAAAGAAGCCGGAGAATTAAAGGGAACAATTGAAATACAAGGTTCCAAAAATACGGTTTTACCCGTTATGGCGGCAACGTTACTTACTTCTGGAATATCAGTGATTTATAACTGTCCTATGATAGAAGATGTACAGGTGATGTGCAGGCTGTTAGAGTGTCTTCATGTTAAGACCAGTCTGGCAGAACATACTTTAACGATTGACACCAGAGAAGCTTCTTATGAACCGTTACCATATTCTCTGACGAAGAGACTCAGATCTTCTGTTTTGCTGCTAGGGTCAATGCTGGCAAGGTGGCATAAGGCAGAACTTGGTATGCCGGGCGGCTGTGCGATTGGTCTTAGACCGATTGATATTCATTTAGAAGGATTAGTGAAAATGAATGTAGATGTAAATCTGCATAAGGAAATCTTATCCTGTGAAACCTATTATCTTCAAGGGTGTGAATATCATCTGCGTTTTCCGAGTGTTGGTGCAACGGAGAACCTGCTTATGGCAGCAGTAGGGGCAAAAGGAAGAACCATATTGCGGGGAGCGGCAAAAGAGCCTGAGATTATTGAGCTTTGCAATTATCTGGTATCCATGGGTGCTCTGATAGAAGGTATCGGAACAGATGTGCTGATTATAAAGGGAACAAAGGAGCTGGTTTCATCCGATTACCACAATGTATATGATAGAATAGTCGCAGGTACTTATCTGCTTATGGCAGCAGCAGTTCCCAGTGATATCAAAATGACAGGAATAGAAGATATTCATTATTTGAAAAATATTATTCAGACGGCATCTAAGCTGGGAGTCAATGTAATAAAGTTTGACAGATATCTGAGTATTCAGTCTCTGGGGAAAGTAGCAGCAGGTGACTTTGAGACAGGAATTTATCCTGAATTTCCAACGGACTTACAGCCGGTATTGATGACTGTTCTGGCAAAAGCAGTTCAGGACAGCAGTGTGACAGAAACGGTATTTGAGAACCGTTTTGCGATTGTAAAAGAATTGGAAAAACTGAATGCCAGAATTCAGGTGAAGGAGCAAAAGGCATTGATAAAAGGAAATATAAAACTCCAGGGACACACTGTGAAAGCAACAGATTTAAGACAGGGAGCAGCACTTGTGGTTGCAGGACTGATTAGTAAAGGATATACAACAATAACAGATATTTCCTATATAGAACGCGGGTATGAGGATATTGTAAGAGACCTGCACTGTTTAGGAGTGGATATTGCTTATGTATAAAGGTGTAAAATGAGAAACAGGGAAGATAATGTAATACAATTTAAGAAAAAACGAAAGGGTATGGCAGCTATTTTTGTTGTTCTCTTTTTAGTTGTTTTTATTGTTGTTCTGCTTACCTGTTTTCGGATTGACAGCATCGAAGTGACAGGAAATAAGCATTATAATAAGGAAGAGATAAAGGATTTTGTATTTGCAAAAGGGTACATTGATAATACAGTACTTTTGATGCTCAAAAATAAAATTCATCCAATTGAAGATATTCCATTTATTGCAAAATTGGATATTGAATATGTCAGTGCACATAAGGTTACCGTGACGGTTTATGAAAAAGCAATGGCCGGTTGCATTGAATATATGAATGCATATGTGTATTTTGATCAGGATGGATATGTACTTGAGATATCCCAGACAAAGCTGGATGATGCACCATGCATAACCGGAATGTCATTCGAAAGTATGGAGCTGCATGAAAAGCTTCCTATTAAAGATGAGGACAGATTCAAAATAATTTTGAAGCTGACACAACTGATTGATAAATATGAATTAAAAATCGATTCCATTAAATTTACCTCAGAAGGCGAAATTGTAATGGGTTACCAGTCTATCCGGATTGAACTTGGTGATGGAAGGGATCTGGAGGAGCAGCTGGTCGATTTAAATAAGATATTACAAGGATTGGAGGGAAAGAAGGGAACTTTGAATATGAGAGATTTCAATTCCGCATCTGGAAAAGCATCTTTTAAGACGAGTACAGAATAAAAGTGGCGATTATCTTCTTCAAAATATGAAAAAATATGCATATTTTAAAAATATTCATAAAATAGAGGGTTGATTATTTTACCGAAAAACAGTATTATATATATGTTTACTAATAATTAAGGAAAATTTAAATAAGGAGGAAATTACCTTGCTTGAAATAAAAACATTCGAAGAAAAAGGACCTGCTAAGATTTTGGTAATTGGTGTAGGTGGAGCTGGTAACAATGCAGTTAATAGAATGGTGGATGAGAACATCAATGGGGTGGACTTAGTTGCCATTAATACAGATAAACAGGTGTTAGCAACATCTAAGGCACCTACAAAGATTCAGATTGGCGAAAAACTGACAAAGGGACTTGGTGCAGGAGCTAAGCCTGAAGTTGGTGCAGGAGCGATAGAAGAGAATAGAGAAGAGATTACCGAACTGGTAAAAGATGCTGATATGGTATTTGTTACCTGTGGTATGGGTGGAGGAACCGGAACCGGTGCAGCTCCCGTTGTTGCTGAAATTGCCAAAAATCTTGGAATTTTAACAGTTGGTGTTGTTACAAAGCCATTTTCGTTTGAAGGTAAGCCTCGTATGAATAATGCAATCGCAGGTATCGACAGATTAAAAGTGAATGTAGATACATTGATCGTTGTTCCGAATGATAAGTTATTACAGATTTGTGATAAGCGGACAACCATTCCGGATGCACTTAAGAAGGCCGATGAAGTATTGCAGCAGGGTGTTCAGGGTGTTACGGATTTGATTCAGAGTCCGGGGATTATCAATCTTGACTTTGCAGATATCCAGTCTGTAATGCGTGATAAAGGAATTGCACATATTGGTATCGGACGCGGAAGCGGAGAGGATAAGGCGGTTGAAGCGATTAAACAAGCTATGGAGTCTCCATTGTTAGAAACAACGGTTTCTGGTGCAACAGATATTATCATTAATTTTGCAGGAAATATCGGCATGATAGAAGCTTATGATGCTGTTAATTATCTGACGGAAGCTGCTGGGGAAGATGTTAATATTATATTTGGTACAGTTGATAATGAGACATTAGGAGATGAAGTAAGCATAACAATTATTGCAACCGGTATTGAGCAGGCAGCCAGAAAGAATACTTACGGCAGTTTTGGACAACCTACTATGGCTTCTTTTACAAAACCGACACCGGTTTCAGCACCAGTACAACCGACACCGGTACAACCTGCTGCTACAGCATCAGCACAGCCGGCGGCTCAGCAGCCGTATCGTCCGGTACAGTCAGCACCAGCATCTGAAAGTGTACAGACTGGACTGAATGCAGGACAGGCATCACCGACTTATGTGGGACAGCCTATGGCAACACCCCAGCCTAAAACAGTCGCAAAGCCTTCTTTCATGAATGGTACACAGGGAAGTGCAGTGAATAATACGACACAGGCAGCTCCGGTGACAACCGCAAGACCGCAGACGCCTAAGCAGGAAGCAGACGGAACGATTAAGATTCCAGAGTTTTTAAAGAGAAGATAAAAATTGGATAAGATTATTTAAGATACAAAGGACAGTAAATAGGACATGCCTGTTTATTGTTCTTTTTTCTTGTGAAAGGAGTGCATAATGTTTGGAGATTTGCGGTTGCAGGCAATGTATTTCGACTTTTTTTGAGTAGAAGGCAGACTATACTTTTTTATAAAGAAGCAGGAGGCATATATTGCAGATAATAGTCTATCTGGACATCATTTTTTTCGTTAATTTCATAGTAGATTTTTTTGTTTTGTTTTTGACTGGAATTATCATGAAACAAAAAATCGTATACTGGAGAGTGATAGCTGGGGCATTATTTGGTGCTGTCTCGCTTCTTCCGTTTATTTTTCGTCCGTATATTCTGACGGGAAAAACGGGAATCATTCTTTGCACAGGAATCAGTATGGGAGCCGTTGCTATTTCTCTTGGCAGAAAAAAGGGAGGTTTGGTTAAAAAATGGTTTCTTTCCACCACTATTATGATTCTTCTGGGCGGTATGATAAACTATCTAAAATACATGACAGGTGTTACGTCAGTCTCATTATGTATATGGATGTTCTTATTTGCAGGAGGAGCAGGAGGCTGTTTTTATATGATACGGTTTCTGCAAAAAATGTTACATAAAGGAAAGCATATTTATTTGATCCAGATACGGCATGGCATGAGAGAGGCGATGGACTACGTATATATGGATACTGGAAATATGCTGTGGGATCCGTTATTTTCAAAACCTGTTATTCTGCTTTCTGAGAGCTTTGTCGGGAAATGTCTGACGGAGGAAGAAAAAGAATTTATAGAGGAATATAAGAAAAAAGGATATATAAATTATAAGAAACAGATAGTTCTTGATATACAAAAGAGGGTTTGTTTTCATGAGATAGCATATCAGAGTGTGGGAAATCCTTCAGGAAAGCTTCTTTGCCTGATAATGGAAGAGATTGTTCTGAAAAAAAATGGGCAGGTGTTAGTGAAACAGCCGGTTGCAATTGGTTCGGCTGATTTATTTGAGGGAAAAGAGTATCAGGGACTGCTGCATTTTGAGTGCATCTAACGTTATTTGGAGGATTGTATGGTGAACATAGTCAGTAATGATAAATTTAAGCTTACCATGATGAAAAATGTGGCGAGTATGTTTTTTATGCCAAAAAAGGAGATACATTATATAGGAGGAGCGGATATTCTGCCTCCTCCGCTGGAACCGGAAGAAGAACGGAAGCTTTTAGAAAAGCTTGGTACGTTAGATGATACGGAAGTAAAAAGCATTTTGATTGAGAGAAATTTAAGGCTTGTAGTGTATATTGCCAAAAAATTTGATAATACGGGAGTTGGTGTAGAGGACTTGATATCCATTGGAACAATTGGTCTGATTAAAGCGATCAATACATTTAAGATGGATAAAAAGATTAAACTTGCGACATATGCTTCCCGCTGTATAGAAAATGAGATTTTAATGTACTTAAGAAGGAGTGCAAAAACAAAAATGGAGGTATCTATTGATGAACCGCTAAATGTGGATTGGGATGGGAATGAATTGCTGCTCTCTGATATTCTGGGTACGGAGGAAGATTTGATATATCGGGATCTGGAAGAAGAAGTAGATAAAGAGCTATTGAAAAAGGCTATGAATATATTATCAGACAGGGAAAAGAAGATTATCGACCTAAGATTTGGTCTTAACAATGAGAAAGGTGAAGAGTTGACACAAAAGGAGGTGGCGGATTTACTTGGCATATCTCAGTCTTATATTTCGAGACTGGAAAAAAAGATTATGAAAAGGTTAAAAAAAGAGATGTTGAGAATTGGTTCTTAGGACCAAAATGGTATAATCGTGGAAAAATTTAACGGTATTTGTCTTGTATAAAGAGTGTTTCATTTGTAAATCCTTAACTATATAACAGTTAAGGAGGACGTGACATGGCACTTAATAAAGTCGTTATTTGCGGAGTAAACACTGCAAAATTACCACTTCTTACCAATGATGAAAAAAATGAATTATTTATTCAGATAGAGCAGGGAGATAAACAGGCAAGGGAAAAGCTGATTAAGGGTAATCTAAGACTGGTATTAAGTGTAATTCAGCGTTTTGCAGCATCCAATGAAAATGCAGATGATTTATTTCAGGTAGGCTGTATCGGACTTATGAAGGCAATTGATAATTTTGACAGAAGTCTGAATGTCAGATTTTCCACATATGCTGTGCCTATGATCATAGGAGAATGCAGACGGTATTTAAGGGATAATAATGCAATAAGGGTTTCCCGTTCTTTACGGGATATAGCATATAAGGCAATCTATGCGAAAGAGAGAATTCTAAAAGAGGAGGATCGGGAACCGACGATTGATGAGGTTGCGAGAGCAATTGAAATGGATAAAGAGACAGTAGTGATGGCTCTGGATGCTATTGCAACTCCGGTTTCTTTGTTTGATCCGGTATATCAGGAGGGGGGAGACACCTTATATATTATGGATCAGGTAAGCGATAAGAAAAATAAAGAAGACAACTGGGTGGAGGATATATCTTTAAAAGAAGCAATGAAAAAACTTTCCGACAGAGAATATAATATTATAAGGCTTCGCTTTTTTGAAGGAAAAACCCAGACAGAGGTGGCAAACGAAATTGCGATTTCTCAGGCACAGGTATCACGCCTTGAAAAATCCGCACTGAAGAGTATGAAAAATTATTTGGATATTTAGCAGTAAATGCGTTGTCAATCCTCATAAAATATGCTATAATTTGGTTTAATTGTTGTACAAAAGTACAAAGGAAGATTTTAAGCCGGATGGCATAAAGGAGGCATATATACATGAAACATTTAATATTAGTTACGTCACCACCTGCATGTGGTAAGACCTTTATTTCGAAGCAGCTCGCTAAGGCGCTAACTAATTGCGTATATCTGGATAAAGACACGCTTATTGTATTATCAAAACAGATATTTAAGGTGGCAGGAGAAGAATATAACCGTTCTTCTGATTTCTTCCAGAGGGAGATACGTGACTATGAATATTATTGTGTTTTAGATTTAGCAATGGAAGCACTTGATTATAATGATACAGTTTTGATTAATGCTCCGTTTTCAGATGAGATTCGTGATGATGCATATCTGGATTCTTTAAGAGAGAAGCTGGCAAAGCATGGAGCAGAACTCGTCGTTATCTGGGTGAATACCAGAGTGGAAGTATGCAGGGAAAGAATGATTAAGAGAAATTCAGATAGAGATACCTGGAAGCTGGAACATTGGGAGGAATATATAGCAAGCTGTAATTTTAACCAGCCGGATAATATTAAGGAGCTCATTGTGTTTGAAAATTCTTCAGAGGAAGAGTTTAACGAGTCGATTAAGCGTGTAGTAAAACAGTTAAGAGGCGAGTAGAATATAACGACGCTTTTTGGAGCGTCGTTTTTTCGTGAGGAGGAAAGCATGGCCAATAAGAAACTGGTATTTGCAATTAACTGGACAGAGGTGGAGACATTAGCAGCAGGTCGTCATGATAATCCACATCATATTTTAGGAATGCATGAGACAACAGATGGAGTTTTTATTAATGCATATTTTCCGGGGGCAAAGTCAGTTACAGCTGTTTGTAAGAATACAAAGACCAGATACAAACTGATCAGTGATAGAGTGAATGGTTTTTTTTCGGTTAAAGTACCTGACAGACAAAGTTTTGTTTATTATTTTGAAGTACGATTTCCTGATGGAAAGAAAAGGACTGTAATTGATCCCTATGCTTTTGAACCAGTAATTGATCCCATTGACATTAGTAAATTTAATGATGGTATTCATTATGAGATATATGAAAAATTAGGTGCACACCCCTGTATGCTGGATGGGGTAAAAGGAGTGTTGTTTGCAGTATGGGCCCCCCGGGCAGTAAGAGTATCCGTTGTAGGTAATTTTAACGGCTGGAACGGCAGAGTACATATGATGCGCAGGATTGAATATTCCGGTATATTTGAGTTGTTTATTCCGGGTATTGCTGATGGTGAGATATACAAATATGAGATACAGACGCGTTCAGGGGATACTTTTATGAAGCCGGACCCCTATGCTAATTATGCAGAATTGCGTCCTGCAAATGCTTCCAGAATAGCAGATTTGTCTTATGAATGGAATGACTCTGCTTATTTTGAAAAACAGGCACTTGTAAAGAATGAAATGCCAATGAATATCTATGAAGTGCATTTAGGTTCTTTTAAAAGACCAAAGGATGGCAGGGAGTTTTTCTCCTACCGTGAGATTGCAAAAGAACTTGCAGACTATGCGGCAGATATGGGTTATACCCATGTAGAACTGATGCCTATCATGGAACATGAACAGGATGGAACCTTGGGATATCAGACCACAGGTTTTTATGCACCGACTTCACGTTATGGGGAGCCGACTGATTTTATGTATTTTGTAGACTATATGCATAGCAAAGGAATTGGTGTTATTTGTGACTGGGTGCCAAGTCAGTTTCCCATGAGCGAAAGCGGAATTGCGAGATATGACGGTGAACCTTTGTATGAACCACAGGATTCAAGAAGAAGCGAGAATTCAAGGTGGGGAACATATATTTTTGATTATGGGAGAAATGAGGTTAAAAATTATCTGATATCCAACGCTGTTTATTGGATTGGCAAGTATCATCTGGATGGTCTTAGGATAGATAGTGTTGCATCTATGCTGTATTTGGATTACGGAAAGCCGTATGGCTGCTGGATTCCCAATCAATATGGAGGGAATGAGAATCTGGATGCCATTGGATTTTTAAAAGAATTGAACACCGTTATAAAAGATAGATTCCCCAATTGTATGATGATTGTGGAAGAGGAATCCGGGTGGCCCATGTTAACGGAAGAAGTGGACAATGGGGGCATGGGATTTGATTATCGGTTTAATATGTCATGGATGAAGGATTTATTATCTTATATGGCATTGGATCCGTTATACCGTAAATATGAACATAAGAAGCTGACCAACAGCCTGACAAATGCCTATGATGAGAAATATATTCTGGAGTTTTCGCATACAGAAGTTGTGGGTGGTAAGGGTTCCATTGTAGACCAGATGCCTGGCGGATATGAAGAAAAGTTTTCGAATCTCCGGCTTCTTTATGGATATATGATGATGCATCCAGGGAAAAAGCTTTTATTTATGGGTCAGGAGTTTGCACAGTTTAAAGAATTCAATGAGGCGGCTGAGATTGACTGGAATTTATTAGAATTTGACGCACATACCATATTAAGGGATTATGTAAAGGCACTGAATCATTTATATAAAAAGGAACCTGCCTTATATGCACTTGATAATAACGCAGTAGGATTTGAATGGATGAATGCAAATGCTGCAAATGAGAGTATCGTATCCTTTTTGAGAAAAACGGCAAAAAAAGAAGACACCTTATTAATTGTTTGTAATTTTACCCCGGTTTTATACGATAAGTATAAGGTGGGTGTACCCTTTGCAGGCAGCTATAAGGAGATTTTTTGCAGTGACAATGTGAAATTTGGTGGTGATGGGAGTAAGAATTCTGTTATGCGGACAAGCAAGAGAAGTTCCTGTGATGGGAGAAGCAATTCTATCACCATTGGTCTGGCACCGCTTTCCATGAGTATTTTTAAGCTTGCAAAAAGTGGTACAGAAAGTAACTCGAAGAAAAAAAAGACTACAAAACCAACAGAAAAAAAAGAAGTTAATACAGAATCCAAAAAGAAGAAAAACTAAAAAACGGGGGGTTGTGGCAAAAGAGAATATTTTTCTTAATGCGACAGCCCTTTACTGTTTTTAGGTTGTGTTAAGGAAAGGGATAGAAGTATGTTATTGGAAACGATTGATAATCAGGCAGTGGAACAGGCAGCAAAAAATGCAGAAGAATCTGCCGGTTTGGTTAAACAGACACTAAATGAATTGATAAACTGGATGATCAGTAAATCAGGCAGTGTTTTGGTGGCAGTTTTATTTATCGCAGTTGGAATAAAAATTGTGAGTGCGTTGATTAAGATCTTACGGCGTTCTTTTGAGAAGTCCAAAATGGAAGCTTCCGTATCAGGTTTTTTGCTCTCGATGATCAGGGTATTGGGGTACACGCTGGTGTTGATTACGGCTGCAACGATTGTTGGATTTGAAGTGACCAGTTTTGTAACTATATTAGGAACAGCATCTTTGGCGATTGGTCTTGCCCTGCAGGGAGCACTTTCCAATCTTGCAGGCGGTGTGCTGATTCTTTTGTTAAAGCCTTTTGGACTGGGGGATTATATTATTGAAAATAATAAGAATAATGAAGGAACAGTGGTTTCGATTGATATTTTTTATACCCGTTTGCGAACCCATGACAATAGAATTGTAGTGATTCCGAATGGTATTTTGGCAGATAACAGCCTTGTAAATCTTACCAATGAGGTGAAGCGTAAAATAGAAGTCAAGGTTTCTATCGCATATAACAGTGATATTCAGAAAATAAAAGAGATTGTTTATGGGCTCCTTGACGCGGACGACAGGATTTTGGCAGAGGAACCCAAAGATGTATTTATAGATTCTTTTGATGACAGTGGAATGACTTTGGGAATCCGGGCATGGGTGAAAACAGAGGATTTCTGGAGTACTACATGGGATTTGCGGGAGAAGATAAAGGCTTCCTTTGATGCCAATCAGATTGAGATTCCGTATAACCGTTTAGAAGTGGACTTGCGAAAAGAAGAATAAATATACAATAATACATTATATTTATTCAATTTTTGTTGACAAATTGAAAATCAGTAGTAAAATAAGAGGTTATATGGGAAAGGAATCATTTTCCTGATATATTGCAGCAAACAAAGTTTGCAAAGCAAAATTGGTTGCAAGTGGAAAGAGGGAATATTATGAAAGCAAAAGATTATGGACTTACAAAACATGATGTCATTAAAATGTCAGATCAATATATGTTAAATATCGGATATCGTTTTCCTATTGTGGCAGAAGAGGCAAAAGGAGTACTTGTAAAAGATATGGATGGGGATGAATATCTGGATTTTTATGCAGGGATTGCAGTGAATTCAACAGGTAACTGTAATGAAAGAGTAGTGGCAGCAATCAGGGAACAGGCAGGGCAGGTTATGCATACCAGTCTTTATCCGTATTCGGTTCCCCAGGCATTACTGGCAAAACTGATTTGTGAGACCATTGGAATGGATCGCATATTTTTTCAGAATTCAGGAACGGAAGCAAATGAGGCTATGATCAAAATGGCACGTAAATATGGTGTTGAACATTTTGGAGAGGATCATTATCATATTGTGACGGCAAGGAAAAGTTTTCATGGAAGAACATATGGAGCCATGAGTGCTACCGGACAGCCTGACAATGGATGTCAGATTGGATTTAAGCCAATGTTGCCGGGATTTGATTATGCAGATTTTAATGATTTGGAAAGTTTTCAGGCGGCATGTACTGAAAACACGATTGCGATTATGGTGGAACCGATTCAGGGAGAAGGCGGCGTATATCCCGCGACAAAAGAATTTTTGCAGGGACTTCGTAAACTTTGTGATGAACGGGGAATGCTGCTGTTATTTGATGAAGTACAGACTGGCTGGTGCCGATGCGGTGAAACTATGGCATTTATGCATTATGGCGTAAAACCGGATGCCGTTACCATGGCAAAGGCAATGGGAGGAGGACTACCTATTGGAGCACTTGCTGCAACGCAAAAGTGTGCTGAAGCTTTAAATCCCGGCTCTCACGGAAGTACTTATTCAGGAAATCCGGTCTGCTGTGCTGCTTCTTATGCACAGATTACGGAGCTTTTAGAGCAGAATCTGGCAAAAAATGCACAGGAAATGGGCAGTTATTTTATGGAACAGCTGAAAAACCTGCCTCATGTTAAAGAGGTACGAGGTCTTGGTCTGATAGTAGGTATGGAATTAGAGGATATAGATGCAGTTCAGGTAAAGGTGAAGGCAATGGAGAAGAAACTGCTTGTTACGGCAACTTCTGACCGCATTATCCGTATGGTTCCCCCGCTTATTATCACGAAAGAGGATTGTGACAAGGCGGCGGCAATTTTGAAGGAAGCAATTTTGGAAATTGAAGTAACAATGAAATAGATGAAAAAGGAGGAGTCTGTCACGCTGGTTCTGTATATGATAGCGGGACGGGCTCTTTTTCTTACGGAAAATATATCATCCAAAACATAGTCTTTGGCATAAGGATAATTTTTTCATATTAGCACTGGATATATAAGTCGGGCTGAAACAGGATTTTTAAATCGAAGTGGAATAGCACTTGCCACTCATATTAAATTGTTGTAGAATGAAAGAAGTGTGTTTGGATATGGAAAAAGAATTTCCATTCCTGTTCCATTTGATTTGTGTGGAAGGCATAAGTTAAGCTGGAATGCCTGCATTCCGATTTGGTGCCGTCCGCGAACGTGAGAAATTCACAAAGCGTATTTCTCATCGTTTTTACTTTTTGGAAAGAGGATACTTTTTAAATATTAAGAAAAGAGGATATGTTTATGGCACAGCTTTGGGGCGGCCGTTTTACAAAAGAAACGGATCAGTTAGTATACAATTTTAACGCTTCCATATCATTTGACCAGAAGTTTTACAGGGAGGATATGGAAGGCAGTATGGCACATGTAAAGATGCTTGCTGCATCGGGGATTATTACCGAGGAAGAAAGGGACAAGATCCTAAAAGGAATTGAGGGAATCCTTGCTGATGTAGAGAGCGGGGAATTGGAGATTTCTTCGGAATATGAGGATATTCATAGTTTTGTAGAAGCTAATCTGATTGAACGCATTGGCGATGCCGGAAAGAAACTTCATACGGGGCGTTCCAGAAATGACCAGGTAGCACTTGATATGAAGCTTTATACAAGAAAGGAAATCGTGAATCTAAAGGGTTTGGTGAAGGATTTACTTTTGGTGCTTCAGAATTTGATGAAAGAGCATGTGGATACTTTTATGCCAGGATTTACCCATTTGCAGAAAGCCCAGCCGATTACCCTGGCACATCATTTTGGTGCATATATGGAGATGTTTAAAAGGGACTATGGCAGGCTCTGTGATATTTATGACAGGATGAATTACTGTCCGCTGGGGTCTGGGGCACTTGCGGGAACAACATATCCCCTTGACCGGAATATGACAGCCGAATTATTAGGATTTAAAGGACCGACACTTAACAGTATGGATTCAGTTTCCGATAGAGATTATGTGATTGAACTGCTTGGTGCAATGTCTACGATCATGATGCATTTAAGCCGGTTTTCGGAAGAGATTATCATATGGAATTCCAACGAATACCGTTTTGTGGAATTAGATGATGCCTATAGTACTGGTAGTTCCATTATGCCACAGAAGAAGAATCCGGATATTGCAGAATTGGTAAGGGGGAAAACAGGGCGTGTTTATGGTGCCTTGATGCAGATTCTCACTACTATGAAGGGGATTCCCCTTGCTTATAATAAGGACATGCAGGAGGATAAGGAATTTACCTTTGATGCCATTGATACTGTAAAAGGATGTCTTGCCCTGTTTACAGGCATGATCAAAACAATGACAGTTAATAAAGATGTAATGGAGTGTAGTGCCAAAAACGGGTTTACCAATGCTACTGATGCAGCAGATTATCTTGTGAATCACGGGGTTCCATTTAGAGATGCACACGGTATTGTCGGACAGCTGGTGTTATACTGTATTGAAAAAAGGATTTCGCTGGATGACATGACGATAGAGGAATATAAAAGGATTTCCCCGGTATTTGAAGAGGATATCTATGATGCTATCAGTTTAAAAACCTGTGTGGAGAAAAGGGAAACCATCGGAGCACCGGGCAGGGCATCTATGGAACAGGTGATCGCAATGAATGAAGAATGGTTAGATCATATAGAAAGAGGTGTTTGACATGAATAACACTGATAAGGCAAAATTGGATGCGGCAAAGAGGATGTTAAAAGGAAAGATCGATGTGGAAGAGGTTTCCATGATGCTTGATGTTCCGGTTGAGACTCTTATGCCAATTAAAGAAGAACTGGAAGAAGAAGTCCGTAAGGTATACGGAAATGTAGATGCCTATGACTTTAACATGGGTCAGGTTCTCTATGATAATTTTAATGACACCGGTATGGATCTGGATATGTCAGAACAGGAAGATTAAGGATTTTATCACTATGAGATAAAATAATACAAGATTTTCTGTTTATGGCAGGAAATAGGAGATTATATGGATAAAAAGGCCAGGATTTTAGAATTAAAAAAAGAAAAGAATGCGGTGATTTTAGCACATTACTATGTACCTGATGAAGTACAGGAAATTGCAGATTATATTGGAGATTCCTTTTATCTTAGCAAGGTGGCGGTAGATCTTGAAGCAGATATGGTCGTGTTTTGCGGTGTTTCTTTTATGGGAGAAAGTGCTAAGATTTTGAATCCCGAAAAAACAGTTATCATGCCGGATGAAACGGCTGATTGTCCGATGGCACATATGGCGGCAGTAGATAAGATTAAACAGATCAGGGCACAGTATGAGGATGTAGCAGTGGTTTGTTATATCAATTCTACAGCAGAGTTAAAAGTACATGCAGATGTTTGTGTTACTTCTGCAAATGCAGTAAAGATTGTTAAAGCATTGCCAAACAAGAATATATTTTTTATTCCGGACGGGAATCTTGGCAGATATGTAGCAGGACAGGTGCCCGAAAAGAAATTTATCTTTAATGACGGATTTTGTCCAATTCATCATCAATTGACGGTGGAGGAAGTAACTGAAGAAAAGAGAAGATATCCTGAGGCAGAATTTCTGGTACATCCAGAATGTCAGAGCAATGTACTTGCCCTGGCAGATTACATAGGTTCTACCAGTGGCATTATTGAGTATGCAACCGCTTCCGATAACAAAGAGTTCATTATCGGTACGGAAAAGGGTGTTTTTTACGAACTGAAGAAAAAGAATCCTGATAAAATGTTTTATCCAGCAGGCGGACATATGATTTGTGAGGATATGAAGAAGATTACAGTGGATAAGGTGCTGAAAGCATTGCAGGATACGGACTATGAGGTGAATGTAAGTGATGAGGTGTGCAAGGGGGCAAATCATTCACTAAATCGCATGCTGGAGTTAGGAAACAGGTAATTCTTTGCGGAGGATTATGTGTATTAAGAGGACTTAAGATGAAAAAACAATATGATATTATGATTGTGGGAACTGGTGTAGCAGGATTGTTTGCGGCACTGCATTTACCTGAAGATAAACAGATTGTGATGATCACAAAAGCAGATTTGGAAGAAAGTGATTCTTATCTTGCCCAGGGCGGCATATGCGTGTTGAAAAATGAAGATGATTATGCTGTTTATTTTGAAGATACCATACGGGCAGGACATTATGAGAATAACAGGGAATCTGTTGAGATTATGATTCGGTCTTCTCAGGACATTATAAGAGAATTAGTAGATTTTGGCGTAGATTTTGAGAGAAAGTATGGAGAGTTTCTGTTTACGAGAGAAGGAGGGCATACAGCCTCTAGAATTTTATATCATGAGGATCTGACAGGAAAAGAGATTACGGAGAAGCTGCTCATGCAGGTACAAAAACGTCCGAATATTACAATATTTTCCCATACGACTATGATAGATATATTGGAAAAAGAAAATATCTGTTATGGTATTGTGGCAGAGTTAGAAGACGGAACCGTTACAGAGATATTTAGTGATTATACTGTATGGACCTGTGGTGGGATTGGCGGATTGTATAAGCATTCTACTAATTTCAGACATTTGACCGGAGATGCATTGGCAATTTCTTTAAATCATGAGATTGATTTATTAAATGTGGATTATGTACAGATTCATCCTACAACGTTGTATTCTAAAAAGCCGGGAAAAAGATTTCTGATTTCAGAATCTGTCAGGGGAGAAGGTGCTGTTTTGCTGGATAAGAATGGGGAACGGTTTGTAGATGAATTGCTTCCAAGGGATATACTGACAAAACGGATTAAAGAACAGATGGAGAAGGATGGTACGGATCATGTGCTTCTTTCTCTGGGAAATATGCCGGCACAGGATATTATCAAAAGATTTCCAAACATATATAAACGGTGCATGGAAGAGGGTTATGATATTACAAAGGAGCCTGTTCCGGTCGTTCCAGCACAGCACTATTTTATGGGAGGTGTAAAGGTAGATGCTGATGGCAGGACGTCGATGGAGCGGTTATTTGCTGCCGGAGAGACGGCATGTAATGGGGTGCATGGTGCAAACCGTCTGGCGAGTAATTCATTATTGGAAAGTCTTGTCTGGGCAAAAAGGGCGGCTTGTAAGATTGGAAAACAATATGAACCGGTTAGGTGGGAAGAATACGGAAGTTATTTTGAGAAGAAAATGGAAAATGGTCAAGTTCTCCATAAACCATATCAGGAATATTCACAAGAATACCATAACCGGGTGAAAGAAAAAATAGAGGAAGCACGAAAAGGCAGAGAGGAAAAGAATACATGAGAGAGTTAATGGATTTAAATGTAGATCATCTTATTTTGCAGGCATTAAGGGAAGATATTACCAGCGAGGATATTACCACAAATTCGGTTATGCGTTCCTATCAGTTAGGGGAAGTGGATCTGATATGTAAGCAGGATGGTGTGTTAGCAGGATTGGAAGTGTTTCAGCGGGTATTTACATTGTTGGATGAGAATACGGTTTTTAAAATGCAGGTACAGGACGGAGACCAAATAAAAAATGGACAGCATTTGGGACAGATACGGGGAGATATCCGTGTTTTGTTAGAGGGAGAGCGAACAGCGCTTAATTATTTACAGAGAATGAGTGGGATTGCTACCTATACCCGTTCTATTGCTATATTGTTTGAGGGAAGTAAGACAAAGCTTTTAGATACAAGAAAGACCACACCCAATATGCGTATATTTGAAAAATATGCAGTGAAAGTAGGTGGCGGTTATAATCATCGCTTCAACCTGTCCGATGGTATTTTGTTAAAGGACAATCATATCGGAGCAGCAGGAGGTGTTGCAAAGGCAGTTAAGATGGCAAAAGAATATGCTCCGTTTGTGCACAAGATAGAAGTAGAGGTTGAAAATCTTGATATGGTGAGGGAGGCGGTAGAAGCAGGTGCTGACATTATCATGTTAGATAATATGGATAAAGAAACCATGAAAGAGGCAGTTCGGATGATTAATGGCAGAGCAGAGACAGAGTGTTCCGGGAATGTGACGAAGGAAAATGCAGCGGATTTGATTGATATCGGGGTGGATTATGTTTCTTCCGGTGCACTGACGCATTCAGCCCCTATTCTTGATCTATCACTTAAAAACCTGCATAAATTATCCTGAGAACAGACAGTAAATGGTATATAGTATTCACTTTTACGGAGGGTGGAAGAGGATATAGGAAAGCGGTAAAATCTTTTAGGCGGATTTTACCGCTTGTTATTGTGCACAGAAGGTATAAGCTTATCTATATATGGCGGCTGTACGCAGGTCGGTAATTTCAGTAAGGCTCATATCTGAAATTATAAAAACATTAAAAATAAAAGATGATTTAACGTATATTTAACAATCTATTGTTTGTAATATACTTTCCAGTATTATACAATATGCTTATGATGAAAATATCTGGGTTTTGTACATGGCAGATAAAATTATTCTGCATAATCAGGTAAATAGTAGGAGAGACTGTATGATATATTTATTAGAGGATGATGACAGTATTAGGAATTTTGTATTATATACATTGAAAAATACAGGGTTTGAAGCAGAAGGCTTTGAATATCCCGGTGCATTCTGGAAAGGGATGGAGGAACAGATACCGGATTTGTTATTGTTGGACATTATGCTTCCGGAAGAAGACGGAATGGAGATTTTAAGAAAGCTTAGGAGCTGTAACGATACAAAGCGGCTGCCTGTTATCTTGCTGACAGCAAAGGGAACAGAATACGATAAGGTACTGGGACTGGATTCGGGCGCAGATGATTATGTAGCAAAACCATTCAGCATGATGGAATTGATATCCAGAATCCGGGCATTATTAAGAAGAAGCAGTCAGGAGGAAGAAAAAGGAGATATTTATACAGTGGCAATGCTTTATGTATGTATTTCCAAGCATATCGTAAAAGTCAGAGGGAAAGAAATTGGGACTCTTACTTACAAAGAATTTGAACTGTTATCTTTATTGATTCAGAATCAGGGAACGGTATTTTCCAGAGACCAGTTATTGCAGTCGATATGGGGATATGATTTTGATGGAGAAAGCAGGACGGTAGATGTGCATGTAAGGACGTTGAGGCAGAAACTAGGGGAGGCAGGAAGTCTGATCGAAACAGTCAGGGGATTTGGTTATAAACTGGGAAATCCTGTATGACAAAGAAACTATTTTGATATGGTTTCATCATTTCAAAAACAGGTGGTACTATGATAAAACGTATATTTAAAAATACATTCTGGGTGTCCATGGTAACATTATTTGTTTCTTATTTAATAATAGTGGGTATCTTATATGATTATTTTGAACATCAGATAAAGGCAGAACTTAAGACAGAAGCGGAGTATATTGCATATGGTATTGATTATGCAGGGGAAGAATATCTTATCAATTTTAACCGATATATGCTTATGAAGCAAAGAACCAGTGGAGCCGGTGAACATAAAAAACGGATTACCTGGATTGATAAAACAGGTGATGTATTGTTTGATTCAGATGTAGATGCAAAAAGTATGGAGAACCATAAAAACAGAAAAGAGATAAAAAAGGCACTGGAGAACGGAGAAGGGTATACCGTGCGGTATTCCGGTACATTAGATGAACAGACTCTCTATTACGCAGTGGAGTTAACAGACGGTACGGTGCTCCGGATATCCAGTGCCTATAACACAATATTGGCTATTGTGCTGGCAATGCTTCAGCCGACAGCCTTTTTAATTTTTCTGATCATCATTTTATCTTATTTTATGTCTAAGCGGGCAGCAAAAAGTATAGTAGAACCTATCAATAATATGGATTTATTGTATGGTGAAATGGATGAGGAATACGAGGAACTCGTTCCTCTTCTAAGGAGGATACGGAAACAGAATATTCTGATCGACCGGCAGATAGAAGATCTTAAGAATCAGCAGGCAAAATTTCAGGCTCTTACAGAGCATATGAATGAGGGATTTCTTGTATTGGATAAAAAGGGGAATGTGTTATCCTATAATCCGGCGGTAGTAGAACTTTTTGAGGGTTCTAAGGACATAGATTATACAGGAAAACATGCAGCTGATTTTGACAGGAGTGGTGTGCTTAAAGAGGCTTTAGAGGAAGCTTTAAAGGGTGCGAGAAATCAGAAAATACGAAAGACCAGGGGTAAAGTTTTTCATATTTTTTCCAACCCGATTCTGTTAGAGGATACCAAAGAAGATGGGATAACAGAAGAAATATTGGCATCAATGGGAAATAAACAGGAAAAACAGGTGGCAGGAGCAGTTATCATCGTTCTGGATGAAACAGAAAAAGAAAAAAGAGAACAGCTTCGAAGGGAATTTACTTCTAATGTGTCACATGAATTAAAGACACCATTGACTTCTATATCGGGTGTGGCAGAGATCATCATGAACGGGATAGTAAAAACGGAAGACATTCCCGGATTTGCAAGAAATATCTATGAAGAAGCAGGCAGACTGATAGAACTGATAAATGATATTATATTTTTATCTAAATTAGACGAAGGACACCTATCCTGCCATACACAAAAAATTAATCTCAAAGACCTGGCTAAGCAGGTGATAGAGCGGTTAAGTCTTTCTGGAAGGACAGGAAATGTATCTGTTCAGATTACAGGAGAGGATGTTGTGATGGAAGGCATACCCTCCATGATAGAGGAGGTTTTATATAATCTTTGTGATAACGGGATTAAATATAATCATGCGGGTGGAACAGTTATACTCGCGTTTTACAAAAAGGAAATAGATGATACGCATAAAATTATTATTTCTGTGAAAGATACCGGTATCGGTATTCCGGCAGAAGAAACCGACAGAATTTTTGAACGGTTTTACAGGGTGGACAAGAGCCATTCCAGATCAGCGGGCGGAACCGGTCTTGGATTATCCATTGTCAAGCATGTTGTCCTGATGCATCATGGAGAGATTCAGGTAGAGAGTGAGCCTGGTAAGGGAACACAGGTAACAGTAATTCTGCCAGAGCAAGCTTTGTAAGGGATAAATAATTAAAGGGAATCAAGAGATATATCCATATAATTTAATAGTGTCTCCCAATAGGAAGGAAATTCATCATATCCGTTAATATGATAATTTTCTTCTTCTGTTCTAATCTCTATTCTCCATAATACAGGTAATGTATCCGAGGACTGGTTATTTTTAGAGGAGTTAGTTAATTCCGTCAAGAGGTTTTCTTTAATAAATAGTAAAAAGTCATCACTTACGGGAAAAATTTCTGTGGTTTCTTCTGTATTTTTGGTAAATTTGTATAGCGTTTTTGTTTGTTTTTTTAAGTCTATTGTTACAGTATATGTAATATCTGCTTTATCTTTTAAGGTTACTGTTATTTTTTTTAATTCTCCTATGTTTTTTAAACTGGTTTCTTTATCAGATTGACATCCGCTGATCATCAAAATAAGTAGGAAAAAAAATACCCATTTGATAAAAGTCTTTTTCTTATTTATCATATTTTTTAATACTCCTTATTAATCTTTTTAATATAATGTCTTTTTCCATTTTTATATCTGTATAATTACCTGTTCCTGCATATGTAAAGCTGAATGCAGTATCCTTTGTTCCGGGTAGAAAAGTTATAATGCCCAGCATAGCACCATATTTTTCAGTATTTAATATGCCTTCATATATTTGCAGAGCCTCCTTATTATCTGTAGTAGAAATATTTTGCATAGATTCCAAATTATTATACTCAAGGATTTTTGTGTGATATTCGTTGTTTTCCAATCGCTCTATCTTTAGAATTCTATTTTCAGATAACATCTGATAAAGCTTTGGGGTGTCAATAATATCGTGAGTATTTATTAAATCTTTGTTTTTCTTAACAACTGGTAAAAATAGATCCAGTCCCATGCTGATATTGACTTTTTTAATCGGAAATTCGCCTAATCTGCCTTCATGGATATTATTTTTATCTAGCTTATCCTTGATTTCCGTTAATTTATTATCTTCCCATATAAGGCTTTTACCGTCATAAAGTTTATCGTTTTTGAGCAGTGTCCAATCAATTTCAAATATATTATTTAAATTTTTCATTATTTGTCCCTTTCTTTAATTCAATTCATCTTCAATCATTTTTTGGTATTCAGCATACGCAGAGGGGAATACTTCCTTAATGTAATCCAGTTTAGTAGGATCAGCGGACATTCCGGCTTCAAAAAAATGTGCGAAAGCTTCCTTAGGTATGGAATTTGAATTATAGTAATTATCAGCATGTCCCCAGCCTCCGCAGGCTTTTCCGTCGGTTATCCCATTTACAAGATC
The DNA here is from genome assembly GCA_910585605.1 of uncultured Lachnospiraceae bacterium. Taxonomy (GTDB): domain Bacteria; phylum Bacillota; class Clostridia; order Lachnospirales; family Lachnospiraceae; genus CAG-590. Next base: position 16,287 of record CAJUFL010000011.1, on the reverse strand, counting down.
GGAAACACCATTCTTATTATTACCATCTTCGTTGAGCCAATTTGAAAAATCACTATAGGCATCTTCTATGTCAGTATATCCCTTTTCTTCCATGATATTGTTGATATAATTATCCACATCTTCATTTAATTTTTCATAAAAGTCGTAGCTGCCGTCAGTTGACGTATTTCCAAACCAATCAGATTGATCATCTATTAAATGTCCTGTCTCATGGTAGTATGTGCATCCGATTCCGCGTACATTTTCTGCATCATCTTCTGCGTTATACTTTATGTGATTCCAAAATGGATTATAAAATGCTGTATCTTCATAGTCATCATCCTTGATATTGATATTATCCATATATTTCTCATATAACTTTCTTGTATTTTCATCTACAGCGTTTTCGTACCTGTATTGCAGATATTCTTCATAGCTCATATCATCAGGGTTTTTTTCCTCCTCATTACCATTATGTTTTTGGGGAGTATCATTATTTTGTGTATTTTTGTATTCATTGCAAATTTTTTGTTCATAGTTTTCATAAGCTGCCGCTATTTGCAATAATTGATCATAGAGCTGTTTACAGCTTTTTGTCTCATTATCCAGATTGCCAATTACAGTATTCAGACTTTTTGTAATGTTGGAGCTCATAGTTATTTTTAATTGCATGGAAATTTTTTGGATTTGGTCTGTAGAGGTTCGCATGTTGTTGCTGATAGCTTCAAAACTATGGGATTTTTCTTTTAATATAAATGGGTTCACATTAAATTCATTCATAAAGCTCTCCTTTTCCTTCCGAAATTAGTAAATTCATTATATCATAAATTTTTATCAATTATCATTTTTCGGACAGATAACCAGTTTTTTGGATGAATGACCAGTTATTAGGGATTTGTTCAGAAAGGAGTAGCATCGAATAATGAGCAAAAAACCTCAAAGCAGCATATTTTAGAATTAATATGCTTTACATTGAGGTTTTTAAATATTATTTTGTAAAGATAGCATATTTAGAAAATGTATAGAAATTCATATGTTAATTTGGCAGTTGTTCTATTTATTTTGGGCATCCAGCATTGCACGTACTTTTGTAGAAAGCCCGAACAGGTTGATAAATCCTTCTGCATCCTTGTGGTCGTACAGATCTCCGGTAGTAAAGCTTGCCAGTGACTCGGAATATAGGGAATACGGAGAGGTAGTACCGGCTTTGATGATGTTGCCTTTGTACAGTTTGAATTTAACCTCACCGGTCACACGTTCCTGTGTAGAGGTGACAAATGCCTGTAATGCCTCGCGAAGAGGTGACCACCACTTTCCTTCATAAACCACATCTGCAAATTTATCTCCAATCGTCTTTTTAAATGCCAGTGTTTCGCGGTCCAGAATCAGTTCTTCCAACTGGTCATGGGCTTCCATTAAGATTGTTCCACCGGGAGTCTCGTACACACCGCGGGACTTCATTCCCACTACGCGGTTTTCCACGATATCCACAATGCCGATTCCATGTTTGCCGCCTAAGCGGTTTAATTCACGGATAATGTCAGAAACTTTCATTTCTTTGCCATTTACGGACTTGGGCACACCTTTTTCGAAAGTAAGGGTTACGTATTCCGCTTCATCTGGAGCTTTTTCAGGATATGTACCAAGTACTAATAAATGGTCATAGTTTGGTTCGTTAGCAGGGTCTTCCAGTTCCAGACCCTCATGGCTGATATGCCATAAGTTACGGTCACGGCTGTAAGAGGAATCTGCGGAGAATGGAAGGTTGATACCATGCTGACGGCAGTATTCGATCTCTTCTTCGCGGGAATTCATGGTCCAGGCATCCTGTCTCCATGCTGCAATGATCTTAAGCTCCGGTCCGAATGCTTTGATGGCAAGTTCAAAACGAACCTGATCATTACCCTTGCCGGTTGCACCATGACAGATAGCGGTTGCACCTTCTTTATGGGCGATATCCACTAAAACTTTGCCGATCAAAGGTCTTGCCATGGAAGTACCCAGTAAATATTTATTCTCATATACGGCACCAGCCTGCACGGTGGGAACAATGTAATCATCACAGAATTCGTCAACAACATCTAATACATAACATTTGGAAGCTCCGCTGGAAATAGCTCTTTCTTCCAGACCTTCTAATTCACTTTCCTGTCCCACATCGATGCACACACAGATGACATCATAATCATAATTCTCCTTTAGCCAAGGGATGATGGCGGTAGTATCCAGTCCGCCGGAATAAGCTAAAATAACTTTTTCTTTCATTATAAAAGTCCTCCTTCAAAATATCTACTGACTAATATACAACCAAAGTGCATATTATGCAACCCTTTTTCGACAGAAAAATTAAGAAAAAATAAGAAATCTATTGCATAATATACAGAATATATGTATAATTATAAACAGAAAAATCCTGACTCTGTATCTATACATTAGAATAAAACAATGTTATAATAAGAATTCGGGTTTGAATCCATATGTATTTTTTGAATAATGTGGCGGGAAAATATAATATGGCAAAAGCAGTTACAACAATGTAAGGAAGGATAGCATTATGATAAAGGCAGGTATTATCGGTTCTACAGGTTATGCAGGACAGGAATTGGTGAGATTATTATTAGGACATAAAGAAGCGGAGATTGTATGGTATGGTTCTAGAAGCTATATTGATCAAAAATACTATCAGGTATTTGGCAATATGTTTGAGATTGTAGATGAAAAGTGTCTGGATGATAATATGGAGGAGCTTGCAGACAGGGCAGACATTATTTTTACTGCTACACCTCAGGGGTTATGTGCTTCTTTGGTAAATGAAGATATTTTATCCAGAGTTAAAATTGTGGACTTGAGTGCAGATTTCAGGATAAAAGATGTTTCTGTCTATGAAAAATGGTATGGAATAGAACATAAGTCTCCAGAATATATTAAAGAGGCAGTATATGGTCTGTGTGAGATAAACAGAAACGAGATTCAGGGAAAACGTTTGGTGGCGAATCCCGGCTGTTATACCACATGTTCTATTTTATCTCTTTATCCGTTGGTAAAAGAGGGTGTTATTGATACAGATAGTATTATCATAGATGCAAAATCAGGAACTTCCGGAGCCGGCAGAGGGGCAAAGATTAATAACCTTTATTGTGAAGTGAATGAAAATATAAAGGCATATGGTGTTACAACACACCGCCATATACCCGAAATTGAAGAGCAGTTAGGATATGCCTGTGGAAAGGAGATTCTTCTGAATTTTACACCTCATCTGGTGCCGATGAACAGGGGAATTTTGGTGACAGCCTATGGTAATCTTACAAAAAATTATACATATGAAGAATTAAAGGCAATCTATGATAAATATTATGAGAAAGAGTATTTCATAAGAATTCTTGATAAAGATGTGCCTCCGGAGACCAGATGGGTAGAGGGAAGTAATTTTGTGGATATCAATTTTAAGATTGATGATAGGACAAAACGTGTGATCGTGATGGGAGCACTTGATAATCTGGTAAAGGGAGCTGCGGGTCAGGCAGTGCAGAATATGAATTTGATGTTTGGTCTGCCAGAGACAATGGGTCTTGATCAGGTTCCAATGTTTCCGTGAGGGTAACACATTTTCAGGATAAGGAAGGATAGAAAAAATGATTAACAAAAATAATAATATGGAACAGATAATTTTAAAAGCACAGACTCTGATAGAGGCATTGCCGTATATACAGAAATTTAACGGAAAGAAAATTGTTGTAAAATATGGTGGAAGTGCCATGTTAGATGAGGATTTAAAATATAATGTCATTAAGGATGTTGCATTATTGAAGCTGATTGGACTTAAGCCAATTATCGTACATGGTGGTGGCAAGGAGATCAGCAAATGGGTGGAGATGATCGGAAAGGAACCGGAGTTTATCAACGGACTGCGTGTGACGGATGCACAGACCATGGAAATTGCGGAGATGGTGCTTTCCAAGGTAAATAAAGGTCTTGTGCAGATGATGCAGAAATTAGGTCTGAATGCTGTGGGAATCAGTGGAAAGGATGCCGGTCTTTTGACCGTAACAAAGAGATTTCCGGGTGGTAAAGATATTGGATATGTAGGGGAAGTAAAGTCCGTCAATGGTCAGATTTTAGATACCTTGATTGAAAATGATTTTATTCCGGTTATCGCTCCCATTGGCTCTTCAGAAGATTTTGAGAGTTATAATATCAATGCGGACGATGCGGCCTGTGCAGTGGCAAAAGAAATTGCGGCAGAAAAACTGGTATTTCTCACTGATATAGAAGGTGTTTTTGTGGATCCCAATGACCGGAATACCCTGATTTCCGAAATGGATATTAATGAGGCAAAGGCATTTATTGAAAAAGGGGTTGTGGGAGGAGGTATGCTTCCCAAATTGACCAACTGTATTGATGCCATCGAAAATGGAGTGTCCAGAGTCCATGTTTTAGATGGACGTGTGGAGCATTGCCTGCTTCTTGAGTTCTTTACTGAAAAAGGTATCGGAACTGCTATCCTAAAAGAACCATTATTTTAAGTTACAGACTTAAGGAGAATAAGATTATGAAAATTCGCAGGGTATCTTTTTTACTTGTAATTATGCTGATGATCGCTCTTTTATCCGGCTGTGGTAGAAAAGAAGAGAACACTGAAGAAACTGTGCTTCCGGCTGGCTATGAAGGAATGATGAAAATATGGAAGCAGCAGGCAGCTTCTGATTCTGTGGATTGCTGGTATACAAGCGATTCAGATAAGGCATGGTTAGAGACAGCTGCAAAAAGATTTGAAAAAGAATATTCCATCAAAGTCAATCTGGTTTATTATGATGGTGTGAGTTTTTTTGAAGATATGAATCAGGCTAACCAGAGTGGGAATGGACCGGATGTTTACCTGATGGGAAATGACCAGTTGGAATTTGCGAAAAATAGTGGGATGGCAGAAGAAAATACAGGGTTTGATGAAGAGTTTTGGAAGACCAATTATCCAGAAGTGGCAAAAAAGGCATTGACTTATAAAAATAAGCAATATGGATATCCTGTGTATTTTGATACATATTGTCTTGTATATGATGCCAATCTTTTAAAGAATGCCCCTGCATCCGTAGATGATATTCTGGCATTTCTGGATGATTATGAAGATACAGGCTCTACAAAGGCAGTGTTTCGGTGGGATGTGGCAGATCCTTATGTTAATACAATGTTTTTAGCTTCTTATGCAGATTTTTTTGGAGAAAATGGGGATGAGGCGTCTTCATTTAAGATTAACGGTGAACAGTCCGTTGCAGCTATGGAGTATTTTCAGTCACTTAGTGCATATTTGTGGATGAATAAGAATAATATTTCCCATGATACGGTCATGAACCGTATTAAGGATGGAACTTTGGTTCTTGGGCTTTGTAAATCCGATATTCTGCCGGTTCTTTATGAGATGAATCAGAAAGCAGATCAGACTGTGGGGAATCCTGAAGATACAGAGGATAACAGCAGTGAGGAGCCGGAAGAGGGAAGTGAGACGGAACAAACCAATTATCAGATTTCTTATGTCCCCAGTCTGACTGCTGAGCTTTCCTCTACTACTATCTCCACAACTTATGGGGCTTTTGTGAACCCATATGGGAGGAATAAGGCAGCCGGTAATATGTTTGCCCTGTACTTAAGTTATGCCAGCCAGGATAAGCAGTATGCAGGGAACGGAAAATTGCCTGTTATCAATCAAAAAGAAGGATTTGACAGTATGCAGGCAGTTATCTATGCACAGTACCTGAACTCCAAACCGGTGCCGAAGGTTATGGTATTAGGGGATTATCTGACAGAGAGCGGAATTGCTTTTGATGCTATATGGGAAGGCAAGGATGTAAAGGAACAGCTCGACAGGCTGCAAAGTATAATGGAAGAAAAAATAAAATAAATGAATAAGAAATAGGAAAAGGCTCACATACTATTTGAAACAAAATGTTAAAATCGGAGGAATATGTATGTGGGGCTTTTTGATTGCTTGTATTTCAGGGGCATTAATGAGTATTCAGGGGGTATTTAATACCGGAGTTACAAAAGAAACAGGGACATGGCTTACCAATTGTTTTGTTCAGCTGACAGCTTTTTTGGTATGCCTTGTTTTCTTTTTATTTACGGAACAGGGAAAGGTTCCCATTGGAGATCTGTTTAAGGTGGAGCATAAATATATGCTGCTGGGAGGTGCGATAGGTGCGTTTATAACGCTTACAGTGATTCAAAGCATGTCCTCCTTAGGCCCGGCAAAAGCAATACTGGCTATTGTGGTAACACAGGTTCTGGTAGGTTATCTGATTGAGTTATTTGGGTTGTTTGGGGTAGAAAAGGTCCCGTTCTCAATGTCAAAACTGATTGGTGTCATAATTGCCATTGCAGGCATTGTAGTATTCAAGTGGGAATCATAAAAAATGGCTGCCGTAAAAGAAAAATTTCTTAATACGGCAGCCACTTTGTCTATATGATATAATGAATTGCACTGATGTGCAAGCAGGTCACCAATTTTCTCTGAAAATTGGTGACACATGATATTATGATTCGGATAGTTTAAAGTTTCCGATTAAATCATCTAATGTATATGCCTGGGCCGAAAGCTCTTCACTGGTGGCAGAGCATTCTTCAGCTGTAGCGGAATTGTTTTCTACCACACCGGAAATCTGTTCAATTCCCTGATTCAGTTCTTTCATGCTGGAAGCCTGGTTTTTATTTGCCTGGGAAACGGCTTCAATATCTTTAACGATATCTTCAATCTGTTCAATAACCTGATTAAGGGATACCGTAGTTTTATCTACGATTAAAGTACCGTTTTCAACTTCTGATAAAGCCGTTTGAATCAATGTTCTGGTAATATCAACAGCTTCTGCACTTTGTTTTGCAAGCTGTCCGATTTCATTGGCTACAACTGCAAAACCGGCACCGCTTTCTCCTGCTCTTGCAGCTTCGATAGAAGCATTGAGAGATAGCAGATTTGTCTGGGCAGCTATCGCATCAATACTTGCGATAATATTATTTATTTCCTGTGAGGCATTGCTGATGCGCTGCATTGCCTGGTTCATTTCATTCATCTGAACGGAACTGTTTCTGGCTTCTTCGCCGATCTTCCTTGCCCTGTTGCTGGTCTTGGATGCTGTCTCTGAATTTTCGTATGAATGATTTGTTATTTCCGTGACAGTGGCGAATAATTCTTCTACAACACCAGCTTGTTCCGTTGCACCGGTTGCCAGATCGGTAGCACTGTCTGCAAGCTGTCCGGAACCGGCAGCAACCTGATCGGAGGCATCCTTAATTCCGGAGAGTGCTGTTGTAAGAGAGTGCTTAATCTCTCTCAAAGATTCCAGGATTGCGGCAAAATCCCCAATATAGCTGTCTGGAGCCGATGAGTGAATATTAAAGTTACCGCCTGCCATTTCACTTAATGTATAATCAATATCTTTAATGATTGTGTTAATACCTTCTAACAGTTCCTGAGTGGCATTGGAAAGAATGCCTGTCTCGTCGTCATCAGCACCTTGGGGGACGGGAGAATTTAAGTCGCCCTGGGCAAGAAGAACCAGACGGTCGGCACATTGTCTGATAGGCATTCCGATACCTGAGGCAAGTTTCTGAGCACGGACATAACCAATAAAGGTAGATATTAAAATAGTGGCAATTACAATGATGATACCTACAATTGTGTCCAGCATAAAATTACTGATAGGTGCGTCAATGGCAAAGCTCCATCCATTGCTGCCGTTAACCGGTGCATATGCCAGAAATTTCTTTTTACCTTTGTAGCGGTATGTTTGAAATCCGGATTCACCTTTTGTCATTTTTTCCTCAAGGGAAGCAAGTTTTTTAAGGGAGGAATCTGATTTGGCATTGTTGATGGTATTCTCCATATTTTTGACTTTATCGGTATCGGTATGTGCAATTACGGTTCCGTTTGCATCGATCATGTATGCAAAACTATTCTTGCTTATATGGATACTTTTTACAATTTCATTCAGAAAATCGGGGTTTGGTACAATGTATATGACACCGCAGACCTCAGACCCCGCCTTACCGTCTTTCCAGATTGGTGCTGCTACTATAATAGTAAGTTCTCCTGTAATCTTGCTGATTAACGGTTCACTGACATAAGTCTGTCCTTTCATGGCTGCCTGAAAATATGCACGTTCATTGTAATCTTTGCCGTCAAAGATGCTGAGACCGTCTGTACCAAGAACATTGATTCGTTCTAAGCTGTAATATGCTGTCTTTTCTTCGGTCAGTTCTTTTATTTTTTCAGTGGAAAGATTACCGGAAAGTCGGGGATCACATCCCATCTCGGAGACGGTATTGGTAAACGCTGTTATTTCCCATTGTGCTTTTTCTGCGGCAATTTTTGCGGATTCCGCCATATTCTTTTTTAATAACTTTGTTGTACTGGAATAATTCAGATAAATAGAAATAATCCCTAGTGTACCTAAAGATATATAGAGCAGCAGTAGAACCGTTTTTATCAATTTCCCTTCAATGCTGCGTTTGTCCACGTGGGACATGGATAATAATTTGTTCATTATAGAATTTTCCCCCTTTGACGTATAATTATTTATATTTTAGAGGTTTTACAGGGAATTGTCAAATTTGTTTATTTAGTGCGTTTTAAAAATGTGTTGTAAAGGCAATATTTTATACGGATTGTTTGATTATAAAAAATAATGATAAAGAATGAAAAAGGGTTGTAAATTGTTTGCTTTTTAGGTATGATGATACTATATCTTAGTTTTATTTTCTATCATTTGTCACACTCCTAAAATGATTTCAAATTTAGACACAAATTTTAGGAGGAATTTTTTATGAGGTTTAAACTTATAATAGAACTGTTTTTTTGTATAAGCATACTTGCGGGCTGCATGGGACAGGAGGACGTGATGATGACTGCTGGCACAGAATCCCTGATTACGGAGGAAGTACAGGAAACGGTTTCATCAAAAGAGCAGACGGCTCAATCAGAAGAGATTTATGTATATGTCTGTGGATATGTGAAGCAGCCGGGTGTATACTGTCTGGCTGAGGAATCCAGAATCTGTGATGCTTTGCTGCTTGCAGGTGGTGTTCTGGAGGATGGAGATGCAGAGGCTTTGAATCAGGCAGAACATGTGACGGATGGACAAACATTATATGTTCCGGGAATTGGGGAAAATATCCGAGAAGAGTCCGTTTCGGAAGAAGACGGACTGCTCAATATCAATACGGCTGTAAAAGAAGATTTTATGGCATTGCCGGGAATTGGAGAATCAAAGGCGGCCGTTATCATTCAATACAGACAGGAGCATGGAAGTTTTGAATGTATTGAAGACTTGATGGAGATACCAGGCATTAAGGAAGGTGTATTTAATAAAATAAAAGACAAGATAAAGATATAATAACAGTTAAAAAGAAACATGGAAATTTGCTATATAAAACTGTCACAAAATAGAGGAGATTTGGAATGAAAAAGGTATTGGTAGTAGATGATGAAAAATTAATTGTAAAAGGAATCAAATTTTCCCTGGAACAGGATGAGATGGTGGTAACTGCCGCCTATGATGGAGAAGAAGCACTGGAACTGGCGAAAAATAATGATTTTGATATCATTCTTCTTGATGTGATGCTTCCCGGTTTATCTGGTTTTGAAGTGTGTCAGGCGATTAGGGAATTTTCGGACGTGCCGATTATCATGCTGACAGCGAAAGGGGAGGATATGGATAAAATACTGGGACTGGAATATGGTGCAGATGATTACATTACCAAGCCGTTTAATATTTTGGAAGTAAAAGCGAGAATCAAGGCGATAATCCGCAGGAATCAGAAAAAAACTCCTGCTGTCGATAATCCAAAAACTCTGATAGAAGGAGAATTGAAGATAGAGATGGACAGCCGGAGAGTATCTCTGGCAGGAAAAGAGATTAATCTTACAGCGAAGGAATTCAATATTCTGACATTGCTGCTTTTTCATCCCAATAAAGTATATTCTAGAGATGATTTGTTAAAGGAGGTCTGGGGCAGTGATGCCTTAGGAGACGGAAGAACGGTAGATGTTCATGTAAGAAGGCTGCGAGAGAAGATAGAATCCAATCCGGGAGATCCAAAATATATTCAGACAAAGTGGGGAGTGGGTTACTATTTTAAGAAATAAGATAAAATCTAATCCACTCCGAAGTCTTAAGGTCGTTGTTTTTATTTCCTTTTTTCTGCTGGCATTGCTTTCCATGTTTATTTTTAACCTGCTGCTGCAAAAGTCTTACAATGATAAGACGATCGAAGAGAAACTTTTACTGGTACAGAACCAGTGCAGCATTTTAGGAAATCAGATTCTGGTGAATCAGTTTACCATTGATGCATTACAGAGTAATCTGAATGTAGAGATTGACCAGCTTGCTAATGTTTGGGAAGGCAGGATTTTGGTCATTGATTCCAGTTACAGGATTGTAAAAGATACCTATACCATTGACCAGAATAATTATATTATTTATGATGAAGTTGTAAAGGTAATGCGTGGTGAGAAGGATAAAAATATCCGGATGGTGGATGACTATGCAGAAATTATCATACCAATTGTCAACGTGGATAGAACAGTGAATGGTGCCATGATCGCCATGGTTTCACTTAAGGATATTGAGAATACCAATGCGTATATTTCCATGCAGGCAGATGTATTGATTTTGCTGTTCTCGCTAATGGCTTTTGTGGCAGCGTTTATTATATGTAACGTCAGTGTATATGATATAAATCGGCTGAATATGCAGATTTCAGGCTTGAGTGAAGGACAGTTGGAGGATTTAAAGGTGAAAAGCCGTTATAATGAATTGTCCAGATTGACAGATTCCTTTAATGCGTTGCTGAATAAGATGCAGGTGCTGGAAGATTCCAGACAGGAGTTTGTTTCCAATGTATCCCATGAACTGAAAACGCCTATTACATCTATGAAAGTGCTGGCAGATTCTTTACTGATGCAGGAAGAGGTGCCAAATGAAATGTACCGGGAATTTATGACAGACATGGTGGAAGAGATTGACCGTGAGAGTAAGATTATTAATGATCTGCTGACATTGGTCAAGATGGATAAGAAAGCATCGGGATTAAATGTTGAACCGGTTAATATTAATATTTTGCTGGAGTTATTGTTAAAAAGGATAAAGCCCCTGGCTGCAAAGCGTAATATTGAGGTAGTTTTTGAAAGCTTTCGGGAAGTGGTCGGAGAAGTAGATGAGGTTAAGATGTCACTGGCGTTTTCCAATCTGATAGAAAATGCAGTTAAATATAATAATGATGGCGGAAATGTTCATGTATCATTAAATGCAGATCATAAATTTTTTTATGTCAAAGTGCAGGATGATGGTGTGGGGATACCGGAGGAATGCCAGGCTCAGGTTTTTGAACGGTTTTATCGTGTGGATAAAGCAAGAAGCAGGGAAACAGGAGGTACTGGTTTAGGACTTGCGATTACCAGAAATGCAGTCTTAATGCATAAAGGGGCGATTAAGCTTTATTCAGAACCGGGAGAAGGAACAACCTTTACGGTAAGAATTCCTCTCAAATATGTTAGTTAGGTGAAGAAAATGAAAAAAATAAGATTATGTTTCCTGATACTTGCTGTCATGCTTCTTGCTGCCTGTGGAAAAGTGGAAAGCGGGGAGAGTGATAAGAAAGCGTTGGGGGAAAACCAGATATATATATATTATGTTAATTTCGATAAGACAGGAATTGTTCCCGAAGTCTATACCATAGACCGGGAAGAACCGTTGACTGATACAGTTTCTAAAATAATCAATAATCTTTTTGATGTAGAGGCAACAGAGAGAATTCAATCACCGATACCGGATGGGTTAACTTATCTTGGTTCTGTGCTTGGAGAGAAGTCCGGAAGGCTGGAAGTGTCCTTTAATATTGTTTATGATGCCATAAACGCAGACACCCTTCTTTTTTTTAAAGCCAGTATTGTTAAGACTCTGTTACAGTTGGAGGATGTCAATTCCATTTCACTTTCTTTGACAGATGTCGCGAGTACCAATGAGGACACAGCGACGGTAACGGAAAATTTTGATCAGGATTCCTTTACGATGTCATTTGGCAACGAGAGTGGATATAAGCAAAAAGGAGCAATTGTATTATATTTTGCAAGCCAGTCGGGAGAAGCATTAAAAGAATACCGTAAAGCTGTGGAGATTTCCAATACAACTTCCTTAGACAGACTGGTGTTAGAATCTTTAATTGAGGGACCAGGAACAGAAGAATATACTGCTACGATTCCAAAGTCAACGACAATACGTAATATTTTGGTGAAGGATGGAATCTGTTATGTGGATTTAAGTGATGAATTTTATAATGCGGATAATCCGTTAAAAAATGATATCATTATATATTCTATTGTAAACTCTCTGGTAGAATTGCCAACAGTTTCCAAGGTTCAATTTTTGAGAAATGGGGAGAAACAGGAATTTTTCAGAGAGACATTGCCTTTTGATGGCATTTTTGAGCGAAATCTGGATTTGATAGAACAGGAGGAGGCAGAAGAATAATTGAACAGACCTGTACTTTATTGGGCAATCTTGTTCATGCTTGGAGAAGTACTATGCAGGATATTACCGATAGGTTTGACAGGTTTTTTAATGGCAGGGATAATAGCTGGAGCAGTTCCGATTATATTATTAAAGAAAAATAAATTGATCATCTTACTGGGAAGTGTATTTTTCTTATTCGGAGCTGTCCGCTTGCTTTATATGCAGGAGTGCATGGAATTTTGCAGGATGTCTGACGGGAAAAAAGTGTTTTTTTGCGGCAGGGTGGAAAAGAGGGAGGAATCCGGCAGTAGAAATAAATATATAATCAAAAGTTCTGTGATAGAGGGCAAAAGCCTTTCTATATCTATTATTCTGGAAACGGATCAGGAGTTTATCCTTGGAAGTGCAATAACCGGAACTGGAGAAGTAAAGCCGTTTTCAAAGGCTTCCAATCCGGGAAGTTATGATGAGGAGAGTTATCAATATGGAAAAGGCATTTTTCTTTCCCTAAACAATGTGAAGATTCATAAAAAGGAGTCCGTCATGATTCCGATAAGGGAGTGGCTCTACCGGATAAGGAAAAAACTGGGCGGGATTTATGATAAGGTGTTTGAAATAAAAGATTCTTCCCTGGCAAAAGCAATGGTATTGGGTGATAAGGAGGAGATGGATAAAGACATTAAAAATCTTTATCAAAGAAATGGAATTGCGCATCTTATCGCTATTTCCGGTCTTCATATTGCAATGATCGGAGGAACGCTTTACCGTATTTTAAGGAAAATATCCGGGAGTTTTTTGGCAGCCGCAGGAGCAGGAATCTTTTTTATTTTATTGTATGGTATTATGACAGGACTTTCAGGTGCAACCTTGCGGGCAGTCGTTATGCTGATACTTTCTATGGGTGCGGATGTCAGTGGAAGATGTTATGACATGATAACCGCAATAGCTACGGCTTTACTTGTTATGCTTATGATAAATCCATATCAGATTACGCAGGTGGGTTTTTTATTATCTTTTGGAGCTGTGATCGGGATTGCTGTCGTAAATCCGGTATGGAAGCAGATATTTGGAAAGTTTTCTTATTTTGGGGAAGGGCTGGCAGTCAGCATCAGTGTGCAGATAACTCTGTTCCCAATCCTGTTATATTATTTTTATGAAGTGCCGCTATACGGAGTTTTTTTAAATATAGTAGTCATACCTGTTATGAGCCTGCTGCTGGCTCTGCTGATCGGGGCGGGAATAACAGGGTGTTTTTTCCCGAATGGGGCATATCTGTTGGCAAAGCCGGCACAGCTGATATTCCGATTGTACGAGCAGTTATGCATATGGAGCGAACGATTGCCAGTTCATACAATCTGTACAGGAAGACCTTCTGTAATCTGGATAGTTGTTTATTATGGGATACTTGTGGCTTTCCTGATAGCTGTTTATAAGAAGAAGCGGAAGGCAGTAGGTCTTATGGCAGTTTGTTTTTGTCTCTTGCTGGTCAGTCTATATCTTCCCGGAAAGCTTAAAATCTGTATGTTTGATGTAGGACAGGGAGACGGCATTTATATTCGTACACCGGACAGAAAGCATATTCTGATTGATGGGGGAAGCAGTTCTAGGCAGAATGTAGGAACATACATATTAAAAAGCGGAATGAAGTATCATGGTGCAAGAGATTTGGATTATGTGTTTGTCACTCATAGTGACAGCGACCATTATAGCGGTATTTTAGAGCTTTTGGAGGATGATAAGGTTATTATTAAAAATTTTGTCCTGCCATTGATCGCCAATCCGGACAGTGCATTTTGTTCTCTTGAGAAAAAAGCACAAGATAAAGGGTGCCATATTTATTATATAAAAACTGGAGACAGACTTTCTGTGGGGGATGTTGAATTTTACTGCCTAAACCCGCAAAATCAAAGGTACGAGGATAAGAATCAGGGAAGCATTGTTTTGTGGCTTACTTATCATAATTTTGATATGTTGTTTACCGGAGATATGGATGAGGTGATAGAAAAAGAGATTGCAGATAAAATGGCAGGCAGTATAGAAGTTCTTAAGGTGGCACATCACGGGTCGGCAACATCTTCTGGTGAGGAGTTTTTAAAACATTTTTCGCCTGATACGGCCTGTATTTCTGTCGGGGAGAGAAACCAGTATGGCCATCCTGCAAAGGATGTTATGAAGCGTCTTGGGCAGTATTGCAAAAATATTTATTTGACAAAGGATAACGGAGCGATTACCATAGATACAGATGGAGAAAAGTACCAGATAGGAACGTATATAAAAGACTGAGAGAGCAGATATGAAAAATATTAATCAAGATATCGAGACAAATAAAATAAAGCAGTTTTACCTGCTGTTTGGTGCGGAGGATTATCTGAAACGGCAGTATAAGGATAAATTGGTAAAGGCATTGGTCGATCCGGATGATAATATGAATCTGAATTACTTTGAGGGGAATGGGATTCCTGTTCAGAATGTGCTGGATATCGGAGAAACCCTTCCGTTTTTTTCGGATCACAGAGTGATCGTGCTGGAAAACAGTGGTTTGTTAAAAAAGGCGCCGGAGGATTTTGAAAAACATCTGGCAGCATTTCCCGAATCCACTTATATGATATTTGTGGAAAAGGATGTGGACAAACGCAACCGTTTGTTTAAATGGATAGGAAAAAACGGATA
Source organism: uncultured Lachnospiraceae bacterium (assembly GCA_910585605.1). Classification (GTDB taxonomy): domain Bacteria; phylum Bacillota; class Clostridia; order Lachnospirales; family Lachnospiraceae; genus CAG-590. Next base: position 1,141 of record CAJUFL010000011.1, on the reverse strand, counting down.
TGTATCGGAGATGAATACTCCGGATGAAAAAATGCTGATTTCCTGGGTAAAAGGATTGTGCAGGTCAGAAGGAAAACAGATTGATGAAGCTGCCGTTTTTTATTTTGTGGAACATATGGGAACGGATATGCTGCTCCTAAAAAATGAACTGGAAAAGCTGTTTTGTTACCGGCTGGAAGGAAAGCAGATTACAGTGGAGGATATTAAGGAAGTATGTGTAAGCCAGGCAGCGGATAAAATGTTTGATATGTTAGACGCCATTGGCAATCATAATCAGGACAAGGCATTGCTGTTATACCATGATCTTCTGGCATTGAAGGAACCAGCTATGCGGGTATTGTATATGCTGACCAGACATTTTCATATTTTAATGCAGATTTCGGAATTGTCTAATATAGGGAAGGATAATAAACAGATTGCTTCTGCTTGTGGAATTCCACCGTTCAGTGTAAAAAAATATGCAGCACAGGCAGGCAAATATTCTTATGAAACGTTAAAAAAGATGGTAGGAAAATGCCAGGAAACGGATCAGGGCATTAAGACAGGACGGATATCGGACATTGTAGGAGTGGAACTGCTGATTGTGGAATTCAGCACCCCATAGGACGTTTTAGAGGGATTTTTTATAAAATAAAAAAGGACTGTGGGTTAAGCAGTCCTTTTTGAATGCAAAAAAATATATTCTCTTAAGCCATTTTATTAACAGTAGCAGCCAGACGAGAAATTTTTCTAGAAGCAGTATTCTTGTGCAGGATTCCCTTAGCAGCAGCCTTGCTAAGTTCAGATGTACAAACCTTTAACTGAGCTTCAGCAGCAGCCTTATCGTTAGCAGCTACAGCAGCATCAAACTTTTTGATGATAGTTTTTAATTTAGATTTTGCCATCTTGTTTCTTAAAGTTTTTGTTTCGATAACTTTGATTCTCTTCTTTGCAGATTTGATATTAGCCAAATCAGACACCTCCATTGCATAATAATATTTATTTTTATGGTTTTACATTAAAACCGGACACGGACAATCTAATGTAAACATACTCACTTATAATACTCAAAGTTTTCCCCTTTGTCAATTATTTTTTATAAATTCTTGTTTAGCTTACTGGGGACGCTTCCATGGCGGGTGAGGACGGACGCAGGAATCTA